>NZ_RDSM01000002.1:0-355378 GCF_004115155.1 Granulicella sibirica
CTTGAATGCCGCTGTGTGGTTCCGACGGGGACGTCTGCTCATTCCATCTCCTCTTTCAGGCCATCTTAGGCCACTTCAGACGAGATCCTCCACCTAAGCCCTTGTTCAGTTTCCCCGAGCCACCTCTTATCACACACTCTGGCTATCATCTTGAGGTTGAACGGGTTTGCCGCGGAGTCATTTCATTTTGCTAGCGCGGCTTTGGACGCATCGATCTCACCACCGCCCGACCTGTTGGTTTTCGACGTTTTGATGCCAGGGATGACTGGAGTTGAGTGGGCTATCAAGGTGAAGACTTTGCTTCCTCCTTGCAAGGTGCTCCTGTTCTCGGCGGAGGCTCGCACAGAAACGTTGATGAGTCGCGAACAGCAGGAAGAACGCAGTTTGTTCTGTTTGCAAAACCGATACATCCTCTGCAACTTCTTGGCGCCATCCGCGACTTGTGTCCCGAACCGCTTGATCTCTCAGATGATCATCTTCGCGGGGTCGTGGGTCGTCCCTAGACTTAGGAGTGGAGATAAGCCCGCTCCAATGATCCGTCCTCAACGTTTAGAATTCCGGCTTGACAAAAGCCTGCTCTGCGGATCTTCGCCGGCATGTAGGGTGATATGCCATACACGCGATTCGAACGTTTTTGGGTTAACCATGATCCCGACGGCCTGGACAAAATCGATACGGGGTTCTGCGGTGGGTACCCAAACGCGGGAGACAAAGTTTTGAAATACCTAGGGTTCGTCTCGAATGGAGACGAACACCAGAGAAGTGATCAGTCAGGCGGTCATGGCTGCCCTTTAGGAAATGTACTGCATTGCAGATACGGTGTGCACCCGCACTGTGACGCGCTCCATTGGAAGATGGGACCGTCAGATTGAGCTTTTAACGAGACGATTCACTTAGCCCAGTTTAGGGCTTAAGCTTGAGAGGCTGATGAACGTGAGAGCGCAGCGAGAGGTACAGGTCGCAATCGTCGATGATGATTCTCGCATTAGGGAGTCCCTTAGTAATCTTGTGGAAGCTGCTGGATATATTTGCGCCGTGTTTCAGTCCGCTGAGGCTTTCTTACTATCGCCGGCTTTGGTCAGAGCCAGATGTTTAATTACCGATGTTCGTATGCCGAATATGGATGGCATCGAGTTGCAACGCCGGCTCAAAAAGCAACGACTTGATCTCCCTGTCATTTTCATAACTGCGCACGAGGATGACATCGCAGAGAAGCGGGCTCTGGCCGAAGGCGCGGTATGCTTTTTGCACAAGCCCTTTAGTTCTTCAGAACTGCTGAAATGCATCGGACGTGTCTTAGTGAACTAGCTTCCGCGAGAACCAGTTCAGGATTTAACGAATCAGGTCGGCAACCATTGTCAGTGCGAAATGTGAGGGGCAGCTTCGACATGCATACAGCGTTTTTCGATGACCAGAAGAATCCTAGCCGATTTCAGCTCAGCACAGCATAAGAAAACTCGATGGAAACGTTGAGCAGCACAACCGAAGTTTGTGTCGGGAGAGTGTTCCCGCGCACGGATAGATCGATTGCGACTGCTTGGAGTTTCCAGAACGCAGACCGCCGCAAGCCGTCTGTTTATTAATTTCGCCGTGGTTGATGCCCGCCATCTCAACAACACCAACGATAACTCAAGCGAAGGATGCTTGCATGTGGCTCGGGTTGCTCCTCATTTCCTCTCTAGACGACTCATCTGCCTACGAGTACGGGCGTCTGACCCCATCTCACCACCGTCAAGAGAGCCTCAGTCCAATATAAATCGAACAAAGTGCGGAGGCTCTTGCAGACAAGACCTCCCGCTGACCGCGTGGAACGGCCCTCTCAGTCAGCCATCGACGAGTGCAAACAACGTGGGAAGGCTGCATCACATTTCCTGTGCCGATGTCATCACGAGAGAAGGTGCCCGGCACATTTCCCCCTTGAGAGATCGACGGGCTCCATGACCTAACACCGCGGAGCAGGGCCGATGCGCTTACAATCGCAACGTGTTTCGAGCATGTGACGCCTTTGCGCGCATTGAGCTACGAATGGCGGGACAGGAACATGGAGAGTAGTCGAGGTCAGTTTGCCTAGCGGAACTTTGCCGAACCAGAAGTCTCGTAGACGTGAAGGATCTTGCTCGATAAAGCTAATCGAGTGTCATTCACTTCCGCATCATTGATTTCAACATATGACGAATGACCTGTCCTGACGTGAGATGGCCGGCGAGCGGACCAGACGTGATCTGTTCGGCATCAAGCATCGCCAACCCATGCAGCGTAGACCATATCCAGACGGCGTTGACTTGTGCACCCTCCGCTCCTATGCAACGACGAACTCGATGAAGCAATAAGCTGAATGCGTCGTTCCCCACCTTGCTAAGTTCAGTTCCCGCCGAATCCCTCGAAAGGCGCGATGCGAACATCAGGCGGTATAGACCGCGATTTCTTTGAGCGAAGCTTAAGTATTCGTCACAGGCCTTCGTAAAGTCCCGGCGTGCGCTTATCCCCGAGGCAGGTGCAAGTTCGGCGCAAAACTCCTGAAATCCCTGCGTCGCCACAGCCCTCAGCAGATCTTCTCGATCGGCAAAGTGCCGATAAGGTGCAGGCTGAGACACACCCAGGTGAGACGCTAACCCCTTCAGGGATATGTCTTCATGCGCAGTCGTTTCTAGCGCTTCACGGGCGGCAGCGATGAGGGAAGCACGTAGGTCACCATGGTGATAGGCCCTCGTGGCGCCCTTCGCTCCTGCAGCGCGAGCAGTTTTGCCCAGTATTTGCGGTGACTCGCGGTTCATGATTGGTATTTTCCTGCCTCGGCGCACAGCGCGTTTATGTAATGTAGCATTACATATGTGATTGAAAATCACATACTCGAAAGGCGCAATCAATGCCGGAACTCGACCTTGCAAGCATTCATCTTCCGCACACCAATCCTTATCTCATGGGAAACTTCGCCCCGGTCCTGACGGAAACCACTGCCTTCGACTTGCCTGTAGAGGGTGAGATTCCACGCGAACTGGAGGGTCGACTTCTTCGGATCGGGCCGAATCCTACGGGAACGCCAGACGAACAGACGCACCACTGGTTTATGGGCTCAGGGATGGCACACGGACTTCGTCTGCGTGGAGGGAAGGCGGAGTGGTATCGCAACCGCTTTGTGGTGGACGACATCACCGCATCGTCCCTCGGACGGCCTCCCCTGCCAGGCCCACGAAACGGCAGATACAAGAATGTCGTAAACACAAATATCTTGGACATTGCTGGGCGCACCTACGCCACCGTTGAAGCGGGCGGCCTACCGGTCGAACTTACGTACACTCTCGAGAGTGCCGCCCGATCTGATTTCCGCGGTAGTCTCCAGCATGGCTTCGTAGCTCATCCGAAGCTGGATCCCAAGACTGGAGAGCTTCACGCGATCACTTATGAGCCCGGGCTTAGCAACCTGAGCTATATTGTCGTGGGTAAGGATGGCCTCAGTCGTTCGGTCGCCGAGATTGCCGTGCCAAACAACCCAATGGTTCACGATATGGGTTTCACTGCGACCAAGGTGATTGTGTTGGATCTCCCCGTAACCTTCAACAAGGCAGAGGTCGGCCGCAGTTTTCCTTATACATGGAACGCCCAGTCGCCAGCACGAGTGGGCATACTGCCGCGAAGCGGGAATGTTGCCGAGCTGCGCTGGTTCGAGGCTCCCGCATGCTTCGTCTTCCACATCATGAATGCCTTTGATCGAGACAACACGGTCGTCTTGGACGTGGTACGCCACTCCCACACGTTCGATCAGGACCGGCGCGGCCCCAGTGAGGCTGTACCGCGCCTTGCGCGCTGGACGATTGATCTCGCCACCGGTTCTCTTCAGGAGTCAATACTTGAAGAGCGTGGTTGTGAGTTCCCTCGCTTTAACGACGCATACGCTGGCCAGGCTTACAAGTACGGTTACACCGCTTCGATGGAGGGATTACGCTTCGGTCCGGCCTACAAACATGATGTGAGCACCGGTCGCACGGAAGTGCATGACTATGGCCCAAGTTGTGTAACGCTTGAGCCGGTTTTTGTTCCAAAGCAAGCAGCATCCGCGGAGGACGACGGCTGGATCATATCCTTCGTGTACGATGCTGCGCGCGACGCATCCGATGTCGTCATCGTGGATGCGCAAGCATTCTCCGAGGCACCAGTCGCTAGGATCCGCTTGCCGGTGCGTGTCCCGTTTGGGTTTCATGGGAATTGGGTCCCTGATCCCGTCTAGCTATCGCCGGTAGCTATCTGCGGCTCGGTGTGGAGAACGTCGAATCGTATCGGCTGAGTTTGCGTCGCGCCTCATGCCGGAAGCGGCCAGCGACAGTGATCTGCGAAAGGCGGCCCGAGGAGTTCCAACCATTGCCTTCGCGAAGCCACCATCTAGTTTAAGGCATCACATTTCTTGATTGACATAGTGTCTTCAGAATCCCCAATGCGAACGGTATCCGAGATTCAAGGGACAAATAATGAAAAAGACGATCGAATTTCCGACTTTTGACGGTCTGTACATCCTTCGCGGAACGGCTTATCTCCCAGACGGCGCGACAGGACCTGTTCCAGCAATCATCGCTTCAAGCGGGTTGGGCGACAGTGCAGAACGCCTTGAACCGGTCGCCGAGGCCTTCGCTCAACAAGGATTTGGTGTTCTGACATATGACCACCGCAATTGCGGAATCAGTGACGGAATGCCCCGGCTGGAGATCGATCCGATAGCCCAGGCCCGTGACATGAAGATGGCCATCACTTTCGCCCAATCATTCGAGCATTTTGAATCGAAGCGTCTGGGACTTTGGGGAACCAGCTTTAGCGGTAGTCATGTATTGGCCGTCGCGGCCTATGACAAACGAATCAAGGCAGTCGTCTCCCAAGTCCCATGGATCTCGGGCGTCGAGGTGGTGCTTCGCACTGGCGGGCTTCCGCTCATGGAAGCCTTTCAACAGGTCATTGATAGCGAATGGAGCAAGGTCTTGGCTGGGGAACCGTCGCCAACAGTAGTCCTCGGCCGCACTAAGGACGACCCTTCGACCGAATTTTCGCTCTTCCGAGATGATGATGCAATGAACTACTTCGCCAACGGGCCAATGGGCACGCCTGCCAGTTGGGTTAACGGACTCACGCTTCGTTCGCTCGCTTATTTTCTCGATCACGACATCCTTGCTCATGCTAAGCGAATTAGCCCGACGCCACTGATGATGATCCTGGCTTCGGAGGACAAAACAATGCCCGTTGAGCCGGCCTACGACTTTTTTCAAGCGGCGCTTGAGCCCAAGGAAGTCGTAGCCATACCCGGTGGGCATTACGACATTTACATGCCAGACCGTACCTTCACCCAGGCTACGGAAGCCGCTGTTAGGTGGTTCAAGAGCCATCTCTAGTACAGGCTAGTATGTCGGACTGATCGGAAGAAATCCTAGCTCGGTGTCCGGACAGACTCGTGCTTCTTTCATCAGTTGTCTGAACTCGACGTAGCAGTCCAGTATTGTTAGGCGACCCGGCGATACTCGCCCACGAGATAAGCACCTTCTTGCTCGTTCGCAGCCTGTTATTGGCATATCACTGACCACTATGCAATTTGCTTCTGATCTCATAACATGCCGCAGGCGCTTTGGGGCACGCGGGTGTCGGCCTCGACGGTGACCGATCTGAACCAGAAGATCTACAAGCAGATCGAGCAGTGGTGCCAGCAACCGCTGGTGGGCGATTTCCCCTATGTTTTTCCTGGATGGTCTGTGGCTGAAGCGCAGCTGGGGCGGCGAGGTGAAAAACGCCTCGGTGCTGATGGCGATTGGCGTTGCGCAGAGCGGCTATCAGCAGATCCTGGCGGTGAGCGAAGGCGCAAGGAAGACGAGGCGAGTTGGACGGAATTCCTGCGCGGCTTGAAGGGCCGCGGGCTGAAGGGCGTCGAGCTCTTGGTGTCGGACAAGTGCCTCGGGCTGGTCGAGAACGTCGTCGACTTCTATCCCGAGGCGAAGTGGCAACGCTGCGTGATCCACTTCTACCGCAACGTCTGGACGGCGGTGCCAACCGGCAAGGTCAAGCAAGTGGCGACGATGCTGAAGGCCATCCATGCCCAGGAAGATGCCGAAGCGGCGAAGCAGAGGGCTTGCCTGGTCGTTGAAAAGCTGCGGGCGATGAAGTTGGCCAGGGCGGCCGAGATCGTCGAGAACGGCATCGCCGAGACGCTGAGTTACTATTCCATGCCGCCGAACACTGGCGCTGTCTGCGAACCAACAACCCGTTGGAACGGCTGATACGCGAGAACCGGCGATGAACTCGAGTCGTCGGAGCCTTTCCCGACGGCAACTCCGCGCTCATGCTGGGCGCCGCTCAACTCCGGCATGTGGCCTCGACTCGATGGGGAAACAAACGCTATCTTGAAATGGACCGGCTCGCCGAGGCCGTCGCCATCGCCAGATCGTTTGCTCTTGTCCCCCATGGGGGACAAGAGCGAGTTGTTCGGGCGCTCTTGATTACTCACCTAGTACGAAGCGTTTTATAGCTTTAGTGATCGAACACCACTCTCAGACCAAGGACGGGAGCATCAGAAACGCGGCGATCTCCACTGGGTTTCCAGACATATTGAAAGTCGGGCCATAGGCTGAACCATCGCGAAAAGACGATCTTGTAAGAAACCTCGAGATTCGTCTGTGACGCTCTACCAGGTAGATGTTGCGCCTGCAGATCACGGTTCCAGTCGCGGCTGAAATGCGCATAGACGATGCCGATAGCAGCAATATCTGAGGGTCTACGCGGCGTGAGCCCGACGAATCGAAACCCATCAGCCGTTTCAAAGTCGCTCCTGTTTAACACTCGAGGAGCCGCGGCTAGACTTACTTGGGCGTCAACGCCACGATGGCTATATGAGCTATCTGGCTTTCGGGCTCGCCACAGCGCATAGCCCGCGTTTGCAAATAGGGCATCGTTCCCATGCGTCAAAGCATGAGAGCCGAAACGCTGAAAATAACCAAAGTTTGAAATCAACCCGAACTTGTAAACGCCGGGATGGGCCTTGGAAGGGTCGCTCGACTTCCAACCGATGGAGACTGCGGCGAGTGGGGCATTACGGAGGTCGAATCGTGTTCCGTTTTCGTCTCCTTCGAACATGTTGTGGGTCCCACTGAGGACGCCAACTTTGAGGAAGATGCTCTTGGTGGGATCGAGCAAGATCAGTAGGCCCGGCTTACCTGCAGGAGGTACAGGGAGATATAGCTCCGTGACGGTAGGCAAACCACTTGCGAGGGAGTTATTCACCCAGGTTTTGAACGCACTACCTTGGTCATCGAACCCGATCGCCTGGTTGCCAAATTCCGTCCCAGCTGCGATTTGGCCCCCGCGGATTGTAAGCTTTTTCTGTAAAAGAACCTGCTGCCAGTAATACTCGTTCACGCGGATGGTGTGCGTTCCGGCGATCGAGCTCGTTAGATCCCACGCCCCAATATATGTTGTCGCCAGATTTGATCCCGTTTGGAAAAGTCCGCTTGCGAACACCGAAGCGCCGGGAACTCCTGCAAGTCTCGTCAGATCTAGGCTGAGGGTCGCGGTCGTGCGACCAAATACAGTTCCCACTTGAGTCCGGCCACCTGACGGGTTTCCCTGAAAATCATACATATCTTGTAAGGAGAGCTTTATGCCATGCTTTTCAGCTCCAGCGCGCCAATGCGGCATGAACGCGCCTGGTATCTCGCTCCCATTGCCATCCTCCAGAGAAGGAGAAGAGCCGGCAGATGTTCTTCCACTTTGCGCTCGTCCGGCACAGACCACCACGCTCATGAGTATGGCTGCAATGATTGCTATCGATCGCGTGGCACTGTTTCGCAGTCGTGATGTGGTCATTGCAATTTGCCTCATCCTTGCACCTTCAGAATTTCGACGGACATCCGACGGGGAGTCACGAATCCGTCGGACTGGAATGTTGCGAGTTCGTCTCATCATGCGGTGCAGCACCAGCGATGTCTTTTCGAATCACAGGAGCGACTGGTGAACAATGACGCCTTCCCACTCCGCCGGATGGTCTAGGAGATCTTCGAGAGGTTGCCGCAACTCCTCCGCAAGCTGATATTCGAGATGCAGAGAGAGTGGCCCACCTCCTTGCGTATAACAAGGCCAGCGGCTCTTAGGTAACGCGATCGAGCTGTAATCGCCTTCTTTGAGGCTGTTGGACTTGCGCTTCACATCGCTCAGCCGAACGGGACGCTCCCGAACTGGGCAGAGTATTTGAAGTGTCCACTTAACTTCAAGGAGGAGCGTAACTCCAGCTACCCGACTCTGCATATCCAGCTCGCTCTGACCCCGTGCCTCAGCCGGGGCTGCTTTCTGAGTGAGTCTTTGACTCATCCGTGTTCGGCTCACGCATAGCTTGTCCTCCTTATCTAGTTCGCGTTCAGCGCCGTCCCTAATCAAATCGCAAACCGCTCGCAATGCGCTCCGCCAGCATAATCACTGTCAGGTTGATCGGAGGTGAGACTATCTCTGGAAACGATGAGGCGTCTGCGACAAAAATCCCAGATAGACCATGTATCTCCCCCTTAGAATCTGTAACCGACACGTTCGGATCAGCACCCATTGGTGCTGTCGAAGTGGCGTGAAAGTAGATACCGCCGCTTGCATTGATGGCGGAATCCATGTCGTCATCGCTTTGCACGAGAGCGCCGGGCGCTACCTCCTGTTCGATCCAGTCTGCGAGCGGTCTAGTCTCCGCAATTCGTCTGGCGATGCGAATGATCTCTCGCTGCCGTTCGCGGTCACTTGGGTCAGCGAGAAGGTTGTAATCAATCCATGGAGTCACCAAGGGATCAGGACTTTTCAAGCGAAGTAAGCCTGTTGATCTTGGAAGGACCACTGAAGCCCAAATGCGAAGTATGTGAATAGGGGTACCAGTGTGATCAACGTCGGGCTGAAAATAAGCAGTGAGTTGCAAGTCAAGCTCATCCCCCGTAGCATCTTTCGATTTAGTCCACAGTGCGACACTGCCGTTCGGGGGATCGACCTTCGCATCAGGTTTCAACTTGTAGCCCAACGCGAACATCGGCTGCTCCTGCAATCGCGAGCCGACTGGAAGGTCGGCCACAACCTTGATCCCCAGTGTGCTGAGGTGCTCTTTCGGGCCTACCCCCGAGCGAAGGAGAATTGCTGGCGTTCCGAAGACGCCAGCGCACAGAACGATGCAACCCGCCTTGATAGTTTCTCCCCCTACCAGCACCACCTCGGAAGCTCGATTCTTCTCAAAGAACAATCGATCTACCTGGGCCATGCCCCGAATCGTGAGGTTTGTTCGGGCGCGCACATCTTCCTTGAGATAAGTCATTCCAGCGTTGAATCGAACGTCATTCTCCATGTTCCGCGGTTCGAGACCAACACCCTCTTGATCAGAACCATTGAAATCATCGATCCATTTGTACCCGGCTTGTATCGCCGTATCGACGAATGCACGTGAGACTGGATTGACCTTGTCGAGTTGCGGCTGCCTTATCGGCCACGGACCGCTCCGTCCATGCCACATGTCATCGCCGGAGGGAGTATTCTCAAGAGTCTTGTAGGTCTGTAGAGCATTCTCCCAAGTCCACTCAGTGAGACCATGCTCCTGCCATCGGCTAAAGTCGCTCGGTCGGGCCCGTCGAGAGATTGCACCATTGATCGCGGAGCCCCCACCCAAAAGCTTGCCTGCAAGTGCTGCAATCGTGTGTGGCCGCCCGGGAGCGCTCTGGTAGCCCCAGATAAATCGCGGTTCCGAAGTGAGCCCATTCATGTTGGTGAGCGGCTCGGGATAGGTATTCGGGAAGTAAGCCTCACCTGCCTCCAGCAGCAATACGCTACGCTGGCTTTCCTCGCTCAATCGACTTGCGAGAACACAACCGGCAGAACCCCCGCCAATGACGATCACGTCAAAACTATTCATGCCATCCTCACATTTTCAAAATACAAACTTCATGCGGCCATCTCCTACCCGGTGCGTTTAGCTTTTGGGGTAGCCACGATCGCAAGTAGAAAAGCAATCACTACGAAAAAGGTGGGAGTCCAGTAGTTCCTTAGCCATGCATCGCGTGACATCTGCTAATCAGCCGGAACACCTTTCGACTTCCACCGCCCAATCTGCTGGTTAAACGGCACCTCGAAGATGACTGTGACGAGCATTACCACCAGCGAAGCGAAGCATGACCCAATCATCAGGTTCTCGCACGTTGGGCTAGCAATCGCGCGCCTGAGCCAGACGACGCGAGAATGGCCAGAAATACGAATGGCATGACCTTCCGGAACAGTTTGTCATCCATATTCTGGCGGGCTGTCCAGGCGTCACCTCCTAGCTCTTGAGCGGCACTTTGCTCCAGCGCGACTGCCAGCATCATGCCGGCCAACAACCCCCTGGAGAAGACCGCACCTCCTCCGGCGAATTTGCGCGGAAGCCGTGAGAATCATTTGTAAACCTCGAGCGTTGCTGTTCCAAAGGTGCCTTGCCGCAGCCCTTCAAGTTCCGGCCGGCAATCATCTTGCCGGCGGGAACTCGACATTGGTTAGGCTTCCTTCAAGAGTTCCGTTCGATACCTCGGAGCAAGGGTATGCGCCTTCTCGATGAACTGTTGCTGTTGTTCCTTATCAAGCTTCGGGGGAGCTGTCGTGCGAGTGGCCACGGGGACTCCAACCTGCTGGAAGAAATTCTCCTGGCCGGCCGGAGAGCAGATGCACAGGAGGCGAACGGGCTTCGAAGAAATATTATGAAATTGATGCGGGGCGTTGGAAGGAATGTTTACGGTATCTCCGGCCCTCACGATCGACTTCTTTCCGCGGAACGTCGCCTGCATTTCTCCTTCCAGAAGGATGAAGGTTTCTTCGAAGTCATGACGATGGGGACCGGGTCCACCGTCTGGAGGAATATGCATATCGATCACGCAGAAGCGGCCATTGGTTTCGTCACCGGACACGGTGATGGTGTACGTGTCACCCACAAGACCGATATGCTGAAGAGTCTGGTCGGTGTCAGGCTTTGCAATGGTGAGAGTGCGCTGTAGATCATCGGGGGGAAGCGGGGGATACTGCGATGTTGATTCGGACATGCTTGTTCTCCTTGATGGAACTTGGTTACTTTTCTGTGCAACTGAAACGCGAGGGCCGCTTGAACAAATTCCAGCACCGACAAGCGCAGCCAACCTAAGCGCAGAGCGGCGCGTGATATGTGCCATGACTACTTCACCTTCGCCGCAAACTCTTGAAAGAGCTTTACCATCTGCACAGGCTCTTCTTCCGGAACGAAGTGTCCACAAGAGGAAATTGTCTTTCCGGTAACGTCGCTGGCGACAGCTTCCACCATCTCTGCCACTTTTGTTCCAAGGCCCTTCTCTCCTCCAATAGCAAGTATCGGGATCTTTACCTTGTCCTTCTTCAGCGGCGTGGTCTGTTCGATTGTCGTGAAAGCAGCACGATAGATGCCCATAGACCCGAGCACACCTTCGGCCCCGCTGAACGTGCGGAGCGTCTCGCGAATAGACTCCTCGGTAATGGAATTTTTATCCACCGTGGCCCGTTCATAAAACCACGAAAGAAAAGCGCGCTCGTTGCCAACAATCAGACGTTCGGGCACACCCGGCGCTAGCGGCAAGAGCCACCACCACATCGATCCTTTTGCCGCAGCCTCCGGTGTATAGACGATCACCTTTGTTAGGAACTCTTCAAGCATGGTGGGAACCTCCATATAGACGAGACCGGCGACTTCTGTGGGCTGATCGGCAGCCCACAGAAGAGCGGGCAGCGCCCCCATATCGTGAGCGATCAGAAACAACTTTCGACCGTTCCCAAATTCCAGTTCTTTTGCCAGGGCACGAAACTCTTCTCCTAGGGCACGAGCGTCGTAGCCCGACGTTCCCGGCGGCTTATCGGAGTCCCCATACCCACGCATATCGGGCGCCAGCACCGCGTAACCGGCCTCTGCCAGCAACGGCATTACCTTGTACCAGCTATGCGCAGTCCCGAGAAAACCGTGCCATAGCAGAACGGGAATGCCATGAGGATTGCCACCGACCCAATAGTGCAGACGCGTTCCATTCACGATCGCGGTTTCGCGGCGAAACCCGGCTACTTTATTTACGTTTTGGTCTGTCATATTAAGGTCTCCTAGGTCATGGGCTGCATCATGGGAGCAGTGGTTACCAACAGCTTGATGAGCTCACTACCCGCGGGCGAGGCCCAATCCTGCACCAACTCCGCGATGGCCGTATTGGTCGTAGTGAGCACGACGCCCGCGTGCTGCATGCGTTGTCTTGCCAATTCTTCCTGCACAGGCCAGGAAGAACCCGATGCATCGAGAATGGCCTGAACACTATAACCAAGCTGCACTACGCTGATACTCGGGAAAATGAGGCAGATATCCGTTGTCACGCCACCCATGATGAGGTTCTTTCGCCCTGTCGCCTCAACCGCCGCGCTGAAGTTCGGATCTGCCCAGGCGTTTACGATACCCGCTCGCTTTACACGATTCTTGTAGGCGTCCGGTGCAGCTTTCTGCAGGGCTGGGGCGACCGGACCCTGCGTCTTGTCTTCTTGGCTTGAAGTCAGCACAATTGGCATCTTCAAGGTCGTTGCTGCATTCGCGAGCATCACGGCGTTCCTCAGCGAAACATCTGAGCTCGTGGATCGAATGAGTTGCAACGTACCGACCTGGTAGTCTACCAAGACGAGTGCGGTGTTTTCGGCCGTGAACTGGCCTCGCATTCGAAACTGTGGGTTCTTGAACATTTCATTCTCCTTTCTATGGATCGAAGAGATAGCAATGCACCTTGAATATTCGTGCTCAGTCTTTGACGACGCGTTGGTACGGTATCAAAGGGTTTAGCTCTGCAGATTCTTCCATTCAGCCGCTTCTTTCGTAGCGAACGCCTCATAGCTCGGGGGATCGTGCCTCAGAAGCTTGGTGATGCTTGCCACTTCCGTCCCGGTGGAAGCAAATCCCCTCTCGAAATAATCTTTGACTTCATGCCCATGAAGTGGTTTTGGGAATCATGTCCACACAGGGCGGCTCGATAAACGAGCCGCCCTTGGTCCTAGTCTGGCCCGACAAGATCAATCAATGAATCAAGAATCCATTTCTGTTCGTCGTAACGTGAAACACGTCGGCTTACATCGAGCGGCATCGACGGCATGAGTTCTCCTAGGGGATGGTCTGTGGCGAAATCGTCGGAGCGAAAGTGAGCTTCGATTCTTGAATTCTAGATGGGGGAAAGAGGGCTGCATATAACAGGTTTATTTACGTCCGAACCGAAGCTGGAGGCATCACCATTCGCAAAAACGTTATGCCTGTCAAGTACGAGGGGATAGTGGCCCGTGCAAGACAGTTCACTGATTGGGTAGTGGGAGCGGCGCTGCGCTCAATCCCCGACAATTGGAAGGTCAATATCTTGAGTTTGCTCTGAGAAGATCACGTTGGTCGAGCGCGAGGGAAGCGCTGCCCATGCGACGCAGGAAGAGACAATGGATGTATATCAGAGCACTAGCAATTGCGGTCTAGTGCGTGAATCCCCAGCCTATCCGCCATTCTAATTAGCTCGGCTAGTGATTGGGCACCCATCTTTCGCATCACCTGGCCGCGCTGAATCCCGATCGTGAACCCGCTGTTCCCTAATTCCGCTGCTGTATTCTTGTTCGCGAACCCTGATACCACGAAGGGAAGAACTTCGCGCTCACGCGGAGTCAACTTTGCGTACCGCTTGCGCAACTCCGATTGCTGAAATCTCGCTTCTCGCGCAGCGCGATCGCGCATGAGCGCCTCCTCTACTACCGGAAAGAGCGTGTCTTTCTTGACCGGCTTGAGGAGAAATTCAATCGCGCCGGACTTAATAGCCCTAACCGAGGTCGGAATGTCGCCATGACCTGTAATGAAGATAATGGGTGGACCATGACCTTCGCGGATTTGCTTCTGCACCGCAAGGCCGTTGATATCTGGTAATTCAAGATCAAGTATCAAACAGCTAGGACAATCGGGTTTGCTTGACTCTAGAAACTCAGTCGCTGTCGCAAAAGCAACCACACAGTAGCCGGCCGAAGTTAATAAACTGCAAAAAGCCTCACGCACCCTAAGGTCGTCGTCGACAATGAAGACCATGGGAGACTCTTGAGTTTTCATGATCGATCCCAGCGCCCTACGGGTAGAGTAAAGCGAAAAGACGCCCCCGGACTCTCACATGGCTCCATCCAAATCCGACCTCTGTGCGCTTCAATAATGGATTTGCAAATTGACAGACCCATCCCGATACCGTGATCCTTGGTAGTAAAGAAGCTTTCGAAAACGTCGTTTCCATCCTTCACCCCAATACCCTGGTCCCGGACTTCAATCAACAGCTCCTCATTGCTTTGTTGGCTCAGCCGCACGATAACTCTTCGTGGCAGCTCGTTGATTCCTTCCATGGCATCCATTGCGTTGATAAGCAAGTTGAGGATCACTTGTTGGATCTGCACTCGGTCGCCCCATACTACGGGCAGATTGCCTTGCCAGTCAGTCTGAACGGCTATCTGACGTTTTGAGAGTTCATTTTGGACTAGCCGAAGCACTTCGGAAATAATTTCGGTAAGGTTGAGCGGACTCGCCACCGGGGCCGATCTCCTGAACAGTTCTCTCACACGGGTCATGACATCACCCGCCCCATTAGCATCGCGGACAATCCTGCCGATGTCACGACGAGCATTCGGCAGGTTCAAGGTTCTTTCGTCCAACCAGTGCATCGAAGCTTCGGCGTTCGATAGGATTGCAGCGACTGGTTGACTGACTTCATGAACAATCGACGCAGCAAGCTCGCCGGCGGTCGCGACTCTCATCGCTCGTGCAAGACTCAAATGCAGTCGTTGTACCTCTTGCTCTCTGCGATGTGGTTCATTCATATCCACCAGCAATCCATACCAGCGGATGATTTTTCCCGATGAGTTTCGCAGGGGCCAACCACAACTCTGAAACCAACGATAAGCTCCATCCGGCTGCATGCGTTGAAATTCAGCTTGAAAGGGTTCTCCGGTGGCCACGGCATGATTCCATTGGTGGGTGACCTCGTCCACGAACTCCGGATGAATGCGGCTCAGCCAGCTCTGGGCCGCCAACTCACCGGCTTCATCAGCGGGACGGTAACTTAGGTAGTGTCCATTGATGGAATCGACGTACCCATCCGCCGCCGCGGACCATAGCCCAGGTATCGTCTTGACGGTAAGACGCAGCATTTCTTCGCTTTCACGGATTGCCTGTTCTCGAAGATGTTGCTCGTTGACGTCCATGGTCGTACCCACTATCTCAATAACGTCTCCCTTCGCGTTCATTACAGGGTGAGCGATCACCTGCATCTGTCTGATTTTGCCGTCCGGATCAACAATCCGAAAATACGATAAGAATTCTGCACGCACCCCGGCCGCGATTTCTTCCAACCCAACGTCTACCGATGAGAGATCTTCGGGATGGATCCTCCCAGCAATGAGTTCGAACGTGGGAGATGTAGTATCCGGGTCACACCCTAGAATTCGAAACATTTCTTTTGACCATGAAGGGAAGCAATTATTCTGTATATCCCATGTCCAGCTGCCACAGTGGGTCATGCGCTGTGCCTCATTCAAAAAGCTCTCGCTTTTCCTCGCCCGTTGTTCCTCACTTTTTAGGTCGTCGATATTTATACAGGCGCCGTACCACTTCTCAATCTCTCCTGATTCCCCTCGCAGAGGGACAGTGTATGTGCTGAACCACCGGTATTGCCCATCCCGGCCACGAAGACGCGCCTCATAATTGCCAGCCCTGCCCGCAGCTATGTCCGCTTGACTCTGTTCAGCGTTCTGAGCGGCATCTTCGGGGTGCAAGATAACCCTCCATCCATCCCCGCGAGCCTCGTCGGCGGTGAGGCCTGTATAGTCCAGCCAGTTTTGATTGTGGAAGTCTGCGACACCGTCGCAATCCCGCGTGATCACCAAAATTGGAATGGTGTTCAGGGCTGGCCGAATCCAGTCGTCGGACCGAGGAATTTTAGCATAGAGCTCGACATTGCATAGTGATTGTGCTCCTTGAGCAGCAATCAGATCGAGAACCGCCCTCCGAGCCGGTGTGAACACCTTCGCCTTGAGGTTGTGTTCGAGGAAGAGGATCCCTTCAACCTCGACATCTCGGATGAGAGGAAGACAAAGCATGCAGCGGACTGTAGAGGAACGGAGGTACTCGTCTTCTGAGAAGGGGTGGCCCTCCGCGCAGTCTCCGATGCTAACCGCCTGCTTTGTGTCGATTAACCGCCTGAACACTTGTAGAGGACCTGCTGATGGTGAGCAATCAGTCTGCAACAGACTGACTTCGACTTCACCGCAATCCAAAAGCGCGGACGCTTCAATACGCAAGTTTCCGTCGCGGAGACGCACGAGCAGGCCACGATCCGCACCTCCATGTCTGAATGCTGCCTTCATCAGCGCGCTGAGCAGATTGTCATTGACCGTCTCTGAAGAAAGCGTCCGCACAATCTCCAAGGCGGTACTTAGTTCGACGAAACTCTCTAAATCGGTGCTTGGCGCAGCGGAAGGAACATCCGAAGAAGAATCATTGAAAGAAGAAAGCATAGCCTAGACCCTCCCGATATGGATTTTCCGGACCAACTGCTGGAGCGTACGCAGACCCCTCGGCACGGTTTGCATAAGTGCGACTAAGCTGATGCCGAAGCCGACAGACCAAACGGAGTTTCGTCGGCATTGCCGGCAGTAAACGTCAGCGCGGACAAAGTCCCCCTGTCATGTAGTCATATCGACGTCAAAAGGCTCCACATCAAACTATCGAATTCGGGTCGAGTCTCCGGCCCAAACTTTAACTTCGGCTGAACCGCAAGCAACGCACGCATAGCAAGCATTGCAGCACGATCTGGCAAGTTTTCCTTATGGTGCTTGATCATCCTTCACTCCAAGTGCTTGCGTGGTCGCCAGTGCGGACTGCTGGACGGCAGGCAGATTAGGACTTCCATGCCTCAGCTGTTTCTGTGGCAAAATCTTCGTAGCTATGTGGTGTACGACCAAGCAACTTCGTCAGGCGGACGACCTCCGTTTCGGTTGAGGCGAAGCCGCGCTCGAAGTAGCCCTGAAACATCATGCGGAGGTCGTAGGCGCTCCAGCTTGGCATCCGGGCGCGCATCCCGCGCTCCCACTGATCGAAGTCGTGACCGGTGTACTTGATCTCTTTGCCCAGCAATTTGCTCCACAGGGCTGCATTGCCTGGACCGCTGATAGGAGTAGGCGCAACGATGTCGTAAGTTTGACCTTCATGTCCCTCTTCAGTCAGTGAAATCGCTGCTACTTCGGCAATGTCTCTCACATCTGCCGCAGCAATGCCGGCGGTGCCGAGCGGCATGGGATACACGCCGGCCTTCGTCAACGCATCCCTGAGGCCCAGATCGTTCTGGATGTAATAGGCCGGACGCAGGATGGTGTACGGCATTCCAAATTCATGGAGGGCACCCTCCACTGCGAGTTTGGACGCAAAGTGAGGCACATCGCGAAACTGATCAACCTTGAAAACAGACAGATAGGTGATGTGCTTCAGGCCGACCCGCTTTGCGATGCCATAAGCGATCAGCGCCTGCGTCAACTCGTCCGTAACGACGGCGTTCAGGAGAAAGAGCTTATCCACTCCGTCCATTGCCTTTTCGACGGATACTGGGTCGAGCAGGTCTCCGATGGCAACGTCTACACCAGCCTGGGCCTTGCTGGCCTCGGGCTCCTTGCGCGCAAGCACACGGACGGCCGCACCCCGCTTCAGCAGCTCTGAAACCACGTTGCCACCGACATTGCCGGTGCCTCCAATTGCCAGAATCCTCATCTTTACCCTCCCGTAGTGCCTCGTTTGCAGCGTATTAGTCGTAGACAATGAACATGCAGATTGCGAACATTGTCTTAGTAAAGGATGCCTCGACTTAGTGGAATCGATATCTACTCAACCGCAAAGCGATATTGCATGAATGCAATTTGGAGACCAGTAACTGTAAGGGGGAACTTCAAGATTAGAGGATCATTACAGACTAGAATTGCTTTATGGAAGTAGCCGATCTAAATGACATCCGCATCTTTGCTGTGGTCGGACAGGAAGGCACCTTGACTTCCGCCGCGGGGAAGCTCAAGCTGCCAACCTCGACGGTGAGCAGAGCCCTGACGCGCTTGGAGAAAAGCTTGGGCGTTTTGCTCATCCGTAGGAGCTCCCGAGGGCTTGTCCTTACCGATTTTGGCAGAGACTATCTGCAGGTATGCCGACGTGCCCTACGCACCCTGAATGAAGGCGGCGAGACTCTCGTTGCCACGCGTGAGAGGCCTGCTGGTCTATTGAAGATCGCGTGCCCAAGCACTATGGGGCGCTTTATTTTTGCTCCCTTGCTCAATGAATTTCTTGAACGGTACCCCGATCTAAGGGTTGAAATTGAGCCGTATGCTCCTGGAGGCGACCACGAATCGCGAGACGATGTTGACATTTTGTTCAAGGTGCGCGTGCCGCGTGACTCTATTCGGCGGCTACGCCCATACCCTGGAGTGAGGCGAGGACTTTTTGCGAGTGCAGGCTACATCAAGGCCTCCGGCACTCCAGCCCGACCCGAAGACCTTCTCTCGCATACGTGCATTGGGCATGGACCATGGAAGTTGAGTCGAGGTAATCAAACGATTAGTCCAAACATTCAGTTTCGAGTCGCCATTATGGACCCTATGGCGCTGATGGAACTCACCTTGAAACACTTCGGTATCGCAGTACTGCCGGTGTACATGGCAAAGTGGCCTGAAGCGGCCAACAATCTCGTTTCCGTTCTCCCACGCTGGAATTTGCCTTCACTCACGCTCTGCGCAATTTTTTCAGGTCAATCCCACTTGACTCCGAAGGTTCGGGTTATGCTTGACTTTTTGGGAGAGTACATTGGCACGGCTCGCGATCCGCGGCTGCATGGGTGTGACTCCAAAGGGATCTTCACGGATTGACAACTCGAAAAGATTACCGTTCAGCCGGAAGGCTGATGCTGTGACCTTCAGCATTAGTTGGTGGGTTTTCTTTAGCGCTAGTTGGCGGTCCAACGGGTATGTTAAGAGTCGACTGAGTTGCCGCACTAGTCGAATCTGAATCTCGACCCAGTGAGTGACACGGCCTGTTTCGCCAAATGAGAATGCATGGGCTGATTGCTTCCGGGAAGCTGACTACGAGACGCAGAATTATGCGACATCCAATGGTGTCATTGCTCATGCCGCGCCAACACTTTGACCGACCAGCCAGAGTTTCTATCGTTGCTGTTCAACCGAGCAAGGCTGACTGATTGGAGAGGTAAAGGGTGAGCGCGATCCGCCCCTCGTTGACGTTCCAGGTATGCAGCGAGTACGTCACTGCGCCGGACCGGATCAATGGATCCTGCTGGGCGAGCTCATCGGCGACCTCGCGTGAGGCGGCCTCGATGATCGTCAGACCGTTTAGTTCGCTCCCATCGGTCGGCCCCGACATGAACACGCGACCGTCCTTCTCGTTGCCGTGCATCCATTCCAAGTGCTCTGACAGGTGTTCGTGCAGCTTACCGCCGTCCTTCGTGTGCCGCAGCATGGCGTACAAGATCTTTGGGTTTTTTGTGGGCATTTCGGTCATTATCAGTCTCCTTTGGAGCGGGACAAAGTTCTTTTGCTTGAAGTGTTTGGTTGGACCCCTGGTGCTCTCGAGTCGAGATGACGGGAGAGCTTACTCTTGAGCAAGCCGTCTGGCGCGCCGTCTTGTCGCCGCCGTGAGACAAGTTCACCTTCGATGCGCTGCAACGTCGCGATCAGGTGATCGATCTTGGCCGGATCGGCCTCGATTCCTCCCAACAGCCGGTACCATTCTTCGCCGAGCCGCCGGCGGGTCTCGGTTGCAAGTGCAGTTGGATAGAGGCGTACCCGCCGAGCATCGTTCGGGTCAACCGTCCGATTTACAAAACCTCTTTCCTCAAGGCCGCGCAGCACCCTACTGAAATTGCTGGAAGTAAGAAGGGTGGCCTCAGAAGCAGCGCGCGCGGAAGTGCCGGGGTTGTGATTGATAAACCTCAAGACGCTGATCTCGATGGGCGTGCCTGTTGGGAACGTCTGATCGCCCGCAGATTGGATCAAGCGCGCGATCGCTAGGATCAGCTCCGCGAGATCAGAAAGGTGTGTAACGTCGTCGTCCACTCGAAATCCTCCCTTCTGAATATAGTTATCACATAATAGCTATCGTGTGATAGCTTTATGACTTCAGCACGGAACAAAGTGCTTCGTGAACCTGAACAACGACACCGGATTGGTATCGCAGAACGTTGCTCCAAGGAGGCAGACAATGAGGATTCTCGTCATCGGCGCGACCGGCGGCACAGGGAGAGAGATCGTTCTACAAGCGCTAGCTAATGGCTACCAAGTGAACGCATTGGCGCTCTCAGCCGCGGACGCTACGCCGCTACTCCCTGGAGCTGACATCATTCAAGGCGACGCCTTGGATGGCCAAGCCGTCGCAAAGGCACTGGCCGGGTGTGATAGCGTCATCAGCGCGTTGGGAACGAAACTTGCCCTGCTCCACAAAGAGACGCTTCTCTCGACCGCGACGCGCGTCCTGATCGGCGAGATGCACAAGAAGGCCATCAAGCGTCTGTTGTGCATCACCGGGATCGGCGCGGGGGACAGTCATGGTCATGGCGGCTTTCTGTACGACCACATCGCTCAGCCGCTGCTCCTTAGCTCAATTTACAAAGATAAAGATCGGCAAGAAGATGAGATTCGCAAGAGCGGTCTCGATTGGACAATCGTTAGACCCACCAACCTGACTGACGACCCCGCCACTGGCAACATACGCGCCCTCACGGATTTGACCGACTTCCATGGGGGCAGCATCGCGCGAGCGGATGTTGCCCACTTCCTCATCACCGAGCTTGAGGATCGACGCTGGGCTTGCCAATCGCCGGTAATTACGTCGGGAGTCGCGTGAGCGCAAGGCATCACGAACGCCCGACCACGTTTTCGAGTCGGCAGAACACGCAAGCGAATAGGTGAAGGCTAATACAGATATGAACTTTCTTAATAAAGTTGCAGTTGTGACAGGTGCGAGCCAAGGTATTGGAAAAGCCATAGCTACTCGACTCGCCAGCGATGGAGCAACGGTCGTCATCGACTATAGAGATCAGTCTGAGATGGCTGACGAATTGATCTCGGACCTGAAGGATAAAGGCTACAAAGCAAGCGCTTTTCAAGCCGACATGAGCAAAGGTGCAGACTGTGACGCACTCATCGAGCACGTGGTCAGTACCTTCGGAGTCATCGATATCTTGGTCAGCAATGCCGGAGTGGAGCATTTCGGCAAGTTGGAAGATATCACCCAGGAAGATTTCACCCGTGTGTTTTCCATTAACGTCGCCGGACAGCTTTTCGTGACTCAAGCCGCTTCCCGTCACATCCCGTCCGGCGGGCGAATAGTGCTGACTTCGTCGGTCAGTGCCCGCCGTTCCGTCTTGCACCATACGCTTTACGCCGCTAGCAAAGCTGCCGTTTCAGCAATGGTCCTTAATCTGGCGCCAGAGCTGGGCGAACGTGGAATCACCATCAACGCCGTTGCACCTGGGGGCACACAAACGAATATGGCAAAAGATGCGGGGAAGCTATATGTGCGGCCGGGACTGGAAGACCTGCCGTTTGACCGGTTGATGAAAGCCACGTCAGCGTTGCGACGTCTGGCACAGCCGGAAGAGATCGCCGCCGCTGTGGCGTTCCTCGCCTCTGATGAGGCGTCCTATATCACCGGCAGTACGCTTGCTGTCGATGGCGGAACGTATTGACACAAACAGCGGCCAGGTGAAGTCACCTGGTTTTTAAGTGGGCTTACCAGTCATCGTGTTACCTGAGGATTTTGCTCTCTGAGCTCACTCTGGAGCAAGAACGCTCGATGTTGTCTGCTGCATCGGTGTGCCTCATAAATTCTGACACACGCATCGCCTCACAATGTTCCTGGATTGGTGCCAAATCGCCAAAGTACCCACCGAGCACTGAAGCGAACGGCCGATACGCTTCAAATATTAGAAACGTCACGGTCGGGCAGAACGGAGAAGCGTCCGGTATACCGTCGGCCTAGAGATGGAGAATAACTCCGCCAAGTCGCTGATCGTGTACTGGCCAGTTCCATGCATGCGGCTCAACTCCTTCTGCTGTTTGTCTGACAGCTTAGGCTGTTTGCCCCGGAGTCTGCCTTTTGCGCGAGCGATCTGTGGACGGAGCGCCGGGTACAAGAAAAGGACATTCCTCTTTCGGGCGAGACGAAGCAGGGCGCATTCCACCTGGTTCAAGAGGGGAAGATCTCCTTCTTTGTATCTGCGTAAGAAATCCCCCCGCGGTGAAGATGCCAAACGTTAAGCCAAACCAAAGCGCTTGCGGCATCGCACTGAGAAATCCTCTGTGCCTCGCTTGCGTACCTCTCACTCAGAAACGCTCTCGAGAGCTCTCAGGGCGGTATCAGGAGCTTGCTCGTTTCTTCGCGCCGCCGAGTGGGGAAGTCTCATCGCGGCGGCGAACAAGAAGGCATGGAAAGCGCAGAGAAGAAGAAAAGCCGCTGTGAACGCTCCCTGCGCTGCGTGGCCGGTGTGGGCAGTACCTAATCTCCACCCTAGAAAGGTCGCACATACAGTCGTAAGAGTCGGGCCACCGATGCGCATGACGATGTTCAGAGTCGTCGTCGCCATTGGCAGGTCTTGCTTCTTTACCGAGGAGTACGCGGCAGAGATGGAAGGAACGCCAACACTGCTAAGACCGACGCCTCGGATGAAAAGTGCACATGCGAGAATCGCGATAGCAAGCCCGTGACACGCCATGTAGACAAAAGGCAAAGTGCCAACAAGCGCCAATAACGCCCCTCCAGCCGATACCTTACGGTTCCCGAACCGTTTCACCCATGTTCCTACAAATGGATAGCCGCACATCATGCCCAGACCAAGTGGAGCCAGCAGCAGACCAGTTGCGCTGGGAGAACGTCCCCCGACGCGGATGAGAAAGATAGGAATGAGCATCTGTCCGGCGAAAGAGGTGCCGTTCGCCATGAATTGAGTAATGGCAGCCGCCGAAAAAGCCTTGCCCTTGAACAAGCGCAGGTCAAGGAGAGCGCGATCTCCCTTTTTGGTTGCCCACTTGAGAAAACCGATGAACAAGACAATGGAGAAAGCGAGAAACAGAAAACCCGAGCGATCGAGAATGTGATCTGATCCGTAAAGAAACAGCACCAGACCAGGAGACAAAAGTGCGAGGCCGAGAAGGTCAAGATCGCGGGGCTTCGTCTCTGCACGATCGTTAGGCAGGAACAGGAAAGCAAGGAAAATCGCTAAGACGCCGATCGGAAGGTTTACCAGAAAAAGCCATCGCCAGGATGCGAATTGCAGGATCGCACCTGCGATCACTGGGCCCAGGATGGGCGCTATCAAGATGGGCATTGCCGCAAAGCCCATCACGCTAGCCATTCGTTTTCCGGCAGCGCGCGCCATCATCATTTGAGCCATCGGCGCCAACAGGCCTCCGCTCATACCCTGTAGAACGCGAAATCCAATCAACGAATTCGCGGACCAGGCAAGTCCACAGAACGCTGAAGAGATGGTGAACGCGGATAAGCACCAAAGATAAAGGGCCTTAGCTCCAAGGCGGTCAACCAGCCAGCCGCTCAGCGGCAGCATCAGCGCTAGTGCGAGAAGATAGCCGCTTGTGACCCATTGGATCGTCGAAAGGCTGCTGTGTAACGTAGCAGCAAGACTGGAAAGAGAAACGTTAACAACCGTCGCATCCAGTTGCGAGATAAAAGAACCGAGTACGGCGACCGAGCTTATCTTCCAGATCAAAGGATCAAGGAGATCCGATTCAGCAGAGTCGTCAGTGGGTGTCGGCACTGGAGTCCTCCGGAGAATTACCGCCATAGAAGTGGCCGAAATGGCGCGCGGCCTGCAAACCCATCAGGAGAAAACCGAATCCGAAGGCAGCCGCGTGGGTTGTGGAACGCAGCCTGAAGTCTCCCACGCGACAGATCAAGACATACGAAATGAGTAGATTGAGAAACCCCCACAGCATGTTTACGGTCGAAGAAGAGAGTCCCCTACCGGGCGGCTTGGCAAAGGGGCTTTGAAAGGGACGACCTGTCATTCCGCTCACGAAATGTGGAATCGTATTGCAGAGGAAGAAGCCACCAAAAAAATAAGAGATGTAATGCAACCATTCCATTGTTCAACCCGCCTTTTGTTGAGTAGATCCGCGAACTTAAAAATCGCCAACGCGGTTAAGCAATTCCACCGCGGAGGAGAGCGCTTCCTGTTCTCTGGGTGCGAGCTGTGCATGGAGGGCTCGAAGGAGCCAGTCCTCACGTGCCACGCGGCCGGTCTTGAGAGACTTCTGAAAGACGGGTGTCAGGGAGAAGATGGTTTGTCGTCCATCGGTTGGATCGGGCTCACCGCTCACAACTTTGAGCGTTTCCAAGCTGGCGACCGTTACACGCATCGATTGGTGACGAACGCTTTCGGCCTTCGCGAGGCCCGCAACCGTTGCGGGGCCATCTCGCTCCAAGCGATGAACGACTGATTTCTGAGCCGAGGTAAAGTCGCCTGGATGCGCCTGCTCCCGAAGACGTCGATTGAGTTTGCCAATCGAAACGCGGAGTTCACCCGCTAGTGCCGCTAGTCGTGATCCTTCTGAGGCTTTTGAGTCAGTAACCATAAGCACAGAATAACAGGTACACAGTATTACTGTACAGTTTTACTGTGTATTGGTTTATATTGAAGTTCTATGACGGAGGCAGAGAACAATGACTGGGTTGAAATCGATGGGTGAGGGTGGCCTATCGTATCGACGGGAAAGTGGGAACGTCTCGGATACGTCGCTCAGGCGATCGCGTTCCTGCTGCATGATGACTTCATTTCAGAGAAAACATTGATTTGCAACGGCGGGCTGCGCTTTTCGGCTTAAGCGGGTCTATGCTGCCCGCCTTGGAGGCGTGACCTTGAAAAGCAAGAATGAAGGTCCTTTATCACCCCACCTTATCCACGTCCACGTCTGCCTCAAATGCGGGCGTGCATCGCGGCGGGAAGATCCGGATGGGACGCCTGATGTTGCCGGTGTTTTTCATTGTTCACAATGTGAACATGAAGGTCCCTTGAACGAGGCGGTGATTGAAGAGACAGACGAGCGTCTCCGCCGCTAGACGGCCAATGGAAGCCTCTGCTGGTCGCCGTCGCTCTTCCGTTCGAACTTCCTCTTAGCTGATCTCACGTACTCGCTGGTCAAACGAGTTCGGTCGTCCGCGCGAGTAATGAGCGTTGTTTTCACCGTAAGGGTTGGTTCATCCAGAGGGCGCATCGTTAATCCGTTTCGTGCGACCCGCCAAGCGCCAGTGCGAGTCAAGAATGCTACTCCTTCATGCTTGACCACAAGGTGCGCTGCCTCTTCTGCTGTCGTGAAATATTGAATTTCGCGAGGCGCAATTCCGAGCTCTTTGGCCCGAGAGAGGATCGAATCATGCATCGTAGGATGGACATGTTTTCCAAATAGCACCCACACTCGATCATCAAAGTCGTCCAAATATGCGGCTCGCTTTCGCGCGATGGCGTCCTCCGCTTGCATAAGGGCGAATAAGTGATGACTTTCAAGTTCTAAGAAATTCAGCCGTGAGTTTTCTTCTCCCGCCGCGACGATGGCAATGTCTAATTCGCCCGAACTGACTTGGCGCATCAGTTCTTGCGAGAAATGACTGTGAGTATGAACACGCATGGTTGGAAAGAGTGGAAGCCGGACAGAAAGCATCGTCGAAATGATGTACGGGTCAATGTATGGAGAGCTTCCAAAGTTGACGACGACCTCCGCTCCTTTGGCCGCCGCGCGAGTCAAATGTACGGCGCGTTCCAAATGAAACACCGCGAGTTTCGCGTGTTCAATGAAGACCAGGCCAGGTTCTGTGACCTCAACTCCTTGGCTGCTTCGCACAAATACTTTGACGCCCAGTTGCGACTCCAGATCCTGTATCTGCTTGGTGAGCCCAGGTTGGGTCAGATGGAGGCGGGAAGCGGCACGAGAGAAGTTCAACTCATCGGCTAACACGATGGCGGATTGAAGGAGACGAAAATCAATCTGACTCATGGGCCCAAAACTCCGGACAAGACCTGTGGAACCCCTGCCTCCTAACTAAGATGTGACTGACTTTCTTCTGGGTTGGCCGAAGCACTATTCCGCCGAGTAATAGTTCCCGCACAACTTTTCATTGGACGGGAATCGAAAGAGTACACATGCTTAGGCATAGCGTTCGGGAGCGACGTATGAGCCTAGATTATCCGCCACGTAAACCGCCGCAGTCGGAGCGGCCGCACTCCGTTGCCCTCGAAAGGCATTACTCCGTAGGAGAGGTCTCGGAGATGTGGCATCTCAGTGAGAAAGTTATCAAAAAGATATTTGAAGGCGAAGACGGAGTGCTCTGGTGGGGACACGGTGAAACCCGTCATAAGCGACCGTATGTAACGCTCAGAATCCCCGAAAGCGTTTTGATTCGAGTCCATCATCGGAGACGTACTGCCGCCTCCTAGCGTGTTCTAAGCTCTAGTCTCGACCAGTGCTGGGCCGCTAGCCCAGGTCGCCATTACGAGATCATCCAATCGATCTTGTCTCGCCTTCACCCACTTCGCGTAATACTTCTCAGTCGTCTTGATCGACGTGTGTCCGAGTAATTTCGACACCTCTTCCAGTGGGACTCCTCTCTCAAGCAACGACACTGCGAACGTATCCCGAAGCTGGTGAGGATGGCCCTCCAGTTGTCCTGCTGCCCTGAAGATCTGCCTGAGATCGTGCTGCCAGTTGGTGACCGCCGTCTGAAGCTTTCCGGTCCCGGTGTTCCAGAAAATGTGTTTTGGATGGCGATTGAGTTTCATTGCGGAGATGACCTCGGAAGCGACCTGTGGCGGAAGTGCTACAGAGACATCAGTCCCTGTTTTCTGCCGGTCTGTTACGACCCTGTATATTCTCTTTTTTGAATCAAAGAGGAGTTCGTCCCTCTCCAGTCTCACCGTGTCCCCCACTGCGAGTCCACTGAACCGCATGAGCTGAACGAAAGCGTGAACCCTTTGAGCTTTTGGAGCGGGGAATTCATCGGGAATGACTTCAAGGAGACGACTATATTGCTCTGGAGCGAGAGGCATGGTGGGAGGTTCATCGACTTTAATCGGGGAGAGGCTAGGTACCCGGTCGATCAGACGTGCTTCGTAGCAATACCGCAGAAATCCTCGGAGTCGTTCCTGGACCTTCGCGCGGGTGGTTGATGACGGGTAGGTATCACTCCACTCGGCGCGGAACTCCGTGAGTGTATCCAAGGCAATTTCATGGGGAAAGCGTTTTGAACGCTGAGCCATAAAATTGGCGAACCGTTCCAGCTCCCGCTCGTATTTCTTGAGGACTCCGCCCCCTAGACCCTGCGATCGCTTGTCAAGGACGTATAGCTGCACGGCCCGTTCGATTGTGACCGCAGCCTTTGCCTCTACCGAGACCGACTGGATAGGCTTTGTTGGGTCTGCGGCCTCATACTGGGCCTCAATCTTCCGGCGAGCGTCCTCAGCAAGTTTCCAAATTCTGGTACGTGCTGCTTGTCGATGTTGTCGTCCAGCATAGGTCCAGCGGAGGTGCTTGTGGCACCGGCAGTTCTTATAGAACTCATCCGCTTTACGAGGGCACTCGTTCGTATGGCGGACGAAGATCGTTATGGAGGGCACGGCCGAAATTTGAACGGGTTGTGTCATCGGAGCGGGGTCTTCGGATCGAATCTCCGAAGAGGTTAGCACACGAATAGCACAAAACTAAAACTGATAAAGTCAAGCCGTTTATTTTCAATGAGATAAATTTGGAGGCGCGGGTCGGGATCGAACCGACGCATAAAGGTTTTGCAGACCTCTCCCTTACCACTTGGGTACCGCGCCTCGTATCAACGTGTCAGACTGCGTTCAACTCAGGAGCACGTCCGAGCAAGACGTCACGCCGACTCTGAATTGTATGGAGAGTGTATCGCAGATGAGGTTGATTTGGAGCGGGAGACCGGGGTCGAACCGGCGACATCTTCCTTGGCAAGGAAGCACTCTACCACTGAGCTACTCCCGCTCGCACAAGATTGAGTATACCGGGCTTCGGGGTTTTGGGTCAACGAACCGCACGCCTCTGCAGAGGATAAGCGGATCAGTCTTCGCGCGAAGACGGCGGCACATTGACCGCGATGCGAGGCCCGGCGAGATTGCTTGCACGATGCCGGACGACGTGAGGCGTGATCAGCAGAACGAGCTCGCTCGAGTCCGTGGTCACGTTCTGCTCGGTCGGAACCTGGAAGCCGGGGAGCTCCGTGAGACCAGGCAGGCCGGTGACAGCCGAGGACTCGCTCTTGCTGACGGTGCTCACCAGGAGGGCGGTTTCGCCTTCGTTGACCGTTACATCCGAGGTCAGGGTTCGGCTCGCGAGGACTGGTATGGCGTTCAACGCGCTTCCGGTGAGCGCTTCGAGCTTGAGATCAAGGTGCATGCTCACGCGGCCGGATTTCTGCACGTTCGGCGTGGCTTTCAGCGTGAGGCCGAGGTCTTCGTAGGAGACCTGGGGAATCGTCAGCGCGCTGCTTGTGCCGAGGTACTGCGACAGCAGGCTCGACGCGCTCTGGCCGTTCACGCTCACGCCGGAGAGTGCCGCGGTCGAAGGTGTGCTGTAGGTTGACGTCGTGATCGGGTAGCGCATCCCCGACCGAAACGTCGCGGTCTGACGATCGCCTACGCGCGCCTGCACATCTTCAAGAGCGCGCGAATCACTAGAATTCAGCGCAAGGTTGAACGTGAGGGTCGAGGATGAGGTGATTCCGGTGGTCGTGAACTCGTTGCTGACCGCGCCGGTCGTCGGATCGATCGTTCCACCCAGGATGCCGATCGTGCTGCTCAACAGCGTGCTCGAGACCAGTCCGGAGGCGATCAGCTTGAATGCCTGGGCAACGATGCTGTCGGTAGCACTGATGAGCCCCTGTGAGATTGCCTCGTTCACCAGCGTCTGGTTCGCCGAGACGAGCTGCTGGGCGGCGGCCGAGACGTTATAGGCACCGAACTGCGGCGGCTGGCCACCGATGTCGTGGGTGCGAGAGGTGTCGATCGAGTAGAGCTTCATCTCGACGATGACCTCGGAGCCGCCGTCGAGAAGATCGGCAAGCGTGATGTTGATCGCCTTTACCGTGTCTGTGGGCGCCCGCAGGACGAGGCTGCCCTGGGTCTGCTGCAGGGTCAGTTGCTTCACGTCGAAGAGGTTGCGGATGACGTTGCCGAGGTCATTCATCTGTTCCACGGTCTGGCCGGGGACGAAGATGGTCTCCTCGACCTGGCGTTCGAACTTCTGGTGGTTTTCCGCCGTGTCCTTGGCGATGAGGACAGTCTTTGCATCGAGCGGGACGGCAAACACGTGGCTCATGGAAAAGAGTATGGGCACGGCCTGGGAGTATGTGGTGTCGTCAAGATCGAAGCGAAGATTCTGGTGCCCGGCGGACTCGTCGAAGTCGGTCTTGATGCCGAAGGCCTGCATGACCTGACGGATCGCATCCTGCCGATCCCCCTTGATATGGAAAGACTTGGTCGTGGTGTCCGGCTTGAGGACGACGGCGTCCGTGAATCCGACGCCCGGTATGATCCTCGGCTCGATATCGAGCATGGAATGACGCGGCTCGGGTGTTCCCGGCACAGGATGCTGGGCGATGACGCTGTTCTGCGGATCGAGGATGCGAGCCTCGGCCAGGAACTTCTCCGCATCGGCATTCCTGCCACGTTCTCGTGCATCTGCGGCGTTGTGTACGAGGTCGGTGAGGTGGTGCTCGCGCGCGACGGCGAGAGAGAGGGCGTAGTCCTTGTTTGCGGGATCGAGAGCGACGGCGCGGGCGAAATGCTTCTCGGCAACTGCCGACTCGTTGTGCTCGAGGGCACGCGCCCCGGCGATGTAGGCGTCGGCGGCCGAGCGATTCTGCGGCTCCGGCAGGGGTGGAGCCGTGACGGGAGTGCCCGCGGCTGTGGCCGAAGGGGCTGCGGGTTGCTGGGCGCGGCTGTCGCCAGGAAAAAGCCCCATCGCCGCTACCGCGATGGCCAGGGAAGCGCGCCGGGCTTTGCGGGACGATCGGCGGTGGGAGGGGAGGGTCATCGCGTGCAGGTTAGACGTCGAAGGGCAGGGAAGAGCGTCAGGCGATTGCCCAATCGGCTAGAGATTCGCAACCTTCCGGGGCGCAGTTCGTTCGCTGGGCATGCCACGTTCGCTCGCCACAGGCCGCTTCATCCCATTGCGGATCTGTGTGGAATCCATATCGAGCTCGGCAAGGGTACGGCTGAGAGTATTGCGATGCATACCCAGTTCTTCCGCGGCCTTGCACTGGTTTCCCTTGTGGTGAGCGAGGACCATCAGCAGATAGCGCTTCTTGAACTGGCGGACGGCCTCGGCATAGGAGACTCCGGAGCTGTGCATTTGCGTAATGAGTCCGTCGAGTTCGCGCTTCACAAGGATCCTTCTTTGCTGTCCGAGGCTGCTATGCGTTTCGAACGTACTGGGAGTGATGACACCGGTGTTTCATTGTCGCGCTGCGAGTGTGGCTTGATCCAGCCCGGGGCATTGTGCTTGAGTTCTTCGGCGCCGTGCAGGATCTTTCGTTGAAGGTCGTTCGGTACCACGAAGGATACCGCATGTGCTCCATCTAGGAAATAGGGGGCGAGACGAGAACGTGCAATCCACTCAGAACCCGGGAGAAATGCCGCAACGGCCATCATGACGGCGACTCCGAGAAGGCATCCTCGGGCAAATCCGAAGAGCGCGCCGAGCAGACGGTCGGGCAATCCAAGGCCGATGGCCTTCGCGGTTCGACTCACCAGACGGCCGACGAGCCCGACAAAAACCATGACCGCAATCGCAATGAGAAGAAAGGAGATGATCTCGGCTGCGGCTTTGGTGGCGATCCAGTGAGAGAGGCGCACGGCGAGATCGTGATAGTACCAACCGGCGAGTACGATGCCGGCGATCAGTCCGGCGAAGGAGAAGAGAACGCGGATGATGCCGCGCAAAAATGCCATGATCGTCGACCATGCGAGCAAGGCGACGAGGAACCAGTCGAAGGCGTTGAAGGTCTGCGGATTCGGAAGCTGCATCAGGCTTCGAGCGAGGTGCGACCGGTAAGGAGATGGAAGGCCTCTAGATACTTCGCACGCGTCTTTTCAACGACTTCACTCGGCAGCGAGGGAGCGGGCGCCTGCTTGTTCCAGCGGATGGACTCGAGGTAGTCGCGGACGTATTGCTTGTCATAGGAGGGCTGCGGGCCCCCGGGCTCGTAGGTTGCCGCAGGCCAGAAGCGGCTCGAATCCGGCGTCAGAACCTCGTCGCAGAGGGCAATCTGCGGCATTCCCTGGTCGTTGGGGTCCAGGCTGGGCAGGATGCCGAACTCGAATTTCGTATCGGCGAGGATTAGACCCTTCGACGCAGCGTGTTCGCTTGCACGCTTGAAGAGGTCGAGGGTGAGGTCGCGCAGGCGCCGTGCGATTTCGGCGCCTACGGTGCGTTCTACGGCCTTGTAGCTGATGTTTTCGTCGTGGCCGCCGGTGTTGATTTTGGCGGCGGGGGTGAAGATCGGCTCGGGGAGGCGGTCGGATTCGCGCAGGCCGGGGGGGAGGGGAATCCCACAAACCCCGCCAGTTTGCTGGTAATCCTTCCATCCGGACCCGGAGAGATAGGCGCGGGCGACGCACTCGACAGGGAACATCTGGGCGCGGCGCACGACCATGCTGCGGCCCTCGATGACCTCAGAAAACGGTTGTAAACGCTGGATAGCTTCCGGGCCAATGTACGGTTGAAGGTGATTCTGGACGGTATCCGACAGGTAGTCGAACCAGAAGGCGGAGATCTGGGTGAGGATGCGGCCCTTGTCGGGGATGCCGCTGCCGAGGACGTGGTCGAAGGCCGAGATGCGGTCGGTGGCGATGAAGAGGAGGTCCGAGTCTGGCTCGGGACCGAGCGAGTAGATGTCGCGAACCTTGCCGCGTGCGATCAGGGGGAGGGGCGAGAGGTCGGTCGTCAGGAGAGCTGGCATCTACAAAACGGTATCACTTTGGCCGTTGTGCGTCAGTGCCGACCTGTCTAGTCGGTTCGTGTACCCATCACGGCGAGACTGTCGGATTTGTACTAGCGGAAGCCTCCGCACAGGGCTTAGCCTTGACCGCATATGCCATCGGCGATTTCAGCCGCGTGGCAGGAGTGCATTCTAGGAGCCTATGCTCAACGTTCAAAGCGCCTCTCCGGAATCCGCCTTGCGGCCTTTCATCCGCGCGTATGTGCAGCGCGAGGCGCGCCTTGGCGTGCAGGAGCTGGTTGAGCCTGTGGTGGCGCGGCTTGGGGTCATGCTTGAGTTTGAGTTCGCGGGCTCCTATGAGGTGCGTAACTATGGGTCGGAGACGCTGGAAGATCCAAACGAAATCTCGGTCATCGGGCCCCAGGGCTGGCGGCGTTCCCGGCTGATTATCAGGGGACACATCGAATCGCTGGTCATCATGTTCCAACCCTGCGGCTTTCACGCACTCTTCGGCGTGCCCACCGCGCCGCTTTCGAACGCTGGAACGGAAGGGCACTCGCTTCTTGGCCCTTCGGTCTCTCAGCTTCACGAACGGCTTGGGAATTTGCGCACCTTTTCAGAGCGAGTGAACGCTCTGGACGCTTACTTCTCCCGCCAGGTCGCACGGGTGAACTTCGCGGACCCGGTATACCGGGCGCTTCACCTCCTTACAGTGACTGGCAGCGGCCTGAAGGTGGCGGATGTGGCGCGGCAGATGGGTGTGAATGTTCGTCAGCTTGAGCGAAGGTCGCTTGCGTACGCTGGAGTCTCCCCGAAGGCGCTGAGCCGGATCTCGAGGTTTAGTCATGCGCTCCGTCTGAGAGCGGAGAGATCCATGAGCTGGACTCAGATCGCACATGCGGCGCAGTATCACGACCATATGCACATGATTCGCGACTTCCGGGAACTGGCTGGCGAGGCTCCAACGTCCGCGATCCAGGAGATCGCGCCGGAGCATCTCATCCACTTCGCGAGGAACCGGCTATTCGACGGCAACTGAACTCTTGCCGGGGCGATCACAACAGCCAGCGATCCACGACGGAATGCCATACAGGCGCGTGAGAAGCAAGCACAGGGAATGGCGGCATGGTGAGGATGAGAAGTGGTACACCCCATCGATATGCCGGGTGAATAGACCTTCTAGTCAGGTAGTCGTAGAGTGGCCCGGCAAAATAAAAGCACAGGGCAAGCAAGAGCGCCAGCAGACTGATGCCTTGCATCAAACGCCCGAATGCCGGGAAGAAGAAGAGCTGCGTCGCCATGAGGATGAAGCGTTTGTGGCTCTCACTATCTCGTCGCAGGCGCAAACCGAGGAACAGGAACACGCCGAACAAAGCCATCTGACCGGCAGAGACGGCGAGGGAGCTGTATACATCGGGAAAGGGAAAAGACCGTCCCAGACGCGCCTGACGCAGAGCAACAGCGGATCCCATCACGACAACACCCGAGGCGAGCAGGCCGCCGGCAAGTCCAAGACTGCGATGCAGGTTCATCCGCCCATACATGGCGAGCAGGTTCTGGAGCAGGTAGAAGAGAATCCAGCCGGTGAAGACCGCGCCGTGAACATGAACCCAGAACGGAATCGAGGGGCTATGGAAATAGCTGATCGCATAATACGTCCTGCTGAACCCAGCAAAGACGCCTGCCGCAATCGCAAATGCCATCCCTGTATAGAAGCGGTGATCCCATTTGCGCCTGTGAGCTGTCAGGCCAACGCTGCGATCCCCGCGAGCGCCCCCCAGTAGTGCCGTGCTGCTTCCCATGTCTCCCCTCCAACAAGAACGTTTGGAAAGAGAGTAGGAGCAGCCGTCCGTCTCTCGATAGTACAAACGCGACAGAGAGGGATCGTTCGGGAGGTTGCGTTACACCCTTTGTGCGTCACTGCTCCGTTACAGCGTTGAGGACGCAATGCCCGTTGGAAAGGCGGGAGATGCCATCATTGGCGGCGCATGTCCTGCTCGCCGGATTACACACCGATCTCGTCGAGGAAATGATCGCGGAACGGCTGACGATTGAGCCAATCCGGAAGGCGCAAGCGGCGCACGTGAGAGCCGCGATCGACAGTGCCCGAGACGATCGAAGATGACCTTACAGGGGCCTATGCCCCATCAACCTCGCGGAATGCCTAAGCAGGTCTCCGGACGATCGAACCGAATATGCGGACTCCCAGCATAGTTCGTCTGGCGAGTGGATGCCATCTAGGTAAGCACACGGGTCGAGTGCGGCCCCCTCACGCTGCGAAGGAGATGGATGATGAAGGTATTTTTGACGGGCGCTACAGGGTTTATCGGAACGCGGATTATTCCGGAGTTGCTGGGTGCGGGACACACCGTGCTTGGGCTGACGAGGTCGGAAGAAGGCGCGAAGAAGTTACAGGCGGCAGGCGTTGAAGTGCATCACGGCAACATCGAGGACCTGGACAGTTTGCGGAAGGGTGCTGAGAAGGCTGATGGTGTGATTCATTGCGCGATGAACCATGACTTTTCGCAATTCGTAAAGAACTGCGAGGACGATAAAAACGCCATCCTTGCTATGGGCGACGTGCTGGTTGGATCGAAGCGTCCGTTCCTGGTGACGTCGGGCACGGGTGTGGGCAGCAATGGGCCCGGTAAGCTGGCGACGGAAGATCAATTTGATACACAGCATCCCAATCCGCGGATAGGTTCAGAGCTGGCAGGCGCCGCGGCGAGTGAGAAGGGTGTGAGCGTGTCGGTGATTCGCTTGCCGCAAGTGCATGACACGGTGAAGCAGGGATTGGTGACCTACACCATCGCGATTGCGCGCGAGAAGGGCTTCACGGCTTATCTCGGCGAGGGCAAGAATCGCTGGCCCGCGGCGCATGTGAACGATGTGGCGCGGCTCTATCGTTTGGCGCTCGAGAAGAACGTGGCGGGGAGCCGGTACAACGCGGTTGCGGAGGAAGGAATCACGGCGAAAGAGATCGCGGAGGTGACTGCGAAGGGCCTGAAGCAGGAGGTCAGGAGTCTCACCCCCGAAGAGGCGAAGGACTACTTCGGATGGATGGCGATGTTCGCAGGGATGGACCTGGCTGCCTCGAGCAAGATGACTCGGGAGCAGTTGGGGTGGACCCCGACGGGGCCCGGCTTGATTGCTGACCTGGAAGCGATGAAGTACTAAACACCATACGACTGGGCGCCGGCGGCTTGAAAGCTGCTGGCGCTTCGTTGCGTCTCGTAGTTCTCGCGTAAGTGAGTATGGATCATGAACCTTGGTACGCCCCAGGGATTTACGGACGTTGTGCATGAGAGGAACCGATGTGTCTCCCACACGATTCCACGCGCACGTTATGGATGCGCACTTCGCTTGGTTCCGTACTTTATGTACTGCAATAGTCCATTTCGGACAAACTGGCTTTCCCTCCCAGGGCCAGGCGAACCGATACAAGCGGTGGCTTGCGACTTCCCACGAGAGGGTGTCAAACCATTTATCGTTGCACCATGAGCCAGAAGCGCGACGTTCGTTCATGGGCGTGGTTGCTCTGCGGATTGCTGTTCTGGCTTGCGGTGAATCCGCCTCACTGCGATCTCTGCGACAGCGTATCGATTGTTTTCGCTTCGTCTCAGCATTCGACCGTCCAGCATCCCCATCCGGTGGCGCCGGATAGCTGCAACGGCATCTGCTCCTGCTGCGGGTTCCACGGCTTACCAGGTGTCCAACTAACCCTGATTCCATCGGACACCACCATTGCGAACGTTTCGCCAGAGCCGGCTCGAACCGCAATGGCACCACGGATGACCATCTTTCGACCGCCACGCATCGCCTCCTAGCCCAAAATCCTCCGCTTCGAGCGGAATAAATCAGCACAAAAAGGACTGGAGATTCCCATGCGTACACGCGTGTTCGCGCTCGTTGGGGCGCACATACTTCTGTTCCTCTGCCTCCACGTCCACGGGCAGATGGCTCATGACCGAAAGGAACAACCACCAACCGACGCGGCGACGAACGAAGAGGACGAGATCGCCATTCTCGAAATCGGGGCTTCGACGAACTGGAACCTCAAAGGCGGTGCTGCCACGTTCGCACCAAACCTTGCCGCCGAATGCACGCCCATCGAACATTGGCTGGAGCTGGAGGCCGGTGTCTCGCCGTTCTTCACCCGAAACTCGACGGAATGGGATACCGACTTTCTGTTCAAGAAGCCCTGGACGATTTCGAAGCGGGCGGAATTCATGGCGGGCGTCGGGCCGCAGTGGGCGCACCTCAGACAAAACGGGAGGACATCCGACACCTTTTCCGGAGAACTTGCCGGAGACTTCATGTTCTGGCCGTCGGGCCGGCACCGTTTTGGCTGGTATCTGGAGCCTGCGTATGACTACAGCTTCGCCGGGGGCCACCCGCAATCCATCGGGATGTCCGGTGGACTCCTGATTGGGATCCGCAGAAGGCGTTAGACTACGCTGCGTGACCCACCACGTTCTTACGTGTGCGAAAGGTCGATGCCATTGGTTATCTTATTGAGAACACATGTGCGACAAGTCGAGATGCCGCCACTTCCTGCCGAGGCATCGGGATACAGGGCAATTCATATCGAATAGGAAGCACGCGCTCACTTGACACGCCCGCTCATTCCAAGGAAGCTTGAGAAACCAGCATGCTGACCAGAGTTCTAGAACGAGTACCACGCAAGCACATTGTCCTGTGTTTGTTGCTCCTCGTTGCGGTTCTCGGTATGAGCATCATGGCAGCGGCTCATACCGATCAGAAGGCAGACGTTCACGAAGGCCAATGTGCCGTGTGTATGTCTTGTGCTCAGATGGTTTCGGTTTGCGCCGCGGTAGCTATCGGTTTGCTGCTGCTGGCAGAAACCGAGACTGAGGCTGCCGTCTCAGAGCATGAATCGCGACGGGTAGCGATCTGGATTCCTCCCGCTCAACGCGTTCGACCTCCTCCTTTCGCTTAGTTCGACTCTACGGGCAGATATAGTTTGCCGCGCATTCTCGCGCGGCGCTTCGACCTATCTGCATTCCGGTGTCGCTCTTCTAACGCGATTGGATTTTCCCCATGCTGAAAGGTGAGTCGGCCGTAAGGCGGCCCTCACATTGTCTCTTTGCTTTCGTGCACTTGGCTGCATTGCTCATGCTGTGGATGAGCGTTGCCCAGGCGACGCACCACCACGGGTCGTGGACCGGAGGTACGGAAGCTCATGCCTCGGATCATCGGCAATTTCTTCACATAATCCAGTCGAATGATTCCGAGCTGACTTGCCCGCTCTGCATGGCCGGGCATTCAACGTTACTGGCCTTTGCAGTGTTGACCGAACGTCTGCAGGTCGATCCTGAACCTCTCTCGATCTGTCTTGAATTCACAGAGCCTGCCCTCTTCTGGAGTTTTGACCTCTTCGGTCGCCCGCCGCCTTCTCTTGAATCCCTCGCTGTGTAAGTCGCAGACCGCAAGCATCCGTGCAGGATGACGGTCTTCCCCTTCTCGTTCCCCATTGAGGGACACAGGCACAATAGGAGATTCTTCATGAAGAGGCCGAACCCATTCCGGTTCATTCTCGCAGTGCTGCTCGTTGGCATGGTGGCAGCTTTTGCCGCTGGTGCCATGTATGGGCAGAGTACCTCAGGCAACGTTGCTGGCATCGTCAAAGACCCTTCGGGGGCGACGGTCGCAGATGCATTGGTCCGCTTGGAAAACATTGTCAGCGGCTACTCGCGTGAGACAAAGACGAACGCTCAGGGTGCCTACAGCTTCCCGAACCTTCCCTTCAACCCGTATCGGGTCATCGTGCGACGCGATGGATTCAATACGGCGAGCAGGAGTGTCGAGGTTTCAAACACGGTACCGGTTGCACTCTCCTTCACCCTGGCGATTGGAACCAGTACGGTCGTGACCGTCGAAGCCGGCCCGGAACTGGTTGAGAACGATCCGACCTTCCATGCCGATATCGACCGCTCCGTCATCGACCATCTGCCGATTGAAAGTCCTTCGAGCGCACTTAGTTCGATCGTCACACTTGCTTCTCCGGGCGTTGCGGCGGATTCGAACGGCCTGATGCATGGGCTGGGAGATCACGCCGAAAACTCGTTCAACATCGACGGGCAACCGATCACGGATCAACAGAGCAAGGTCTTCTCGAACCAGGTCCCGGCAGCCGCGGTGCAGTCGCTGGAAGTGATTGACGGCGCGCCTCCGGCCGAGTTCGGAGATAAGACCTCCCTGGTCGTCAAAGTAACGACACGCTCTGGGCAAGGAGTACACCAGCCAACAGGGGATGTGCGGCTCTCTTATGGAAGCTTCGGATCAAGCTACCTCTCGTTCGATACCGCAGTTGGCGGAGAAAACTGGGGCAATTTTCTGGCGGTGGACGGATTACAAAGCGGCCGGTTTCTGGATGGTTCGGAGTTCTCGGTTTTCCACGACAAGGGCAACGAGGAGAACTTCTTCGACCGTGTGGACTACAACTTCACCCGCAAGGACTCCATTCACTTCAACGCTCAGTACACGCACTCATGGTTTCAGACGCCGAACGACTATGAGAACGTCAACGTCGTCGATGGGAACGGTAACCCCGTTGGCAACACGGATCAACGGTCGAAGATTGGCACGATTAACTTCGCTCCTACCTACACGCACGTGATCAATGACAGTGGTGTCTTTAATCTTGGCTTCTATGTGCGGCGCGACGCGTACAACTACTATCCAAGCGCTAATCCGCTTGCGGATTTTGCTGTCGATCAGCAACAGGAGTCCGTCCAGCAGTTCCGTACTCTGACCAATGCCGGTGTGCATGCTGACGTTTCGTACGTTTTCGGCATGAACAACTTCAAGCTCGGAGCCCAGTATCAACAGACCTTCCTGCGCGAGAATGACTCGATCGGTATCGTCGATCCCACCATCACACCGGCTTGCGTGGACTCCTTCGGAAATCCCGCGAGTTGCACGGCACCCGGTGCCACCGGGAACCCGAGTGTGAATCCGGTTCTATTGCCCTACGACCTGACCCAGGGAGGACAGTTCTACCTATGGCAGGGTCGCGCGGACGTGAAGCAGACCGCGCTCTACGGCGAAGATCAGATCAAAGCGGGCAACTGGTTGTTCAATCTCGGGATGCGCGGCGACTTCTACAACGGTCTTACCAAGCAGTACCAAGCCGAGCCACGTGCCGGTATCTCCTACAACATCAAGCCGAGTGGAACCGTTCTTCGTGTCTCTTATGCTCGAACCCAGGAAACTCCGTTCAACGAGAATCTGGTTCTTTCGTCCAAGGGCTGCGCGGACACCGTGCTCTACAACATCTTCGCGACCCTCTCGGATGGCTCCTGCCAAACGTCCACTCCTCAGGCAACTCCGTTCAATCCCGGCTTCCGCAATGAGTTCCACGCTGGCTTTGGACAGGCGATCGGCAAACACCTTGCCTTCAACGGAGAGTACCTCTGGAAGTACACGCACAACGCGTATGACTTCAGCGTGCTGGGTACGACCCCCATCACATTTCCTATCGAATGGCACAGCTCGAAGATCCCGGGCTACGCGATCAGTGCTACGTTGACGGATTTGCATGGCTTCAACGCACGCTTCAACGCCTCTTCCGTCGCGGCCCGCTTCTTCAATCCGCAACTTGGCGGCGTTGGCGCGACCCCGGTCAGTACGAATTCGGCTAGTGGAAATGTGCCGTTCCGTATTGACCACGACGAGAAATTCAATCAAACAACGCACCTCGAATACCATGTGCCGTTTCACAAGAGCCTTTGGGTTGGATTCAACTGGCGGTACGACTCCGGTCTGGTGGCCGGCGCGGCGCCGTGCTACAACCCAAATGGGGCGAACACGGACTGCGATCCGGCTACTGCAATCACCTTGCCCAATGGTCAGCCGGGTATCGATCTTTCCGGGCTTTCGCCAGACCAGCAGTTTCAGGCTGGACTGACGTGCGACGGTGTGAAGGCCACGCCAACCTCTGGTTTCCAGGCTTGCGATGTTGCCGGCTTGAAATCGAAGCTGCTGACGATTCCTGCGCCCAACACCGAAGATGCGGATAAGAACCCGTCCCGCATTGCCCCTCGTCATGTCTTCGATATGGCGGTTGGCGACGACAACATCGTTCGCTTCGGGGAGCAAGGCCGTTATCGCTTCGGAGCTACGCTGACGGCTATTAACCTCGCCAACAAGTATGCCCTCTACAACTTCCTCTCTACCTTCTCGGGAACCCATTACCTGACTCCGAGGACAGTAACGGGGGAGATCGCGTTTCACTTCTAATGCCTTCCGGTGGCTGCGACCTCACAGAGAGGACGCAGCCACACAGGAGCGTGTGTGGAACAGCAGAACGGCTTTCACAAGCTATTGTTTCTTCGAAAGCGCAACCGCCGTGCGCTGTTGAGACAAGTGCGCCGCGAGGCGGGGCTTGGCCGTCTGCGGCGAGATAACGCACGGCTGCAGGTCAGATTTTCTCGCACAGACCGCGTTCTGCTTATCGCGCTGACTCTGCTCATGATTCTCGCCATGGCGATTGGCGCTTATTTGGGTCACAGCTTCAAGGACGTGATCCTCGACGACTGACGAGGGATTCTTGACGAACAGAAGGAGATTATTGTGAGTAGCGGAACGAATGCATCTTTCATCACGCCGGGATCCCGCTGGCCGGATGGCATTGGACAATGTGCTTCTGCCCTGTGCGTTGTCCATTGCCTGCTGACGCCGGTATTGCTGTCGATGTCGGCGGTCGCCGCCCATTTTCTGCCGTCGGAAGAATCCACGCACCGCTGCCTGGCGGTCGGGGTCGCGGCGATTGGTGCGCTTGCACTCGCGAACGGGTATCGCGTGCATGGCAGAAAACTGACGATTCTCATGATGTGCATCGGCCTGAGCTTAGTCGCCACGGGAGCCTTTTATGGGGATCTCCTCCCAGGACATTGGGTTGAGGTGGGGGTAACTTTAACAGGCAGCCTGTTCATGATCGCGTCCCACCGCATCAATCACACTTTCTGCAAAGACTGCGTCTGTGCAACGGCGAACGAGCACCCCTAGCGAGCATCCGAAATCACAATGACTTCCGCTCGAAGGGTCACTTCAGGTTCTGAGAGCGTGTTGCCAAAGCCGCGGCAGATGCGAAGCGAAAGGAAGCGATGACCGCATCCTCGTCGTGCAGGGGGTGACGGTCGCATGCATGCTTGTCGACTGCTCGCTCGCGTTGCACGTTGCTATCAAGGGCACGCTTCATCAACAAGCTGTTCGAAGGCTTCACGATCAATGCTTGATCGACAAACACAAGGCCGGACAGTGCCAACCGGAGGTAACGCAACAGAGCCGCCAACGCCCGCTAAACCTTTATCGTTTGCGCGAGGGCCCATCCACCCGAATGGCCGCGCCCATTTCGGTGGATGTTCGTCGGTTCTGACTCGTGTAGCATTTCGTCATGCTGAGGACGTCCGGCTTGCAGGCACGAGGTTCCAGGACACGAGACTTCGTACCGGTACACGGACCGACGTCGACAGAGGCCGCGGAGCTACCCGTCGCCTGTGTCATCACGGCAAATGCAGCTCTTCGCGATGAGGTCGCAGACGAACTCGGTCCGTGGGTTCGCGTTGTCCCCGGAGAGAGTCTCCGAGGGGTTGCTGGATGGACGCAAGAGGTAGGAGCTGCGGCCGTCCTCATGGATTTGGAACTCTGCGATCTAGACCCACGGATGGGCGTTGCTGTGGTCGAGCAATTGCGGCATCTGAGTGACAGGCTGGTGCTGATTGCCATAGGCAGCTCGCGCGTGCGCGGGGTCTCCACCCAATACGCCGCGCCAGGCGTCGACGCATACTTGCCGCGACCGTTGAATGTCTCCGAACTGCGCCAGACTCTCATTGAACTGTTGCGTACTCGTGGCCACAACTGGGACCAACCCGCGCAGCGAGAGGCGGCAGAGGACGGCGGGTTCCAGGACTTCATCGGGGCGAGTGAGCCGATGCGGCTCGTCTATGAGGCGATCCGGCAGGTGGCGAACAGCAATATTACCGTTCTTATCCGGGGAGAGAGTGGCACGGGAAAGGAACTCGTGGGGCGGGCGCTTGTCGCCCTGAGCCGACGAGCGAACAAACCTTTTATTCGGATCAACTGCGCGGCATTGCCTGAGAATCTGATCGAGTCGGAACTCTTCGGCAGTGAGAAGGGTGCCTTTACCGGGGCGACCGAGTCGCGGCCCGGACAGATCGAGCTGGCGGACCAGGGCACGCTCTTCCTCGACGAAATTGCGACGCTTGCCCTACCGCTGCAGACGAAGCTGTTGCGCGTTCTGGAAGATCGCCAGGTGCAGCGGCTCGGTGGACGAACGCTGCGCAAGATTGATTTTCGTCTGGTCTGCGCGACGCACGAGCCGCTCGAAGAGCTGGTCGCGCAAGGCCGGTTTCGCGAAGACCTCTTCTATCGCATTCATGTCGTGCCCATTCATCTGCCACCGTTGCGCGAGCGGGCCGATGACATCTCACGCCTTGCCGAATTCTTCCTCCGCGTTCACTGCGAAGCGAACGGAGTGCCGGTCAAGCGTCTGGCCGAAGCTGCCAGCCAGGTCTTTCGTGAGCATCGATGGCCGGGCAATGTGCGCGAATTGGAGAATCTAATTCAGAGACTGGTGATCACGGTTCGACCGGACGAGATCGGCGCAACCCACCTGCCGCCCGGCATGATGGCAGGTGGTTTGCCCGTGCGGAGGACTGAGCTGCTGCCGGAGTCTGGAACAGACTTCGATAACGAAATAGAAAGCCTGGAAATCTCGCTGCTAACAGAAGCTCTTCACAGGGCAAAGGGAAGCAAATCCACTGCCGCCCGATTGCTGCGGTTGGATGTGCAACGTCTCAAATATCTATGTCGAAAATACTCTTTGTAAAGCGGTGGCGTTATTTTTTCACCTGTGGGTGAAATTTTTTTATCTAGGCCATCACGGTGGAATAACGCTGCTCTGTCCCCTGTGCAAGCGGTTGTTCAGAAGTAAAAGCGCTTACATAATCTCAACATTCCAGGCAAGTTATCCGGTTATGTGTCGGTTAGATGGTTTGGCGCGCCAGTTGCTTTTCCAAAGATGTAGTCGCAGTTCAATCAATCATCCGAGGGTTCCACCATGGCAATCGCGAAGAAGTCCATCGTTTCAAGCTCGAAGTCCGCCGCTGTCTCCACCACCACACCCAGCGTCAAGCTGACGCCCGCCGTTGCGATGCAGATTGCTGCTCCGCGTCCTTCCTTTTTCTAAACATCTCGCATTACAAACTGCGTCGATTGCTCTGGCGATCGACGCAGTTCCCTCCGCTATGGGCAGCCTGCTTTGCGGTCTGCCCTGAGGCTCGTTGGAGCACGATCGTTGTACGACTCTTTCGTCCCGCCATCATCCCGAAGGAGCAAGCCTACTCAGAAGCTCATATTCGGGCCTTTACCAGACGTGAGCGCAGAAGAGGTTCGACCCCACGTTCCATGCCCGAGCGAAGAGACTGCGGCGAGCCCCGAAGAGAATAACGTCGCCAGACATGCCAAGCTCCAGCCGCCCGGTCGGATCATCGAGGCGGATGCGGGCGTAGTAATACGTTGGGGCCGCGACGCCCTTCAAGCCGGTATTCGTTGCGAGACCGGGTGGTAATGCGACGGCATCGCCCTCGAGGGCAGGCAGCCTGGCATGCAGTACACCAAATTGCCCCGGCTCGATCAAGGCAACCTCGGCGTTCGGCTGGATGCGATTGAGGGCCGCGGCGGGGATGAAGATACGTGCCACGCGCGAGCCGTATTCCGCCACGGTCAAGAGCGGCTCGCCTGAACCCACACTCCGATCCGTCAAGGCTGCAGGGTCCCGCGTGAGAATGACACCATCGGCTGGTGCGCGCACGAGAAGCGAGGCCTGCGTTCTGCCGGCCAGAGCTTCGGAGCGCAACGCGGCGTCGCGCCCGGAGGCTGCCGATCCCAGGCTGCTATGCGAAAGCTGCGCGTTGAAGGTTGCAAATCGCGCCGCGTCGCTTTGGGCAGTGGCAGAGGAACGCAGGGAATCGACTGTGACGCTCCTGACCTGCAAGAGCGGTTCTCCCATGCGAACCTCCTCGCCTTCATCCACGAAGACCGCGCTGACGGTGCCTTCTTCCGGGGCATGAAGCACCGAGGAGTGCTCCGGCTCGATGACGAACAAGCCGCTTTCGCGGTCGCGCCGAATGGGCAAAAGAACCAGCGCGAGCAGGATAAGAAGGGAAGCCGTCAGGGCCGGCGTCATCCGCCCTGTGCTTACGTGTTTCGACCAGACCCGTTTGAGCACCCCGCGCAGCGCGGCGAGGCGAGAATGAAAGACCTTGTAAGCCAGCAACACAGCGGGGATGAGGGCAAACTCGCCAAGCCAGTGCGATCCTATGTTGTAGGTCAGGCGGACTACGGTCGAAAGGAGTACGTAACTGTAAAGACCGGATAGGAATGCGTAAGCAACGAAAAAGGGCACATGCCCTCGAGCAACGACTGGAAGCTCCGCGTCCAGACCAAGCAGACCGCGCTGCACCCATCCGGAGAGAAATGCTGTCGAGCGCTCTTTCAGGTCGGGAATCCCAATCCACTCTGTCATCAGGTAGTAGCCATCGAACTTGGCCAACGGATTGAGATTGAGGACAATCGCAGCGACTCCAGTCATCAGGATGACCTCGTAGCAGAAATTGTGGCCCCATTGTCCGGGTTGCGTATTCAGCCAGACGATCATGGAACTTCCGCAAAAGATGAGCTCGATCCAGATGCCGGCAATGATCGCGTAGGAACGATGGCGTCTCGAGGAACACAACCAGATCTCGGTGATATCAACGAAGAATGCCGGGGTGAGATACAGCAGCAGGAAACCCATCTTGTGGACCTGGCCGCCGAAATGCTTGCAGGTGAGGCCGTGAGCCATCTCATGGAAGAAGCCGATGACAAAAAAGAGCAGCCAGAACTGTGCGAGCTCCGCGAAGCTCTTGCTGGTGAACGTGTAGAAGAGGACCAGGTCCGGGGCGAAAAAATCCCACCTCGTCACAAAGATGAATGCTTCTACGAAGAAAAGCAGCAGGGCAAGAAGAGTGAATCCCGAACTGTAGAGGAAGCTGCCGATCTTACCGTCGAGCCAGGTGAGGAAGCCGTCCGGGTCGATGACCGAGAAGCTGATCTGGGCTAGAGCGTTCTTTGTCGGGCGTCGGGAGAGGCGATTGCGCGGAGCATTCAGCACATCGTTCAGGGCAAAGGTCCGCTCTTGCGCGGATCGATACCAGAAATCGCTCTCCTCAAGACTTTCCGCAAGCGTCCGAACCTCCTCTACTGCGACGGTCAAGGAGGTCTGCTGGCTGAAGAGGTCCGCGACCTCATCGTACGTGCGGACGCCGTCGAACAACTGCAGCAGTGTCCACTGCACGGGCGGAAACCTGAAGAAGTTGCCACGGCCCCGATGGAAGACGCCGACGACCCGTTCCCCCCCAAGCATCTCCTCGCGCACCACCAACTCCGGGTCCAGGCATGGCGGACGGCTGATACGTAGTCTTTCCGGGGAAATATCAAGCATCGCGATATTACGCGCCGCCACCAGATTCATCATGGCGCTCTCGTCTTTGCGGCAGCGGAACTCCCGAGCGTCACCTGCATGGACATGCCCGGTTTCAGCAGGACAGACGCATGCGCGATGGAGCCAATCACCTGCACGCTGTCGCTGGCCGGATCGACGACCGGACTGACGCGGAGGATGCGCGCCGCCTGATGCAGGTCCGGATATCCGGGAGTTGTGAGATCGAGCGGAGCACCCACCGAGTATGCCGCCATGGCGGATTCCGGAACGGTAAACAGGATGCGCAGCGGAGCCTCTGCGGTCACCCAGAAGAGCACATCGCCCGTCTTCACCTCCTGTGCGAGCCTGAGGGACTGTCGACCTACGACCCCATCAAACGGCGCGACGATGTGGCACTGGTCCAGTTGCAGCTCCGCGTATTTCAGGTCAGCCTCCGCAGCCAGCGCATCGGCGCGATAGCGTGCAATCTCGGCCGTCACTTCCTCGAGCCTGAACCTGACGTGCTCCCATGCCTCTTGGCTTACGATGTTCACCGCCCGTAGCTCGTCGGAGCGGCGCAGGTCCGCGGCATCCATCTTCTCTTCAGCCTGCAATTCCAGCACCCTGGCCCGCACCGACGCCAACTTGGCATTTTGCGACTCGACAGTCGCCTGCAGCACGCGACTGTCGAGCGACGCCAGCAACTGCCCGCGCCTCACGTGGTCCCCAATCTCCACCGCGATGCCGGCGACGCGGCCATCGCGCTCCGCGGCAACATCCGATTGCTGCTCGGCGACCAGCGGTCCTGTCGTTTTGAATGGCGCCGCCTCGGTCACGCCGGCCTCCGTCACAGTAGAAGGCATCGGACGCTCCGGTAATGCGGACGTGGATATTACGGCCGCCGCCGCGACGGGGTGGGACTCACATCCACTCAGCAGCGCTGGCGCCAAGAAAGCGACTGCAAGGACTAAAGAGGAACGACGAGAAAGAAACATAGGCCTCACCAACCAAACCAATTCCACAACGTTTGCCAGATCCACAACGCGGGCCGCCGCAGCAGCACGTACCCTGCGGGCCGGTATCCAACCCATACCTTTGCCTGTCCCGTCATTCCCGCGCGCAGGACAGCATCGGGATTAGGCAGCGGAACCCGTGCGGCAAAGGTGCGTTCTCCATCGCCGGCCTGCGCCTGCGCACTGACGAGCCCGACGCGGCCGCGCCATAACCTCTGCGGATAGCTGTCGAGCTTGATGACCGCTCCTTCACCGGAGCGGAGTTGCGACACATTGGCTTGGGGAATGGCGATATCAACCACTGCCGCCGAGAGGTCGAGCACCTCGGCAAAGCTATCGCCCGCAGCAAGGTGCTTGCCGGCAGCATTCTCAATGGAGGGCGTCATGACGACGCCGGTGATGGGCGAGCGAAGCTGTGCGCTCTGTATGCGGTCGCGGGCGCGATCTGCTTCCGCTCGAAGATACTCCACCTGGGCACGATCCGCTCCGGCCTGCGCCGCGCCACGGGCGAGATCCGCCTGCATGGTCAGCATCGCATTATGGAAGCGGGCTTCGGCTGCGGCGAGATCGGTGCGCCACTGGAGGTCATTCATCGACGCGATCACCTGCCCTGCTTCGACGTGCTGTCCTTCTCGCGCGAAAACAGTGGTGATGTTGCCGTCGACGGGAGCGGCCAGCGTCACGATATGCTGCGCGCCGACCGTGGCCTCACCCGTCAATCGCATCGGCAGCGGACAGCAGGCAAGGAAAAGCGCTCCCGCGATTGCTCCAGCCGCAAAGCCGGTACGCCGATTTCTGCTGGTGCGCAGGAGCGCCCGCTTTCCCCTGACCAGAAATTCGAGCAGGCCGATCATTGGCAACTCGCGATAGCTGATGGCATGGCGGAGCGCGACGGTCGCCTGCCCACCGAGGATCTGGATGATCTCGGTATGTGCGAGGCTGAAAGACTCCGGGTCGGCACTTTCGTACAAAAGCAGCCCGACGCGCCCATCGTCATCTCGGAGCGGAAAGGCAAGAAGCCCGCGGTAACCGGTCGCTGTACAGTATGCGGCCACCATATCGGGAAGGTCTCCCTCAGCACCCCTTTCGTGCTGCCGAAAATGGAGAACCTCGGCTTTGTCGGAGAGCCAGCCGATGAGTTCGGAGAGTTCTTTGACCTTTGTATCCCCATACGGAAGGCTGGTCCGTCCCGACACTGCCTTCAACCGCAGCTTGCCGCGATGGTCCAGTGAGAGCGAGCACCGCTCGAAGGGCAAAACCCTCTGCTGGCTGTTGACGATAATCTGCGACACTCGATCGAGGCGCAGCGTTGACGTCATCTGCGTACTGACCTGCATCAACTCCTCGAGAACCTCGGCTTTTCGCCCGGCGACCCTATGACCAGCACGCCCCAGGACATCGCTGACGGTCTTTGGAGAGGGTGTGGAAGAGCTCTTCCTCTTCATGCCGGAAGGGTTCCCCGGAGATCGGATTTACCGCCTCCAGGACACCGATCTCGGCGTCGTCTTGAATGAGCGGCACAAGCATTGCCGTGAAGATCGGCGGACTACCTTCCCGATGACGTCCCTGCAGCCGTGGGTCGGCTGGATCGGTAATCCGTAAGGAAACGCCAGTCTCCGCCATATCAACCACGTACCCCGTGCCCGGCGCTTGCTGCATGCCGGTGCTCACGGAGGAGTCGACGCCGGCCGATGACACCACGGTCAAAACATCGTTGTCGAAGAGCCAGACATGTACAGCCTGGCACTCCAGCGTGAGTCTCACTTTCTCGGGAATTAGCTGCAAGAGTGCGTCGAGCTCAAGCGGAACGTGCAGGGAGGCTTCGAAGTTGTAAAGTAATGTCATCCGATGCAACGCGCGGCGCAACGCCAACGTTTCTTTTTCGCGTGATGCCTGATCAGCGATGCCTGCTTGTTCTTCCGGGACTTCCGCGTAGAGGAGCGGGGTGTCCCCATTTCGGCCATTGGCCCAGGAAGTGACAGAGTTGCCCATCATGTGGCAGTGTGACCCCAGTTCGTTTCGCTTGTCGACAGACCGCCCCAACCACAGGAGGTCTCTCTGAAAACACTTGGAGCGATCCTAGAGACATCCATCCGCAATGCCACCAAAATTCGGCCTAAAATCGACATAACCGTCTAAGCCATTTATTGCCAGTTATTTACCTTCGAATATGAGACTGACGGAGCACACTTTGAACTCTGAACACCTTCCATGGCTATGACGGTTAATTTGAAAAAGGTTCGCTTCGGGTCCTTTCAATTCGACCCACGGCGACAAGAGTTGCGGAAACACGGCTACAGGATTCGAATGTCCGCGTCACAGATTCGGCTATTGAACCTGTTCATAGAGCGTCCCGGCGACTTGATCAGCCGGGAAGACATCAGCGCGCGGCTCTGGGTCGACACCCGCAACATAGACGTCGCCACAGGTATCAACACGGCGATCAATCGCCTTCGAAGCCATCTTGATGATTCGCCGGAAGCGCCCGCCTACATCGAAACCGTCATCGGCCTCGGCTATCGATTCATCGCAGTCCTCGAAGACGATGCTGCACCGGAACCTGCTCCCCACAGCGTGGCGCCAGCAGGTGGCGATCTCTTGGTAGCGGGCTCTCACACCTTATTGATGGTGGCGGAACCTTCAGGAGGTGACAGCCTCGACCTTCGAATCCCGAAGAGCGAGATCGCCGAGGCCATGAGCCAGCAGACCGAAGTTTTCTTCCCGGCAAACGCGTCTGCCAAGGCTTTGCCTCTACCAGAGTGGATCGGTTCGGCGCCTGCAGTTACAAAGGCTTTCGCTCGAAGCCGCCAATGGAAGTTGATTCTCGCCGTGGCTGGCATTCTCTTGATTGGCGTTGCAGGCTGGGTTGCTTTCACGCGATTCACCACATGGCGGCCGATGGCGCAGTCACCTAGCGCGGACATTCCCTCCAGCAGGAACGGGGCTGGGCTGAATCCGGTCACATCGCAGGGAAAAGCCGACCCGGTTTCATCCGCCGCAGTATCGCCGGACGGAACAAGAGTGGCTTACGGCAATCATGCCGGCGTCCTGGTCCACAGCTTCGGAGGCAGCGATGAGTTGCTTGCCTCCCGGCCCGCTTTCGAGGTGAGCCGCATCTCGTGGTCTCCGGATAGCAAACAACTCCTTGTAAGTGGAACCGATGGATCGACAGGTCGGCATCAGGTCTGGCGCGTGCCACTGGTTGGAAGCTATCCCCGTCTCATGATCTCCGATGCCGATCTCGCGACGTTTTCGGCGGATGGTATTTCGATCGCTTACACTCGCGAGCACGACACGGAAGTTTGGGTCGCTGCTGCGGACGGCCGGAACCCACGCAAAGTGGAAAGCGATGCCACCGGAAGTTTTCCATACCTCCTCTGGGCATTCTCGGGAGACCATCTGCTCCTCGATCACATCCATGCCGCACCGCCATCTGGTCTCGGGCTGACGTCGACGACTGCTTCGCTGCCACCTCATGGCGAAGAGTTCTATGAATCGGTCGACTCGCAATCAGGAGCCCTGTTGGACCGGGAGGCGGATACCACCTTCCGCTCTGGCTACGTTCTCCGAGATGGGAGTGTCTACTTTGCCGTCGCTGATGCGGTGAGCCCAGTCGCCGGCCAGACACGCCTGATGAGGGTTCTGACCGATCCCAAGACGGGACGCTTCTTGGAGAAGCCAAAGGTTGCGGACAGCTTTGGAGGGTACGGCAGGAGCCTCTCGGCATCTGCCGACGGTAAGAGGCTCGCACTCGTGCTGCAGCGATCGTTTGTCGACACCTTTGTTGCAGACGTGCGCCGTCCCGGCCCAACGCTTTCAGGAGTCAGGGAGCTCTCGAACAAGAACGTCGAGAGTTATCCGCATGCTTGGACTCCAGACGGGTCAGCGGTACTGATGGAAGACGCATCGCTTGGCAGATGGGCCATCTTCGCTCACCCTCTCGACGGATCACCAGCCTATCTGATTGCCAAAACGGATGACTCGGCTGTCTTGCCGCAACTGACACCAGACTCACGCTGGGTCATGTTTCTTCAGTTCAGTCCAAACGCGCCAACCGCGAATGCCATCTTACGAGCTCCTGCGATCGGTGGCGTTGCGGAAATCGTCCCGACCACAGGGAAACTGGGAGATTTCAGTTGCTCCGTGCAGCCCGGTGGAACCTGCGTGGTCCGAGAGTCGCTAGGCAACTCGGAATTGGTGTACTACGCCCTGGACCCGCTGAAAGGCATGGGACAGGAACTCGCGCGCACACCATGGCACGCGATTCTGCTTGGTGACTGGGGTGTTTCTCCGGACGGATCCACGGTCGCAGTCGTCGATCACGATACGGTCCATCCAGGCGTAAAACTTCTTCGCTTGGGTACCTCTCCTTTGCAGGCCCGCGATATTCCCCTGGCGGGATTTGGCACACCTCTTGGAGCGGGGTGGGCTGCCGATGGCCGTTCGCTGTATGTGCAATGCAGGACAGATGATGGCTTCCAATTGCTCGACTTGGACCTGCGTGGAGCAGCAAAGGTCCTGCGCAAGAGTACGGTGCCTCTCTGGGCCATCCCCTCACGCGATGGCAAAAAAATTGCTTTCCCAGGTTACTCAACGAGCGACAACGTGTGGACTCAGGAACTCTCTCCCTAGTGCTCCGTCGCGGTAAGTAATGTTCTGTGCCGCGGATGCCCCGCTGGGCGTAACTCTCCGTGGCTGGCTTGTGAAACCGTTGCTATTGCCAGTTTCCGACGAGGACGAAGGGAGCCCAGAAGAAAGGGTGGGAGAAGTCGGGGCCGCTCTTCCCGTCAAGGAGATCGATCTGGGCCTGGCGGAGAGCTTCGACCTTCTGGACCTTGCCATGGCCGGCGACCCAGCGCTGGTAGAAGTCTGCCATGAGCGTGCTGGTGCTTGTGTCTCTGACATTCCAGAGGGAAGAGATGACGGATTTGGCACCCTTCTCCTGCGCGATGGTGGCGAGGCCATCGACCTCGCGACCATCCCTGGTCTTGCCGAAGAGGCCCGTGTCGCAGGCGGACAGAGTGAGGAGTTCGGTGTCACGCAGACCGAGCTTCTGGTTGTGGAGAAACTCGAATACGGTGAGGTGGTAGCCCTCTGTGGGCTGATCTTTGCCTGCGAGCAAGAGGTAGTCTGGGAGGCCGTCTTTGCCTGCGACGAAATGACTGGCGATATGTACCACGAGATGCCTGCTTCTGAGCTGGTCCTCGAAGGCGCGCTCGGTAAAGCTGGAGTTGATGAGGAGCGTACCCGGGATGATTCCGTTAGATCCCTTAACGGACGGGTCTTTGACGATCTGATTCAGTTCGTCGACAACGCCAGGCAGTGGATCGAGCTTACTGTCGTACTTGGCTGATATCCCCATGCCACTGATGTTGATGTGGGTCATGTCGGGTTTTTCTGTCATGTGGGGGAAGTCGATGGGGAGCATGCCGACGGACTGGTAGTTTTTGATGAGGTACTGTTTCCCATCGTAGAGCGCATTCATCGGGAGATAGCGAAGCTTGCCATCCAGAACCCAAACGAGAGTCTGAGCGTGGGCCTGCGCAAGCTCTCTCTGGATGGGTCCGATGAGGATATCGTAAAGCTCTTTGCCGAGCGAATGTGGGTCTAACTCGGGCTCCTGGAGAGCGGCGCGGAAGTCATCGACCCGCTTTTCAAGGTCTGTCCGGCCGATGGGGTAGGTACGAACGACACTGATCGACGCGGTGACCAGGATGATAGTGTAGGTCGTGTCGCCGACGATGGTGTAAAGCGCAACGGTGCGCGGCATGAGGGCGAGGTTCTGGGTAAGAGAAGTGACGTCACTTTTGACCGAGCCCACGAGTTTGTTGGCATTGGCTCCTGTCCCGAAGGCGACGTAGAGGCGCTTGTAGAGGGCCTCGGTGCCTTGATCCGCCTTACTAAGTTGAGCGGCGAGACGCTGATACTCCTGCTCCTGGTCTGGCGTGCGAGAGGCAAGACCCTTTAGGGTGGCAAAGCGTTCTGCAATGGTGACAATCTGGGCGGTGGCTTGTTCGTAGTCTTTCTGCGCCTGCTCCTCCGCGACGGTGGACGGCGTGGCATTCGCTGCGGCAGTCGATGGTGGCCGACTGTGATCGACTCCAGAGCGGGTGGGTGACCGCGGAGTCGGGGGAGGAGTTGGCGTTATCTCCGGTTGGGCTGATGAGGTTGTGGGTGGAAGTGAATCGGTGTAGCTCGCAAACTCCTGTTGCTTGAGCAGACCGAGCACCTGTTGGGCTTCGGACAGGCGGTTCTGCTGCGCGAGAAGCTGGGCGAGGTTGCGATAGTAGTCGGTGATTGGCATGAGGCCCGCATCGCGCCGGTCAAGGAAGCTGTTCTTGACCTCGTCGGTCATGGTGGTGATGTTCTGGCGGACCCGCTCGATGTCGTTCACGGCCTGCTTGCCGAAGAAGATGGCTAGTGTGGGTTGGGAAGTTCGAGTGACCACGCAGAGGCGAGCGAAGATGGCGGCTTCGAGCAGAGGTTGGGCCTTGGCGAGGGGGAGTGCCTGGCCGTAATACTGGATGGCCTTGTTGTTGTCGGTCCCCTGATAGAGCATTCCGAGTCCGGCGTCGACCTGTGCCTGCGCGGTACGATTGCCGGCGTCCCGGGCGATGACGAGACCCTCCTGATAAAACGCGGCGGCCTTCTCGCGATTGCCCAATGTCATGTTGACGAAACCCTCGTTGGCGAGTGCCGTGGCAACGTAGCCCTTGCGTCCGGTTCTGCGATAGATGGCGAGAGCGGCGTCGTACTGCTGGAGGGCGAGCTTGTAGTCTCCCTGACGGCTGTTGATGGTGGCGAGGTTGTTGAGGGCATTCGCTTCGCTGAATGGATTGTTGATCGCCTGCTCGATGGTGAGGGCAGCCTGGAAGGCCTGTTTGGCCTGATCGTCCTGGCCGAGGGCGACCTGGGCCGCGCCAAGATTGATCAGCGCGGTGCCTTCGGCGGCTTGGTTTTTGAGCTCGCGCGCCATGGCGAGGGCCTGGGTGAGAAGGGTGACGCCACCCTGAAGGTCTCCCTTCTCCGTGCGGAGGACACCGAGACTTTCGGTGTCGGCGGTCTGCTCCAACTTGTTGCCTGCGGCGATCGAAAGAGCGAGGCCCTGCTTGAGACTGTCTTCTGCCTTGTCGTAGTCGTACAGGAGGCTATAGACCCGGCCCAGGTTCCGGAGGGTCTTTGCCTGATTGACCTGGGCAGGTTTGCCCGATTGCGACTGCCAGATGGTGAGGGACTGCTGGAGGTTGGCGAGGGCATCGTTCGTCTGGCTGAGGTTGATCTGGGCCGTGGCGAGGTTGTTGAGGACAGCTGCCTGGGCGGCGGGATTGCCGGCATTGAGAGCAACGAGCGGACGGAGCCAGAAGATGACAGCATTCCAGTCCGACATCTTGCCGAAGAGATCGCCAAGCTCCAAGGCATGGATCGTCATGAACTTGATGTCGTGCCTTTTCTCCTCCATGCCGAGGTCAAAGACGAGCTTCTTTTCCTGCTTCTGCAGGTCGGCGGGCCAGTCTGGGCCGGGTTGCGGGGGCCCCTGGGCTGCTGCGAACGAAGAGGCGAGGGCGAAGGACAGTGCACAGCTAAGGGCCGATGAAATCAGACGGGACATCTTGCTTGCCTCGGTCTTCCGGATCTTTGGAGGGAGACAGGATAGCAGAGGGTTTTCTACCGTCGCTGCGTTGAGTATCGGACTCTCGAAGACGCTCGAACGAGACTCGACTGCGGCTCGACTTCCCGTGATCGACTTCAGTTATCATGAACGAGTTCAGAGCACAGTCATGCAGTTATTTTGAAAGAGCGAACCCATGTCTGAAGTCATACACTACCGCTGCGATATCTGCGGCACCGAGAGTTCGAATCCCGTTCATTGGTTCATGATCCAGTGCAATAGCGACGAGCTTAAGCTACTCAGGTGGAAGACCGAATCATCTGGACCAGGAGTTCACCACTATTGCGGAGAAGCACATGCCAGCATCTATATCAGTCGTTGGTTAGAGTCCGCTTGTGCTCCGGCGAGACAAGACTTCAACCGCCCCACTGCGACGTCCTGACATCATTCCGTCCTGGTCTAAGCGTGTGACGGAATGTGATTTATCCAGGCACCTTTGTCCGTGCGCGACTCCTGCAACCCGAAGGTTTTCCGCGGCCTGTAGTCAGCGGTTTTGCGGGTTTATCCCCTATTGATTGTGATGAGGGCCCTTCAATTTCTTCGCTTGTGCGCACAGATGCGCAGGCAATGAGTTTCGAGGCAAAGCGCGTGATAGCGTCCCCGTTGTAATAGTCCATCTCCGCGAGAAGTTCGGGCAGTTCCTTAGCGTCTACACAACGAGCACAATTTCCTGTCTTAGCTACGGCCGGAATGTTCTCGGCTTGAAATCCGCAGCGGGGTTCCACGAGGCGAGGTCACGAGCGAAGGCGAATCGAAAGATCTGGTATGTCATCTCACAGCCTAGTCTCGTGTAAGTAGTTGTAACGCAACAACATCCTCGCGTGCGAGGATGTCTGGAGAGGTGCGAGGAGGGATGGATCTTAAGAGTTTTGGTTGCCCCCCAGGGATTCGAACCCCGATTGATCGGTTCAGAGCCGACTGTCCTACCATTGAACGAGGGGGCAACACGGTGCTTCTGGCGTCGCGCAACCGCTCGCTGACTGCCTCATTGAGTGTACGTTCTGGGCGACGGCAGGTCAATGGAACTACAACCTTCGTCCGCTCCGTTGGCCCTGGTTGCAAAGGCGCACCCCATTGCGCGTCTGAAGTTTTGAGCGAAGAACGCTCTGTGGTCGGCTAAGAGAAGTGGGCCGAGTCTGTCACCAAGCATTCACAAACGGTCCAACATATTTCCAGGGGTTTCCCGGAAACAGAGCTACTATCGGTGTCATGGCGGACAAAGCAGTGACGCTGGTCTGTAGCCGCTGCAGCTGTGCGGACGTGAGAGTCTCTCGTCGCCGTTGGTACGAATACGTCTTCAGTACGTTCAACTACCTCCCATTCCGCTGCATGGCCTGCCACTCCCGTTTCTTCCAGCGCATGGACGAGTCGCGCTGATTTGCGTTCTCAGCGAATCCAGGAATCTCGCAGAAAATCAAACGTGCCGGACCCTCTAGGCCTGACACCCTCGATGCGGCGCGTATGGACGACCTCATTGGTGGGGTACCAGAGCGGGATGACGGGCATATCTTCGGCCACAATCCTTTGAATCTCGACGTAGGCCGCCCTGCGCTTCGCTTCGTCGGTCTCGGCCGAGGCCTGGGCTATAAGTGCGTCGACACGCGGGTTCGAGTAGTGTCCGCGGTTACCCCCCTTTGGCGGGAAACTTGCGGTGGCGTAGGCGTAGCGGAAGATGTCCGGGTCCTCGTTGCTTCCGATCCAGCGCAACGCGTACATCTGGAAGGCTCCCTTCGTGATATCGGCGTAGAAGGTGCCAAACTCGGCCGAGCGGATCGATAAGTCGATCCCGACCTCGCGCATCTGCTGCTGCAGCACGGCAGCGAGCAGGCGAGTGGTTTCATCGGTCGAGGTCTTCAGCGTGATGTGAAGTCGCATGCCGTCTGGGCCGGCAGGGAAGCCAGCTTCGTCCAGGAGACTCTTTGCCCGTTCGGGGTCATGCGTATACATGGGGATTTCGCTGGGTCCGGCGGCGGCCCAGTGTCCCTCAGGGAGAAGCGTATTCGCCGGGCGCGCTTTGCCGCGCCATAGTGCCTGGATGATCGCGGGCTTGTCGATCGCGAGCGCAATAGCCTGACGAACACGACGGTCCTTGAGGGAAGGGTCCAGGACATTCAGCGTCGTGTAAATAGCAACGGAACTTGGCGCGGCCTCAACCTCCAGGTTCGGTGCCTGCTCGAGAGCGTGCACCATGTCGAGCGTGACGACGTTGCTTTCGATGTCGGCTGAGCCGCGCTTGAGTTCGAGAGCGGTCGTGATGGCGTCCGGAACCACGGGGAAGCGCACATGTTCGATTCTCTGGCCGCCCGCCGGAGGGTCGGGCTCGGGGTGCCAGTAGCTGGGGTTGCGCTCGAGGACGACCTCCTTATCCTGGACCTGGCTGACGAAACGGAACGGGCCAGAGCCGATGGGGTGCAGGCCAAAGTCCTTTCCTGCGCCGCTTGGGACGACGCCGAAGAGGCCGTCGCTCATGTTGAACAGGAGGCCCGAGTCAGGGCGTCTGGTCTTGACGACGACAGTCAACCGGTCGGGCGTCTCGATATGGTCGACTGTGGCGAAGCTTCCGCTCTTCGACGAGGTGACCGTGCCGTTGAGCAGGCTGCGGATCGTCCACGCAACGTCCTCGGCTTCGAGCGGGCGGCCGTCGTGAAAGCGGACGCCGTCGCGCAGGTGGAACACCCAGGTAAGCGGGTCCGGGCGATCCCAGCTTGTGGCGAGCCAGGGCTGCAGGACGAAGTGCTCATCCTTGCGGACGAGCGCGTCGAAGATGAGGCCGCCGACCCGCTCGGATTGCGCGTCGGTCCCTTGGCGGAGATCGAGGTTGTTCGGGCTCGACTCGATAATCATGGTGACGGAGCCGGGTGGCTCCTTGTGGGGGCGGCAGCCTGCAAGGAGGAAGAGCAGAAGAAGGCACACACGCGAGCGCGCCCGTTCACGCTCCATAGGTCACCTTGCCGAGAACAACGCAGCGTGATGCTCCCGTGGCCGCTGGAACGTTTCCGGCGAGGCGGTTCCAGGTGAGCCACGCCAGGAGCGCGAACGCCACGCCTTCCTTGGCCTGCGCTGGAACTCCCAACTCCTCCATATCCCGCACCGTGACGCCGAGCGGCTCGAAGCGCTCGCGCAGGAGACGCATCAGGAACGCATTTCGTGCGCCCCCACCCGCGATGCAGAGGTCGATGCCTCGGGCAAGAGGCGCGCGCTGGCCGAGATGCGCCCAGACGAAGCGGCGGTAGGCGTCGGCGATGGAATCCGCGGTCAGCGCGGTCGCCGTGGCGATGATGTCTTGTTTCTTCAGCTTCGATCCGGCAGACACCTCGCACACCGCGAGGAAGCGTCCGACATAGGCTTCGCCGAACTCTTCACGTCCGCAGGACTTTGGCGGAGTCGCCGCGAAGTACGGGTCTTTCGCAAGGGCAGCGACAACCTCACTCAAGACCCGTCCACGTTGACCGGTGGCGCCATCGCTGTCGAACCGTTTGTGGAAAAGCCGTTCCATGCAGGCGTCGATCACCATGTTGGCCGGGCCGGTGTCGAAGGCCATGACAGCATCAGCACCCGCGCCTGCGGGGATCGCGGTGAGGTTCGCGATACCGCCGAGGTTGAGGAGGATGCGGCTGCGCGTCTTATGGGAGAAGAGCGTCACGTCGAGCTTGGGGACGAGAGGTGCTGCCTGTCCACCCGCGGCCAGGTCAGCCGGGCGGAAGTCGCTGACGACCGGCACGCGAAGCCGCTCGGCGATCACGGACGGCTCGCCGAGCTGCCACGTGGCTCGGACCGGCTCGCCCAGAAACTTCGCTGGCGTGCCCTGGTGGTAGATCGTCTGTCCATGGCATCCGATGAGTGCCAGCTTCACCCCTAGTTTTTTCGCCGTGGCCTCGACTGCATCCGCGTAGATAGACCCGAGCCTCCAGTGCAGACGGCTCATATTGGCAACGCTCATCGCTTCAGCGTTCATGGCGGCCAGAACGGCGCGGCGGACCTCAGGCTTGTAAGGGTACTCGGTAAACCCGATCAGCTTGATCTTCGGTCGGCCGTCGGCTGCGGACGAGATACGGCAGACAGCGACATCCACTCCGTCGGCAGAGGTTCCGCTCATGATGCCCGCCACGATCATCGCGCCGCTCTTCGCCTGGACCACGATTATCCCTTCAACTCGCGCTGGAGGTCGGCCAGCAGGTTGAGCGCCTCGCGCGGCGTCATCTCGTCGACGTCGATTTCGCCTAGGCGGTCGACGATCCTTTGCGAGAGAGGCGTAAACATCGTCATCTGCATGGATGCGGAAGCGGCCTCGCGGACCTGCTGCGTCTCGGCCCGTTCATGAACCTTCAGAACCTCGCGGGCGCGTCCGATCACAGCTTGCGGCAGACCGGCGAGCCGCGCGACCTCGATGCCGTAGCTCTTGCTTGCCGGGCCGGATTCGACAGTGTGCAGGAAGACGATGCCCGCGGCCGTCTCCTTCACCGTGACGCGCAGGTTTCGAAGCCGGGTAAGCTTCTCCGATAGCAACGTCAGCTCATGATAGTGAGTCGCAAACAGCGTCCGCGCACCAATCCGGTCGTGGAGGTATTCGACCGTCGCCCATGCCAGCGAAAGCCCATCGTAGGTCGCCGTGCCACGTCCCATCTCATCGAGCAGGACCAGCGAGCGGGAAGTTGCCGTGTTGAGAATGGCCGCCGTCTCGGTCATCTCGACCATGAAGGTGGAGCGGCCACGCGCCACATTGTCGCTTGCTCCGATGCGTGTGTAGATGCGATCGACGAGGCCAACCCGCATGCTCTCGGCCGGAACAAAGCATCCGCACTGCGCCATGATGACAAGCAGCGCAGCTTGCCGCAGATACGTACTTTTACCACCCATGTTGGGCCCGGTGATAAGCGCAATGGATGGGCCGCCCTCGGCATCGAGATGAACGGAGTTTGGCACGAACCGCCCCATGCCGCTCTCCTCCATGCGCCGTTCGACCACGGGATGACGCGCTCCGGTGAATTCAAGCACCCCACCCTCTTCGATCGTTGGCCGAACCCACCCGCGCAGCGCCGCGAGGTGGGCAAAGCAGGCAAGCAGATCGATCTCGGCGACACACCGTGCGGTCTCGCGCATGCGCGGCGCGGCGGCGAGTAACTGGCGTCGAAGCTCACCGAAGATGCGCCGCTCGATCTCCATCGACCGATCCTGCGCGGTAAGGATCTTCGACTCGTAGTCCTTCAACTCGGGCGTGGTGAAGCGTTCCGCGTTGACGAGCGTCTGCTTCCGTTCGTAGTCGGCCGGAACCGACTTGGCGTTGGCCTTCGTGACCTCAAGGTAGTAGCCAAAGACAGAGTTGAACCGAACCTTGAGCGAGCCGATGCCCGTGCGCTGGCGCTCGCGTTCCTCAATGGCGACGAGCGCCTGCCGCCCACTGCGGCTGAGTTCGCGAAGCTCGTCGAGTTCGGCGTCAACTCCTGCGCGGATGACGTTTCCGTCGGCGAAGCTGACCGGCGCATCCTCCGCAATGACGACGGCGACCATCTCGTGAAGATCGTCGAGGATGTCGACCTGTGTGGCAAGCTCCTGCCACCGTGCGCTTTTGAACTCGCGGACGGCTGCGACGACGCCGGGTAAAGCGGCCAGGGTCGCCGCCAGCGAGAGAACTTCGCGCGGCCCAGCCGAGTCCATGGCGACACGCCCGAGCAGACGCTCAAGGTCAAGAACGTTGTCCATCGAGCGCCGCAAGGTCTCACGCTGCCGGAGCTTTCCAGCCGCCTCGCCGACGGCGTCGAGCCGTGCGCCGATCTCGGCGAGGCCGCTCGCCGGCCGCAGCAGCGTAGCACGCAGAAGCCGTTTGCCCATCGGCGTGCAGCAGGCATCGAGCGTGTAGAAAAGGGTCGTCTGGGCGGTCTCGCCGGAGAAGAGCGGCTCGACGAGTTCGAGATTGCGCACGCTAACCGCGTCGAGTTCCAGGCAGGAAGACCGCTCGTAGAAGCGCACGCCGTCGATGTGCTCGAGCGCGCCCTGCTTGGTGGCGCGGAGGTAGTGCAGCATGGCTCCGGCAGCAACGGCGGCGGTCTCGTGCCCGGCGAGCCCGACGCCATCGAGCGAGTGCAGCTTGAATTGGTTCTGCAGCAGGGGAAGGGCGTAGTCGTTGGTGAACACCCAGTCGTCGAGCGCGGTCTTGGTGCGGATCGCTTCCAGGCTGCCGGAGCCCTCGTCCTCTTTCGGTTTCGCGGCACCATCGCGGAATGCGGGAAGAATGCCGGTCGGTCCAGCGCCCGCCATGCCAAGCCCGCCGCTGGCATAGAGAAGCTCAAGGGGCTTCACCCGTCCAAGCTCATCGACGGTCGCGGCCCAGGCACCCGGTCCTGTGAACTCGGTAGCCCGGAACTCGCCCGTGGAAAGATCCATCAGCGCCAGTCCAGCAGTCGCGCCCGCTCCCGTACCCCGCAGCGCAAGGCTCGCCAGCCAGCAGCTCTCCGACGCCGCAATTCCCGGGTCGACCGCCGTCCCGGGAGTGAACACCCGGGTGACCTCGCGCCGGACGAGGGTCTTCGTCAGCTTGGGATCCTCAATCTGCTCGCACAGCGCTACCTTGTAGCCCATCCGCAGCAGCTTCTGGATGTATCCCTCGGCCGCGTGGTAAGGGACGCCGCACATCGGCTGCTTCTTCTCCCGGTCACGCGCCGTCAGCGTAAGCTGCAACAGCCGCGCGACGAGGATGGCGTCGTCGTAGAAGAGCTCGTAGAAGTCGCCGATGCGGGCGAAGACGAGGCAGTCCGGGTGTTGCTGCTTGGCGGCGAAGATCTGCCGCATGGCCGGGGTCAGCCCCGCGATATCCGTCCCGGGAAAGCCGCCGATGAGGGCCGCCTCCGCTATCACCGCCGATGTCGTCTCGTCCGCCACGTGAAAGGCCAGAATACCGCACCGGGCAGAGGAGATCCCGGGCCGTAAAGCCGCAGCGGCTATACTGGAAGTTCCGTGCCTGGAGCATCCGCGTCACGTTCCGCCATTCCGGCACACTATCTCTCATGTCTCTGATCTGGCTTCGAGTCGCGGTGATCTTGTACGGCATAGCATCGCTCGCGGTGCTACCGGCTGCGCTCTACGACCGGCCACGCTGGAGGCATGTCGCGGTTCCGGCCACCGTGGCGGCGATCCTGTTCCACTTCGTCAGCTTCGCCGAGATGCTGAACGCCGCGCACCACATGCTTCCGGTGGATACTCACGAGACCCAGGCCCTACTCGCCCTCCTCCTCGCCCTGGCGTTTCTTTTGGTGTACTGGCGATACAAGACGGTCTCTCTCGGCGTCTTTGTCTTGCCGATCGTCGTGCTTCTCACGCTGGTTCCGGCGTTTCGTCCAAGCCAGGAGACGCTTCTTCTCGCGCATTCCAATTGGATCCTCCTGCACGTCGCCTTGCTGCTCGCCGGGTATGCGGCCCTCATTCTCTCGCTTCTCGCCTCTCTGCTCTACCTGATCCAGGAACGGCGGTTGAAGTCGAAGTCCACGGCTCCGAGTTGGCTTAGGCTTCCGCCGCTCGATACCATCGATCAGATAGCCCTGAAAACGCTTCTCTTCGGTCTGCCATGCATGACGGCCGGCCTGTTGATCGGATCGTGGGTGGCTGCGGTCACGGTGGGGCCGGCGTTCTTTCTCGATTACAAAGTGCTTCTTTCCTTCGCCATGTGGATCGCCTACGTCGGCATGATCCACATCCGGCGCATGTCCGGGCTCCGCGGACGCCGCGCGGTCTATCTCTCCTCCTTCGTATTCTTCGTCGTCGTCACGGTGTGGGCGGCGAACCAGTTCTCAGCCGTACACAGGTTTACAACGCCATGAGCCAACAGAATCTTGTCCTCCTCGGCGTGAACCACAACACGGCCCCCATCGAGGTCCGCGAACGCCTCGCCATTCCCGCAGGACGACTCGCCGACGCGACACGGACCCTTCTGCATCAGCCGGGTATCCGCGAGGGCCTCATCCTTTCGACCTGCAACCGCGTCGAGCTGGTGACGCTGCAGGAGAATGAAGCCTCGCACAAGGCCGATTTGCTGCGCTTCCTTGACGAGTACTTTTCCGTCCCCGCTGCGACCATTCAGCCGCATCTCTACGAGTTTCGCGAGCGGGAAGCGGTCCGCCATCTCTTCCGCGTCGCTAGTTCGCTTGATTCCATGGTCGTCGGAGAGCCGCAGATCCTTGGGCAGGTCAAGGAGTCGTACACGGTCGCCCGCGAAGTGGGAGCCGTCTCCGGAACGCTGGATGGACTGCTGCAGCGCGCCTTCACCGTCGCAAAGCGCGTCCGCACCGAGACTCAGATTGGCTCCTCCTCCGTTTCAATCGCCTCGGTGGCCGTCGATCTCGCTCGCAAGATCTTCGGATCTTTATCCGGAAAAACAATCCTGCTCGTGGGCGCAGGGAAGATGTCCGAACTCGCCGCCCGCCACCTCATCCAGCAGGGCGCCGCTTCGATCCTGGTTTCCAACCGGACCCCGGAGCGCGCCGAAAAGATCGCCGCAACGATCGCGGCTTCCATCACGGACAGGCACTGCGATACCGAAGTCCTGCCCTTTGAGGCGCTCTACACGCAGGCCCACCGAGCCGATATCGTCATCACCTCGACCGGATCGCCAGACAAGATCTTTACGCGCGCACATGGCCGCGCCTTCCTCGACCGCCGCCGCAATCGCCCCATGTTCTTCATCGACATCGCCGTCCCCCGCGACGTGGATCCCGAGATGAACAAGGTCGAGGGCTGCTTCGTCTACGACATCGACGACCTTCAGCAGACCGCTTCGGCGAACCTCGCCGATCGCAGCCGCGAAGCTGCCGCCGCTGAAACGATCGTTTCGGGCGAAGTCGAGCGCTACCAGAAACGCCTGCTTACGCTCGACGCCGTCCCCGCGATCAAGGCATTGCAACAGAGCGCCGAGACGATCCGGCAGAATGAGATTCTCCGCGCTCAGTCGAAGCTCGCGGGACTGTCACCTGACCAGCGCGAGGCAGTGGAAGCACTCACCCGGGCGCTGACGGCGAAGCTCCTGCATCCGCAGCTTACGGCTCTTCGCCAGGGCGTACCAGGCCGCGAGCGTCCCGAGGAATAGACCTACTTCGAAACCTGCACCGTTCTGCCATTCCAGGGCTGGAGAGGGCGCGCATTGTTTGGAAAGAGCTTCGCGAACGCCTGCTCCTCCGCGACGGAGATTTTGAGCGGCGACTTCATCACGAACCATCGCACGCCTTCCGTACAGGGGGGTGTCGTGAGCGAGCCCTCAAAGGTGTAATAGCCATGCGCCACCGGCAGCAACTGAGTCGGATCGAGCGTCGCGGCCACTGGCTTCACCTCGTTCTCGCTCTTCGGCAGGCTGTCCCACAGCTTCTGGATCACCGCATTGTTGTCGCCATCCGCAAGCAGCACCGCGACGACCGCGAGATGACCGTCCGCGTCCTTGTGCACCATGTGGATCACCATGTCGAAGTGCTTGCCTGCGATGGCCTCTTCGCTCGGGTGGTGGAAGTGGAACTGCACGAGTTCATAGCGGTGTCCGCTCGAAATCATCGAGCTCCCCGGTGGCACGATTACCTGCACGGTATGCCCGTTGTCGACGATCTTCCACTCCGCCGGGTGATAGTCGAAGGTAAGCTCCGGCAACGCCACACGCTTCGCGCCACGCAGGTCGATAGGCGACTCCATGTGTCCGAGGGCGCAGGCAGAGTTCGCCGGATCAAGCTGGCTCCAGTGTTCCGGGCCGTCCGCGCCGGCGTATCCCCAGTGTGCCGGGATGGGCTGCTGTGCAAGGACGGTAGACAACGGGAGGACGAAGAGAAGGGAGCAGGAGAGCAAGAGCTTGCGGCAGGTGCGCATGATGGAGGCTCCGAAAGCGACGTTGAGCCGCCCTGCCGTGGCAAGGGGATTCGGCTAAACGCCTGTATCGGCATAACCCCTGCTTGGCTACAGGCGAAGGTGCAAAAAACATGCCCCCGAGTAAGCCTCGGAGGCATGAACCAACCAGCGTATTGCAAATGATTTAGGAGATAGTTCCATTAAGCCCGGCCGGGAAGAATGCGCCGGTGTACTTGGTCGTGCCTCCCGTCGTCACACCGCCCGCTGTCACAATCGCAAGAACCTGCGTCGTGCTTCGCGTGAAGGCGAGAGAGTGATCGGTGGAGGCGTCGGCAATAGTCAACGCGGGATATGTGGCGGATGACCCGTTCAGCGCGACCATCGCCGTCGTGACGCCGATGTCGTCCACCGTCCCACCGCTCCCGTTTGCAAGTGTGGCGCGCGCGGTAGAGATAGCCTGGGTATACCCGGTGAGAACACCCGCGCCCGCATCCAGTTCGTTGATGGAAGTGCGGACCAGTCCGGCGTGATAGGCCTCCACGGCAAGGATGCCCGCGGCCGCCGGAAGCACGACAGTCTTATCCGAGATCAGCGCTGCTGCGCCCCCGTAGGCCGACACGCCCACGTCCTCGAAGATATAAGCCCCGATGAGGAAGTTTGCGTCGCTGGCGAACGGATCGAAAGCCGAGCCGAGCCCAGCCAGCGTCGCTAGTCCGTTGAAGGAGTTATACAGATCGATGTTGGGCATCGAGACGGCATTCTTCCCAAGTGCCGATTGCAGGAAGAGAACGTGCTTCCCCTCTTCGACCGCTGTCTCAAGCGCATAGTTCTTGATCAGGGTAGACGAGAAGGGAACTGCAGCGAAGCTGGGCTTGAGCGTGACCGTTCCAGCTGTACCGCCATTGACCGCGACCGGAATCGGCGACGGGAGATTGTCGATGGTGACACCGTTCGCGGCAAGGTTATAGAACTGCGCTTCGAGGTATTCGAGGTTAAGAGCGAAGTTCAGTATGTCGTTGTCGGTGACCGCGGCCGCTGCCTGCGCCTTGGGTGCGAATGCAAGACCCGCAAGCGCCACACCACCGATGGCAAGGAGTTGACGACGGCTCGAGATGATAGCGTCCAGTTGCTTTGTTTCTGTATTTGCCATGGAATGTCTGTCCTTAGGATGCCGTGGTGGTGATGACGCCGTTCATGCCGTTGGGGAAGAATCCGCCCTTGCTGACTCCCGCGCCGCCGCCCGTGCCGTACACGATGTGCAGCACCTGGCTGGTGTTGCGCGCGTAGGCAATTGCATTGCTGTTGGCGGCAACGATGCTGGTTTGCGAAAGGACCGTTTCATTGCCGCCACCGAGCGTGCTGCGCAACGCAATGATCTGGTTAGCGTAATTGAGGTAGGTGTTATCCCCTCCGATCGACGTAGCCACAATGCGCGAGCGAAGTTCGGCGGCATGGTAAGCCTCTACGGCCATGATGCTTGCCGCTGCTGTCAGCAAAGTGTTGCTGCTGAGCAGGGGAGCGGCTCCGTTGTAAGCCGTGACGCCTACGTCCTCGAAGATGAACGCGCCGATGAGGAAGTTCGTTGGGTTGAGAAACGGGTTGAACATGGGTCCGATGCCGGCGGCCGTAGCCAGGGCGTTGAATGAGTTTGTGAAGTCGAGGTTAGGTCGTCCGACGGGCGTTCCGCTGTTGCCCGAAATTGCCGCTCGGATAAAACGAACGTGGTTCAGCTCCGCCTGTGCGATCTCGTTGGCGTACGCTGCTTGTGCCGCGGTGAAGCCTGGAACAGCAGTTCCGCCAACAACGGTGCCGGAGCCGCCATCGGCGGAGGAGATACCGCTTCCGGTCGCTGCGCGGAGATAGAACTCGGCTTCCAGGTACTCGAGGTTCAGGGCGAAGTTCAGGACGTCGTTATCCGGCAGGTCGAGCGCCGGCGGCGTGGTTGGAGTTGTCGGCGATACGGCGGTACCAGAATCGCTATTGCAGCCAGTAACGATGGCCGCTGCGCCGAGAGCACCGGCGCCAGCAAGAAAGCTGCGTCGCGATGGCCCGGAGTGGAGAAGTTGCTCGATCTTGTTCACTTGAATCGACCTCCGAAATGAAACGGTTAAACGATCTACGAACGAGAAAGAAATCTACGAACGAGAAAGAAATCTGCGAACGAGAAAGAAAGAGCTACGTGCCTTGTCGAAGCCTGGGTAAGGCTTAACTTCTATTACGGCCTGACCGTACTTCTGGATTTGTGAAAATGCGAATCGTTTGTCAGCTTTCGTAGAAGACGAGGAAGAGACGGTTCCTGCGGGGCAACACCACGTAGGATGCGCGAAAAAGGGAAAGTGTAACCAACGTGAATCGAACCGGGCGCTCACTCGTCTTATGTGCGACTTAGCGCCGGATGCCGTCCCTGCCGTATCCTGCTTAAGACATGAAGCCCACACCTATTCGCATCGGCTCCCGAGGATCTCAGCTCGCCCTCTGGCAAGCCAACCACATTTCGTATGCCCTACGCGACGCAGGCTATCAGACCGAGATCGAGATCATCCGCACCACCGGCGACCGCATGCAGCAGCCCGGCTTTGTCCCACCCCCGGGGCTCGACGGCAAAGGCATCTTCATCAAGGAGATCGAAGAAGCGCTCGAAGATGGACGCATCGACCTCGCCGTTCACTCCCTCAAGGATCTGCCCACCCAACTCGAACCTCAGTTCGAAATAGCCGCTATCCCCAAGCGCGCGGACCCACGCGATGTCCTTGTCTGCGAGCAGTTCTGGGCGCTCCACACCCTGCCCGATAACGCCACCGTCGGCACCACGAGCCCACGCCGCCGCGCCCAGCTTCTCGCTCTCCGGCCCGACCTCAATTTCGTAGACGTTCGCGGCAACATCGACACCCGTTTGAAAAAGTTCGCTGACGGCAAGTGCGACGCTCTTGTCCTCGCAGCCGCCGGACTGGACCGCCTCAATCGCGCCGAGTGGGTTCACCAGCGCTTCGATCCCACCGAGGTCTGTCCTGCTCCCGGCCAGGGAGCCCTCGCACTCGAAACACGCTCCGGCTCAACCGAACGCGACCAGTACATCCGTCAGTCGATCTCCTTCTTCAACCATCCACACACTCGCTTCTCTGTCGAAGCCGAACGGTCTGTCCTCGACGTCCTCGGCGGAGGCTGCCAGCTCCCCGTAGGCGTTCTCTGCCAGCCAACCAGCGAAGGCTACAAGATGTACTCCCAGGTCGTCGCCCCCGACGGCGACACCATGATCCAGCTCGAAGCCGAATCCACCCACTCCGCCGACCCCATCGAGTTCGGCCAGCGCGTCGCGGCCCACCTGAAAGAACGTGGAGCCCTCGACCTGCTGGCGGCAACTGCCAACTAGGTTAGGCCCTAGCTATCCTCATCGGATGGGAGACCCATCCGGTCCTTCGCTCCCTGCCGTCGCCCGGTGGCCGCCACCTGTTTGCCGGCCTTCGCCAGACCCCAGAGCGGCATATTCGCATAAACACACTCGTATCGATTCGCCGCAACTTCGTACGTCTCGTGCCAGATCCCGACACTGCCGTCCGAACCGACGCTCCGATTAAACGCCGCCCACGCCGGTAGATGGTGCGCGTTCCGATCCTGTGCATAAGTATGAAGCTGTTCGAAGCTCCGCCAGTACTGCACCATGGCCACGCCACGCCACGTAAACATCGGCTCGGCATACAGGAATCCCATCTCGGGATGGGCGACCAGCTCTCGAATCATCGGTCCCATGGCCCTCGCGACCGGCATCCACTTTCCGAAAGCAAAGAAGCGGTTGATCCGAAAGCCGATGAGAAAAATGACAAAAGGCCCCTCTATCCGAGCTGACGCGCGTCCCGCGAATATCTTTGCCACGTTGTTCCCCAGTCCCGGTAGAGCTACTCCGCCTTCACCAGCGTCAGTGCCGTCAAATTCCTCACCCACCGCTGTGGCTTGCTGTCCTCCGAGCTGACCAGCTTGAAAGCCCCATCGTCGCCCAGCGCTTGCCCGCCCAGCTTCGTCGCCACGAGGACCTGCCCGGCATGCGCCGCCCCGTCGATCTCGATCCCCGAGTACAGCACCCAGTACTTGTCCGTCCCCGCCGCCTTCACATAGCTCCGCAGCAGCGCCTTCCCCAACGAGCCGTCCCCGGCCCCAGCCTTCGCGAGCACCTCCGTCAGCAAAACCCCGGAGTACGTCTCGTCCATGCTGTTGTGCGCGTTATGGACGGTCACCGTCTTCTGCGTCATCGCCTCCAGGTCCGCCGTGGTGAAGGTAACCGTCTTTCCCTCGACCGACACCATCAGTGCCGCGGAAGGCACAGCCTTGGCGTGGGCATGCTCCGCCATCGGAGCCCCGGCCTGCGCTCCGCCGCACACGGGAAACGCACCCAGACTGAAAACAAGAGCCACAAACGGGAGCGCCACGGCACGCGACATGTTCATGCCTTCAGCCTAACCCACACGTCGTCGTATACTCAAAACCATGTCCATGATCCGCGACGCTGCCGCCATCGCCAAGGGAATGTCCATCACCTTCAAGGAGATGTTCCAGCCCACCGAAGTTGAAAACTACCCCGACGGCAAAGGCCCCATGCGCGGCGCCATCTTTCAGGAGCGTTTTCGCGGCAAGCACCAGCTCCAGCGCGACGAAGATGGCCTCGAAAAATGCGTCGCCTGCTTCCTCTGCGCCGCGGCCTGTCCTTCGAACTGCATCTACATCGAAGCCGCCGAGAACACCGAAGAGGTCCGCATCTCTTCCGCCGAGCGCTACGCCAAGGTCTACAACATCGACTACAACCGCTGCATCTTCTGCGGTTACTGTGTCGAGGCCTGCCCCACCGACGCCATCACCCACGGCCATGGCTTCGAGCTCGCCTCGCTCAACGCGACCACCCTGGTCATGCGCAAGGAAGACCTTCTCGTCGGCATCCGCCCCGCGCTTCCGCTCGAGGGCCGCAACGAGCAGGATCTCGCGAACGTGCTCAGCTAAGACTCTTTAGCCAAAGTGAACGCACCCTCCCAGCCTTGGCGGGAAGCCCTTGAGCTCTACGTCCGGGAGAACGCGAAGCCGGCGAAAAGTACGGCCACCAGCCCCGCCTCTATGCACTCACCCAGGTCATCGGGACAGAACTGACCTACGACGATGACGTCGTCTACGCCGCGGCCTGGCTGCATGATATGGGCGTCTTCGTCGGCCACCGCCCGGAGGAGCAGGAAGCCCTCGAACGTTGGGACAGCGTCGCCTACGCGGTTGATCTCGCCCCCAGGGTCCTGATCTCCAACGGCTTTCCCTCCGCGAAGCTTGAAGCCGTCGTCGAGTGCATTCGGCACCACCAGCCCTCGACCGAGCCAAAGTCCCTCGAGAGCACCATCCTCCGCGACGCCGACATCCTCGAGCAGCTCGGAGCCATCGGCATCCTTCGCACCGTAGCCAAGGTCGGCCGCGACACCCGTTTCGTCACCTTTTCGGACGCCGTCGCCTCACTCCAGAAGGCGCTCGACCATCTGCCCCCTCTTCTTCGCCTTGCCTCCGCACGCCGCCTGGCCGAGGAGCGCATTCGCATCCTCCGCGAGTTCCTGCAGGCCGCAGCCACCGAGGGAAGCGGGCGTCTGCACTAGACAACGCCATCTTCCGTTCAAGACTTGTTATGTCGCATATGTAACATTGGATTCCGACAAAAAACAAAATACAAGTTCTGCAAACCCTTTTGTAAACTCTACGGGTACCCTCCGTTTTATTCCGATTCGCGGACGGTCGGGGTCTGTTTCGGCCTCAAACCGCCGCAGGCTGGTGTGCGAAAAATGTTGTCGCAGGAGCAAGGTCTTTGGTACCGGTAACCGGCAGCTCACAACCCGAACAGAAGCAGAGAATCCTCCACATCTGCCGGCGCGAGATGCTCCGGCCTCTTCGCGACCAGATCCTCCGCATCTCCGGCTTCGAGGTCGACTCCACCCTCAGCGCCACGGACGGTCTGTCAATCTTCATGACCAAGCCCTTCGACCTCGTCCTCATCGACGTTGAGGGAGAGGACGGCATCCCTGAAGCTGAGCACCTCTGTTCCGAGGTCAAGACCGCCAGGCACGAGCAACTCGTCGCCTTCGTTTGCAACTGGCGCGTCGCCATCCTCACCGACTGCCCCGACGAGATCCTCCGCACAGAGTTCGACCCCGCCTCGTTCGTCGAAGGCGTCCGCGACATCGTCGTCCGCCACTAGACATCAGCGCCTTTCCTCAGCCCAGCTGGTTGGGTGCCCCATCTTCGCCGATGGTCTCATCGTCGGCTAAGGTGGCAGCGTAAGCGGCCAGGTCGCGGTCCTTGCCCTGGATCGCTATTCCTGTTGCCTTCGCTTCTTTGGTTGTCATTCCCGAACGGAATCTGCGTCTCCTGTTGCCGTTCCTCCTTCCATTCCCTTCGCATCTCACTCGAACGAGGTGCAGGCGATGACCGCAAAGAAGGCCGCAGCAAAGAAAACCGCAGCAAAGAAACCTCCCGCAAAGAAGACCGCCGCCAACTACACCGACCCAGCCCTCCGCGAGAAGATCAAGCAGAAGCTCATGAAGGGCGATAAGGGCGGCAAACCCAATCAATGGAGCGCCCGCAAGGCTCAGCTCGTAGCCTCCGAGTACAAGGCCGAGGGCGGCGAGTACAAGCACGAACGCAGCGAGTCTCAGCAGCACCTCAAGGACTGGGGTGACGAGAAGTGGCACACCACCGACGGAAAGCCGGCCATCCAGGAGAAATCCACCAGCCGTTACCTCCCGGACAAAGCCTGGGACAAGCTCACTCCCGCCGAACAGAAGGCCACCGACGCAAAAAAGAAACGAGCGTCGAAGACCGGCAAGCAATTCGTCCCAAATACAGAAAAAGCGAAAAAAGCCCGTAAATCGGCCACAAAGAAATAGCATCGAAAACGATCGGGCGGAAACCGCACATATGGGTGCGATACCGCCTGTGGGTGAGCTTGCACCCGCGCCCGCATTGGTGCTACAAACGATCTATTCCAGTCTGCTTCGGCAGATTTGAATTTCATGCAGAGTGGTTGAGGGACGAGCCCTGAGACGCCACGACAACCGGACAGCTACTTGGTACCGGTGTCAACTCTCTCCTGGAAACGGGGAACATGAGATTCGGAGCACGCAGTTCCGCATTCAGGACTGCATCCGTTTTCTCCCCTCCCTGAAAACAAGAGAGCGCGTCGAGAGAACGGACCCTCCCCCGCTCAGGGAGATCAAATGGAGTATTCCTGTACCGCGTACGAGTTGAAGTGCAATGAGTGCGGCAAACGCTACGGCAACCGCCCTCTCTCCGGATGCCCCGACTGCCTCGCGCCCCTCGAAATCGCCTATGACCTCGACTCCGCTCGCGGCGAATTCACCCGCGAAGCGATTGAAGCCGGACCAGCAAATATCTGGCGCTACAAGCGTCTTCTACCCATCCCCGACGGCTTCCAGCCCGACCTGCCCGTAGGCTTCACCCCGCTCGTCCGCGCGAAGCGCCTCGGCAAGCGCATTGGTGCGTCGAACCTGTACATCAAGAACGACGCCGTCTGCTTCCCGACGCTCTCCTTCAAAGATCGCGTCGTCTCTGTAGCGCTCGCGAACGCGCAGAAGTTTGGCTTCACCACTGTCGGCTGCTCCTCGACCGGCAACCTCGCCAACTCCGTCGCCGCCCAGGCCGCCCGTCTCGGCATCAAGGCCAGCATCCTCGTCCCGGCAGACCTCGAGCCCGCCAAGATTCTCAATACCCTCGTCTACGGCGCTCGCCTCATTCGCATCGACGGCAACTACGACCACGTGAACCGCCTCTGCACCCTCATCGCTGACGAGTACAACTGGGGCCTCGTGAACGTCAATCTCCGTCCCTATTACGCCGAGGGAAGCAAGACGGTAGGCTTCGAGATCGCCGAGCAACTCGGCTGGCGCCTGCCCGACAACGTCGTAGTCCCCATGGCCGGCGGCTCCCTCATCCGCAAGATTCGCAAAGCATTCAAGGAGCTCATCTACCTCGGCCTCGTCGAGGACAAGCCCGTCAAGTTCTTCGGAGCCCAGGCCACCGGCTGCTCGCCGATCGCCGTCGCTGTCCGCGAGGGAGCCGATAACTTTATTCCGCAGAAGCCCAACACCATCGCCCGCTCACTCGCCATCGGCAACCCAGCCGACGGCCCCGCAGCCGCGAAGATGATCATCGCCGACGGAGGATGGGCCGAAGACGTCTCCGACGTCGAGCTCGTCTCCGGCATCCAGGAACTCGCCGAGACCGAGGGTATCTTCACCGAGACCGCCGGCGGCGTCACCACAGCCGTCACCGCGCGCCTCTACGCCCAGGGCCGCATCCACCCTGACGAAACCACCGTCGTCTGCATCACCGGCAACGGTCTCAAGACCACCGACGCGCTCGCCGGCCGGTACGAGGTCGCCCGCGCTATCCGCCCGCGTCTCGCCGACTTCGACGCATACCTCAAGGAGCTCGATGGAGTCTCCGAACCCGAACCAGAACTAGTAGCCGCAGGAGATGTCCGTGTCCTTTAAAGTCATGCTTCCGACCGCCTTCACCCGCCACACCGAGGGTCAGAAGCAGTTCGCCTCGACCGCCCCGAACCTCACCGGTCTCCTCACCGAGATCGACTCCACTTTCCCCGCCCTCGGAACCCAGATCAAGGACGACGAGGGCAAGCTCCGCCGTTTCATCAACGTCTACGTCAACGACGAAGACATCCGCTTCCTCGGCGGCGAGGGCTACGCCTTTCAGGATGGCGACGAAGTCATGCTCATCCCGTCGATCGCCGGCGGCTGCTAACGCACAGGTTACTGAAAGTAAACCAAAGTATTTTCATCGCAGTGCAACGAAACCTCTGTCCGATCCCTCTCAGTAGGAGTACTGGCTCGCGCACCGCGCGATATATCGGACTCAAAGAGGTTTCACCATGTTCCTGATTCTTGCAGTTGTCCTCGTCATCGCGTGGCTCGGTGGTTTCGTCATGTTCAAGAGCGCCGGCCTCCTCATTCATCTCCTGCTGATCTTCGCGGTGATCTCGGTCATCATGCACTTCATCTCGGGAAACCGCACCGCATAACCCTATCGCCAAACAGAGAAAAGGCCGAACCCATCTGGGCTCGGCCTTTCTGGTTACAGTAGGGAAGTGGTTTTACTGGTGGGCCGATGGCTGCGGGGTATGGGCGACCGGAATCACCGCCCCCTCCAGAGCCTCAGGAATCTCTTCCGCCAGCTCCGGCAGCTTGCCTTCAAGCGCGATCTGCAGTACTTGGTCCATCTCCTCGACGAAGTGCAGCTTCATCGTCGTCTTGATCAACTCCGGAAGATCGGCAAAATCCCGCCGATTCTCCTCGGGAAGAATCGCCTCGAAGATCCCAACCCGATGAGCCGCGAGTAGCTTCTCCTTGAGCCCGCCGATCGGCAGAACCTTACCGCGCAGCGTTATCTCTCCGGTCATGGCGATGTCGCGGCGAACCGGGATCTTGGTCAGCGCACTCGCAAGCCCAGTCGCAAGCGTAATGCCTGCGGACGGCCCATCCTTCGGAATCGCTCCCTCCGGAACGTGCACGTGGATATCGAGATGACGATAGAAATCGCGCTCGAGCCCAAGATGCCGCGCGCGCGAGCGAATGTAGCTCAGCGCAGCCTGCGCCGACTCCTGCATCACGTCGCCAAGCTGCCCGGTGGTGGTGAGCTTGCCCTTCCCATCGAGCACCTGAACCTCGGTCTGAAGAATCGTCCCTCCAACCTCCGTCCAGGCAAGCCCGGTCACAAGACCGATCTCGCTCTTCTCATGCACGACGGTGTCGCGGAACTTCGCCACGCCCAGAATCGACTCAAGGTTCTCAGCCGTGATCGTCTCGGCATGCTCGGCGCCGTTCTTCACGACGCGCCGAGCGACCTTCCGGCAGACATTCCCAATCTCCCGTTCGAGATTGCGAACACCAGCTTCACGCGTGTATCCGCGAATGATGCCCTTCAGCGCTCCATCCTCAAACGCAATCTGAGCCTCAGTGAGCCCATTGCCCTCACGCTGCTTCTTGACCAGGTACTGCCGCGCAATCTCGAGCTTCTCGACCTCGGTATATCCATGCAGCCGCAGAATCTCCATACGATCCTGCAGTGGCCCAGGAATCGTATGCAAGACGTTCGCCGTGGCCACAAATAAAACCTGCGACAGGTCGTACTCCACATCAAGATAGTGATCCTGGAACGACGTATTCTGCTCCGGGTCCAGCACTTCCAGCAGCGCGCTCGCCGGATCGCCCCGGAAGTCCGAAGCCATCTTGTCGATCTCGTCCAGCATGAACACCGGGTTCTTCGTCCCGGCCTTCTTCATCGACTGGATCACCTGCCCCGGCAGCGCCCCGATATAAGTCCGCCGATGCCCGCGAATCTCAGCCTCATCCCGCACCCCGCCCAGCGACATCCGCACGAACCGCCGTCCAGTAGCCTTGGCGATCGACATCCCAAGCGATGTCTTTCCGACACCCGGAGGTCCGACAAAGCACAAAATCGATCCCTTGGGATTCTTCACAAGCTGCCGAACCGCCAAAAACTCCAGAATGCGATCCTTGATCTTCTCCAGCCCATAGTGATCCTCGTTCAGGATCTGCTCGGCATGCTCGATCGACCGAATCTCCTTCGACCGCTTCTTCCACGGCACCGCGAGCAGCCAGTCAAGATAGTTCCGCGATACGGTCGATTCAGCCGACATCGGAGGCATCGCCTCCAGCTTTTTCAGCTCCTGCATCGACTTCTCGAGTACATCCTTCGGCATGCCCGCCGCTTCGATCTTCTTCTTCAGCTCATCGAACTCGGACTTCTCGCCCCGCCCAAGCTCCTTCTGGATCGCCTTGATCTTCTCGTTGAGGTAGTACTCTTTCTGCGCCTTCTCCATCTGCCGCTTCACCCGCGACTGGATGGTCCGATCCATATTCAGCTTCTCGATCGCGACATCGAGCACATCGGCGACCTTCGCCAGCCGCGTCTCCGGGTCGAAGACATCGAGCAGCTTCTGCTTCTCATCGATCGAAAGCTGCAAACTCGCGGCGATCGTATCGGCCAGCTTATGCGGCTCGTCGGTGCGCGCATTCGCCGCCGTCGTCTCGTGGTTCAACGACTGCTGCAGCTTCGAATACTGCTCAAAGAGCGTGTGCACCCGCTGCACCATCGCCTCAACCTGCGGTGTCAGCTCCAGGTGCGTATTTCCGGTCCGCAGCGTCGCAACGAAGAAACCATCGGTGTCATTTAGCTCCGTCGCCCGCGCCCGTTCCACGCCTTCGACAAGCACCTTGATATTGCCGTCCGGCATCTTCACGCTCTGGACGATGTTCCCGATCGTGCCCGTCTCGTAGATATCCCCCGCGCTCGGCTCGTCCACCGAGGCGTCGTGCTGCGTCGCCAGAAAGATCTTCCGATCCCCGGTCAACGCCTCCTCAAGAGCCCGTACACTCGACTCGCGTCCGACGACAAACGGCGTCATCATATGCGGAAAGATCACCATGTCCCGAATGGGCATCATGGGAAGTTTCCGTACGTCCCCGCTCAGAATTTCTTTCGATTGAGTAGTCATAGTTCTCCTGAGATTAGACGTTGAAGTCTCGGCAACGATGCAGCCTGCCCCGGGTCTTGTCAGTGATTGTAAAGCGTCGATGACTCGAATGCGGAGCAATCGCACGAAGCAGGTCGATCATGTCAAAACGGGTTCAAACGACACCTGCCAAAGAGAAAAGGCGCAAGTCCGAAGACCCGCGCCTCATTCTGCAAAACTCGAAACCGGTCAGCCGGCTTTTTCGAGAAGCGTCGGCAGCGTCAGGTTGTGCTGCTTCACCATCTCCGCCGTGATGACCACATCCTTGACCTTCTTGTTGCCCGGAATGTAGTACATCAGGTCGAGCATCAGCTCTTCGAGAATCATCCGCAGACCGCGCGCTCCCACCTTGCGCTGCAGCGCCTCACGCGCAACCTCACGAGCTGCATCGTCCGTGAACGTGACCTTCACGCCCTCGTAGTCGAACAGCTTCATGTACTGCTTCAGAATGGCGTTCTTCGGCTTGGTCAGAATCTCGATCAGCGCAACCTCGTCCAGTTCTTCCAGAATTCCCAGAACAGGCAGACGTCCGACGAACTCCGGAATCAGCCCGTACTTCAGCAGATCCTGCGGCTCAGCCTGGCGCAGCAACTCCGAATCCCGCTGCGCCCGGATCGGCGTAACATCGACATCCTTCGCATCCGGATTCGACAGCGCCCGGAACCCAAGCGCCTTCTTGCCAACCCGCCGTGCAATCACCTTTTCAAGCCCGACGAAAGCCCCGCCGCAGATGAAAAGAATGTTCGTCGTGTCGACGACGGTGAACTCCTGGTGTGGATGTTTGCGCCCGCCCTGCGGCGGAACGTTGGCAATCGTGCCTTCCAGAAGCTTCAGCAAAGCCTGCTGAACGCCCTCGCCCGAAACATCGCGCGTGATCGAAGGGTTCTCGTCCTTGCGGCCAATCTTGTCGATCTCGTCGATGTAGATGATGCCGCTCTGCGCGCGCGTTACGTCTCCGTCGGCGGCCTGCAGCAACTTCAAAATGATGTTCTCAACGTCTTCGCCCACATACCCGGCTTCCGTCAGCGTCGTCGCATCGACGATCGCGAACGGCACATCGAGCATCTTCGCCATGGTCTGCGCCAGCAGCGTCTTACCTGAACCGGTAGGCCCAACCAGGAGGATGTTCGACTTTGCAAGCTCGACATCGTTTCCACGCACCTTGTTCATCTGAATGCGCTTGTAATGGTTGTAGACGGCAACAGCGAGCTTCTTCTTCGTCTGATCCTGGCCAATCACGTACTCGTCGAGGAACGCCTTCACTTCCTGGGGCTTCGGAAGCTGCGCCGGAGCCGCGCCCGGAGTCGCTTCCGTACGGTCATCCTCAAGAATGGAGTTGCACACCGCGACGCACTCGTCGCAGATGTAGGCGCGCGGGTAATCCGAGGGGGACGAGATGAGCTTCGCGACCGCATCCTGAGACTTATGGCAGAAAGAACAACGTAGCGACTCGTCGGAACCCCGTGAGGTCTTCATAAATTACTGCGACTCCTGTCTTCTCGCGCAAACCGTCTAGCCTTGAGTTTACACCCGATTGACAGCAGGGGATGGCGCGGCATCCCCTCGGGTACTGAGCGAAAGTGGTACATCAACACGAAAGGCCCCGCAGCGCGGAGCCTTTCATGGCAGCAAGCAAAGTGTTTAGGTGCGGGGGCGATCGATAATGTCGTCGATGATCCCGTACTCGCGCGCCTGCGGTGCGGTCATGATGAAGTCGCGCTCCACGTCCCGCTCAATCTGCGCAAGCGGCTGGCCGGTGCTCTTGCTCATCAGTGTGTTGGTGATCTCACGGATCCGGAGGATCTCGCGAGCGTGGATGTCGATGTCGGTCGCCTGCCCGCTCAACCCGCCCATCGAAGGCTGGTGGATCAGGATGCGAGAGTTAGGCAGCGCAAACCGCTTGCCCTTCTTACCGGCCATCAGGAGAAATGCGCCCATGCTTGCAGCCTGCCCGATGCAGAAGGTCATCACGTCGTTCTTGATGTACTGCATCGTGTCGTAGATCGCGAGTCCGGCCGTAATTGATCCGCCCGGCGAGTTGATGTAAAGCTGGATGTCCTTCTCTGGATCCTCACCGCTCAGAAAGAGCATCTGCGCGATGATCACGTTCGCGACATTGTCATCGATGGGCGTGCCCATGAAGATGATGTTGTCCCGCAGCAGGCGGCTGTAGATGTCGTAGCTGCGTTCACCGCGACTCGTCTGCTCCACTACAAAAGGCATGTATCCCATTGCGCTCTCTTTCTTCTCTACGGCAAAAACGGTTTCCGATTCCTAACAGATGCTTGAGCGCAAGTTAGGAAGCGAGCTTCTCGTACAGGACACTACCTGTCTTCTCCCGGCGCATCTGCTCGCGCATGCGATCGATGCCACCGTCCTTCTGCATCCGCTCCCGCAGGCTCTCGAGCGGCTCGCGTCCCTGGATCGACATGATGAGCAACTCGCGATCGAGATCCTCATCCGTCACGGTCACTCCTTCGGTCTCGGCAATCTTGTCGAGAATCAACGAAGCCTTCACCTCGTTCACGGCCTGGTCGCGCTGTGCGGCGCGCAGACGGTTGAAGTCGAGCTTGCGCATCTCGTCCGACGTCATGCCCTGCTGGGCAAGCGCCCGGAGACCGCGATCCAGCCGCGCATCCACCTGCTGCTGCACGAACGACTCGGGAACAGGGAACTCATACTTGGAGATGAGCTCTTCGAGCATCTTCTCTTTGGCCGCGTTCTCGAGCGCGTCCTTCTTGCGGTCCGCGCTACGCTCGCGCAGCTTCGCTTCGAAGTCGTTCCAGTCCTCGTAGTTGCCGAGCTGCTTCGCGAACTCCGCATCGCGCTCGGGGAAGGTCTTCTTCTTGATCGCCTTCACCTTCACGTCGTAGGCAACGGTCTGACCAGCCAGGCGAGGTTCGCCGAAGTCAGCCGGGTAGCTGACCTCGAACTCCAGCTCCTGTCCAGGCGTCGCGCCACGAAGCGCATCGTTGAACGCGCCAAGCGTGTTCTTGCCGCCAACTTCGATCAGCACATCCTCGCCCGTAATGGGCTCGGTCGTCGAAGCGTTCTCGACGCCATCCTCGCCAACCGTCTGCGCGAGATCCTTCATCTTGCCGGTAAAGCCGATCTCCGCCCAGTCGCCATCGACCAGCGGACGATCCTCATCGACCGTCTCCACCGTCGCATGCGACTCGAGCGCACGCTCCAGCTCCGCCGTGTACTCTTCGTCGGTCAGCTCGACTGTCGGACGCTCCACAGCCACGGAGTCATAGCCAGTGATATCGACCTCGGGAAGAACCTCGAACGCAGCCTTGAAGGTGAGCGGCTGCCCGTCGAACAGGTTCATCTCGAGGATCTGCGGCTGCGACACCGGGTTCAGCGTCTGCTCTTCGATCGCCTGGCGGAAGCGCTGCGTGACCAGCCCTTCAAGGATCTCCTGCCGGATCTCCTTCATGAACTTCGAGCGGATCACCGACTCCGGAACCTTGCCGACCCGGAAGCCCGGGATGCGCGCAAGCTTCTGGTAGCGCTTCGTCACGGACTTGAAGCTCTTGGAAACCTCATCCGCCGGAACCTCGACCGAAATCTCGCGAACCAGCGCGGGATTCAGCGCCGGCCCATGGTTGTGTCCGGAGTGGTCATGGCCCTCATGATCATGATCGTGGCCCGCATGGTCGTGACCCTCATGCGTGTGCTCATCGTGTACCTGTGTCTCGTCTGCCATCTCGGTGTTCGGCGTAAGCTCAGCCGATTCCTTTACGTCCGTAGTCTCTGTCGGGGTCAATGCAGTGCCTTCCAGGGAATCTCATGTTCTGCCGCATCGCATCCCTCCCCGCCCAACCTCGGAGGAGGGTCCCCTCAATCTATTAAGGAAGGATCGCTCGACGGAGGCGCGGGAGGCGCCCACGGCAGGCGTCCCACTACCACTGTACGAGTCTTGGCTACAGGGGGTCAAACCGGGCGGAGGCCCGTCCGCCCGCTCATTCCCGGCCCGGACCCTGCCCGCCTAAATCTTCGGCGAGGAGGCCGCCGCGATCGGGAACAACTCCAGTCGAATCTTCCACTCCACGCTCTGGCCGGGTGCCACTTCCGCCATGCCCGTGTCTTCATGAGCTGGCCACCGGCCGAACGGATCGTCATAGTTCATCTGCGGCGAGATCGACACATAATCCGAGTTCGCCGGAGAAAACACGTGAACCGCCTTGATCGTCGGAGTCAGCGCCGTAATCCTCAGCCCGAACCGCGCCGCCGGGTCCCGCAGCTCGATCATCGGGTGCATGTCGAGCGGTGCCTTCAGGTGCAGGAACGTGTCGTTCAGATCTAGCGTCCCCAATTCCGCCCCGTTTCGGGTGTTGAAGTCGTATTTCGTCCCCGTCACGGGCTTCAACTCACCGTTCGGCATCCCACTCGTGCTGTCCCGGATGTCCGATCGAACGTCAGCGGGAATACGGAGCGTGGCCTTTTTCCGGTCGCCGCTCGGAATCAAAAACCGCGGAGACCACCCAATCCCCACGGGAACCACGCTATCTCCCACATTCTTCACGTCAACCGTCAACTCGATCCACCGGCTGCTCAAGAGTGCCGAAACCTTGGTCTCCGTCTTCGAGGGCCATCGTCCCCCAAAGTTGTCGGTCGCGTACGTCGCCGTCACCGACCCGCCATCCGGCATGGTATTCACACCGGCGTTATTCGAGGGCACGTTCAGCAGCATGCCGCCATAGGCTACCGGTACCGCACTTTCAACCGTATTCGCCGGCAGGCTGAAGACCTGGTTCCGGAGGTTGACCGTCGCGCTCTTTCCATCCATGGACGTCAGCCCAGCCAGCCGCCCCGCCCACGGCAGAAGAAACGTCCCGCCGTCCGTCAGGTTCGCCGCCCCGGCATAATCTTCATCCACACCCGTCATGGCGTGCACCGCCCCCGCCACGTCCGTCGCCGCGAGCAGGTTAACCTCACCCTTTTCCGGCAGATATGCCGAGATCTGCAGCACATCCATACCGCGCCCCGGCAGCAGCGTCGCCGACAGGAACTCCGGAAACAACCCACCCGGAACCGGCGACCGCGAAAGAACCACGGGATCCTGTCCCCCCGGACGCGGCGGCGACGCCTCCTGCTCTTCCGGCGTCGACAGATGCTCTTCTAACTTGTGAAGATGACCCTTGCCGCTCTCGAAATAAGCAACCGACGCGCCGACCACGAGCAGGCCAACGAGAATCCCCGTCACCATGCCGGATCGCATCAGGTTCTGTTTCCCGAAGCTCCCGAGTTTCCCTTCCAGGTTGCTCAGGAAGAGCTTCAAATACATTCTGCTAAGTCTGGGATCTTCCAATAGAGCCGCCGCGATGGATTACCGTACGCCACATTCTATCGGAAAGAACCCTAAGCCCGGCTGAAGGTCGCGGGCAACCCACTCGGAGAGACAAGCCAATTCGATAGAACAAGATAAGGGCACTACGCTCAACTAAAGCTTCCGGATCTGGAAAGGGTCCGCTCACGTGCTACGAGGTATAAGTTCTTCCCAGTCCCAGCGCCGCCAATCCCTTTCGGTACGTAATGGAGCTCCGATCCGCCGGAAAGTGAGCCTCCGCATGCAGGTCGAGCGGCAGATCCTCCGGATACTGCTGCTCCACAATCGCGATGTCCTCCGCGAACACCTGGTAGTTGAAGTCCAGCGTCGCCTGCACCGGCGAGTCCTTGTCGAAGTTCCGGCAGATCGGCACAAACAGCTTCGTCTTCCGCGCCGACACCGGCGAAGCCAAGTTCAAAATATGTAGCTTCCCCCCACCCGGAAACGTCACCGTCAGCTTCGCCGTGAACGGCAGAAACACCTCGAACCTCCGGTGCCACATAAACCCCGGCGGATTCAAATGCTTGAACTCATGCGAGTAGTTGCTCACCGTGCTGATATAGTCCGCCACAAACCCGTCAGCCTTCTTCGTGACCACGTAGTCCGGCACCACCGCGTTGTCCGACTCCCCAAAGCTCTCCACATGCACGAACGCAAAGTGGCTGACATCCAGGAAGCCCTCCACCTGCCGCCCCGCCGCCGCGTTGATCGACACTGCCTCCGGCAGCACCTGGACATAGTCCTTGTCGAACCACTCCTCCAACTCCGGAAGCGGCCTCTCTCCCTCATCGACCAGCCGAACCCACACCAGCCCATATCGTTCCTGCGCCGAAAACATATGCAGCCGCAGCCGTGGCGAGATCGCCCCATTCGGATGTGCCGGGATGCAAACACATCGCCCATCCGGCGCATATCGCAGCCCATGGTACCGGCAGATAATCTCGTTGCCCTCGACGAACCCCATGCTCAGCGGAACCCCGCGATGAAAGCAGATGTCCTTCGCCGCCGTGATGGTCCCGTCCGTCAACCGGTACAGAACCACCCGCTCGTCCAGCAGCTTGGCCGCGTACGGCTTGTCCGTAATCTCATGCGAGAACGCAACCGGGTACCAGAAAGGTGCGAGCGCCCGCCAGTCCGCCTCAGGAAACGTGCACTCCCGGGGCAGCGGAACCGCGTTGAGAGCTGCCGGTGCCGTCAACTCAGAGCTCGGGACAAAGGATGTCAGGGGTTCCATGACCCATTATGGTCTGGGACGAAGAAATCCATCAACCAAAACCGCTTAGGCAAGTTTGACGAAGTGCATCGCGGCCGAGTTCATGCAGTACCGCAGCCCTGTCGGACGCGGACCATCATCGAACACATGCCCAAGATGCGCGTCGCACTCCCGGCAGGAGATCTCCGTCCGCGCCATGCCGAGGCTCCGGTCCGTCGTCTCGACGACGTTCTCCTTGGCGATCGGCTGCCAGAAGCTCGGCCATCCCGTTCCGGATTCGAACTTCGTCTCGGAACTGAACAACGCGTTATCGCAGCACACGCACCGGAAGATCCCCCGCGCATGCAGGTCCCACGTGTCACCGCTGTACGGACGCTCGGTTCCAGCATTCCGCGTCACGTCGAACGAGATCGGCGAAAGCTGCTTCTGCCAATCCGCGTCCGGCTTCACGACATGCGGAACGACGGCCTTCCCCGTAGGCTTGCCGTCTGCGCCGAAGTTGACGATCGTCACCGTCGCCGGTCCGTCGCCTCTGCGGTCATGCGCCGACGCCACTCCCGGAAGGCGCGCCGACCAGAGCGCGACCGCGCCAAGAACCCCGGCGGTCGTAAACAGGAACGCCCTTCGCGTCGAACCTGTAGTGTGGCTTCCACCATTTGCATCGAAATCGTTCCGGTTCATCATCGGGTTGCTCCTAATTCTTTTAACGCTCCACCGGATGAGACAGATTTCCTTCCCTTAGGTTACAGATCGGGAACCGTCACTGGAGGATATTTCCGCTATCCCGTACGATGGACCCTGATGACCGATGGCGATCTACGTGCATGCAAAGTCACTGAAGGTAGCGGAAACGTGCTTCTCGAGCGCGTCTACCCCGCGCCCGGGCACGCATCCCTCACCGCCTTCCAGCGTGACCGCGACCGCATCGTCCAGGCCCGGGCCTTCCGGCGCCTCGCCGGCAAGACCCAGGTCTTCACCTCCCGCGCCTCCGACCACTTCCGCTCTCGCCTCACCCACACCATCGAAGTCGCGCAGATCGCCCGCAACGTCGCCTCCGCGCTCGGTCTGAACGAAGACCTCGCCGAGACCCTCGCTCTCGTCCACGACATCGGCCATCCGCCGTTCGGCCACGCCGGCGAACGCGCCCTCGACGCCTGCCTCCAGCGCCACGGCCTCCGCTTCGACCACAACCTGCACGCCCTCCGCATCGTCGAGCACTTCGAGCAGCGCTACGCCGCGCATCGCGGCCTCAACCTCACCCTCGGCGTCCGCGAAGGCATCGTCAAGCACTCCCGAGACTACGACTCTGTCACACACCCTGAGCTCTCCTCCTACTTTCTTGACCAGAGCCCGCCCCTCGAAGCCCAGTTGATCGACCTCGCCGACGAGATCGCCTACCTCACCGCGGACCTCGACGACGGCGTCGAATCCGGCCTCCTCGAGATCAACCACATCCGCAGCCAGGTCAGCATCCTCGCCCGCTGCTACGAGGTGGTGGAGCGTGAGCACACCGGTGTCGAAGAGAAGTTCCTCTTCAATGAAGCCCTGCAGCTCATGCAGAACACCCTTATCGACGACCTCATCCGCACCACCCGCCAGGGAGCCGAGGCAATCGGGGCGAAGTCGCTCGCGGACATCCGCAACCACCCGCAGCGCCTCTCCGTCTTCTCCCCGCAAGCCGAAAGCGAGCGCCTGGAAGAAAAGCGCTACCTCTACAACACCCTCTACTCCTGCCCCGCTCTCACCCTCGAGCACGATAAGGCGGAAGAGGTCGTGACCAAGCTCTTTGACTTCTGGATGGAAAACCTGGAAGAGCTGCCGCAGGGCTACATCGACGAGGTCGAATCCGAAGGCCACGCCCGCGTCGTCGCCGACTACATCGCCGGCATGACCGACAGCTTCATCCTCCAGCAGTACGTCGGCGTCAAACGCATGGTCAAACCCGGCACCCGCCGCTAACCTTTGCCTTTGCCTTGCTTGTTGCCATTCCCGAAGGGAATCTGCGTCTGCCCATATTGACGGTCTAACGCCAAAGGCGTACGTTTAGCGGCGCGAGCCTATCTTCCGGTTAGAGGAGACACGAGCGCGTGACGAACCGTCTTTTCTTTTCTTGTCTGCTGACCCTTTCCGTAACCGGCTGGGCACAGACTGCCTCGCAGCCGCCTGCCTCGACTGACGAGCCGATCACCACGCTCAAGGTCGCGACCCGCGTCGTCGAGATCTCCGCAGTGGTCAAAAGCAAGGATGGCGAGCCTCGGGGAGGCATGACCAAGGACGACTTCGTCCTCAAGCAGGATGGCAGGGAAGAGCCCATCCACTATTTCTCGCAGGGCTCGGAGCTTCCTCTCACCCTTGCCCTCATGGTCGACACGAGCGGAAGCCAGCGCACATTCATCGGCGACGAATCCCTCGCCAGCGACGTCTTCTTCGAAACCATGCTTGGCCGCAGGGAAGACCGAGCGATGCTCGTGCAGTTCGACAACAGCATTCTCCAATTGAAGAGCCTGACGAGCTCCGCGAACGCCCTGCATCTCGCCCTCTCCGGCCTCAGCTCTCATGCCTCCGCCGTCGGCGGAACCCTGCTCAACGATGCAGTCTACATCGTCGCCAAGGAGGTCCTTGCCAGGGAGACCGGACGCAAGGCGATGGTGATTCTCACCGATGGCGGCGACAACGGAAGCCGTAAGACAGTCGAACAGGCGATCGAGCAGGCTCAGCGCGGCGACATCCAGATCTACTCCATCCTCTACAGCGCCAGGGACGTTGCCAACGGCTACGGTATCTCGCGCCCACCCGGAACTGACAACGGAAAAGCCATTCTGCAGAAGCTTTCCGAAAGCACAGGCGGTCGCGTCTTTACTGTCAGTCACTCGATAAGCCTGCGCGAGATCTTCGCTGAAATCGGCCAGGACCTGCGCTTGCAGTACGAGGTCGGCTACACCCCGCCACCAGACCTTCAGCCCAACAGCTATCACAAGCTGGAACTGCGAGCGAAGGACAAGAAACTAAGCGTCCAGGCCCGAAAAGGCTTTTTCGCCCAACCCTGAGGGCGGAGAGTTGCCGTTGCCCTTTGGTTGTCATTCCCGAAAGGGAGTCTGGGTTTTCTCTTGCCCTTGCGGTCACCGGCGAAGCCCATCTCACCCACCGATAAAAAGAAAATTCTTCAAATTCTGGGCCAAAAACGCATGTCAAGCCCCTAAACACCGTAACCCCAACAAAACAAAGCGAAAAGCCCCTGTCCTTTTAGTTACGGTTAATCTTCTACACTTAAATAAGTGGAAGCAGAGTCGTCCCCAGGGACAAAAAAGGCTCTCATCGACAGCTAAGTCTTTTCGTGTCTAATATTTAGCCGCAACTCCTTTGATATCTTATATTTGCAGGAGATGGAATCCTGTAAGTATATGACAGAAAAAGACTTACGCCCCGGCTATGGGGAGGGGGGTGGCCCTTAGGAACGTGCGAACTGCGACTCCATCGGAGCCTGGTAGCTCACCGCAAGATGCGGAGTCTCTACCCTCTGGTTCAGCCGATGCCGGGAAGTGAGACAGGCCTCCAGAACACCCGACGTCAGAAGCGTCCGCTGCACAGGATATGGCGCAGCCTTCGTAACGAACATCTGCTCGATCTTCGCCGCGAGGCACGCCGAGTACGTCTGGTTCGGATTCGGGGTCGTGAAGAACTGCGTCGAGACCGTGCCATGATCCGCGACGCGCACCGAGATGTTGAAGTCGCGAACCGCACCGTTGAGCATCAGCAGCGTCGCTCGCGTGCCGTCGTTGTACTCGATGCAGTAAGCAAAGGGATCCTTCACCAGTTGCGGCAGAATTCCCTCGACGGTCAGATCCTGCGGCCGTCCATCGAGCACGCTCAGCCCCAACGGCGTGTCACTGCGTGAAAGCGCCGAGCTGAGCAGGTCCTTCGACCAGCGGCCAGCGCTCGCCGCCGCCCAGACGTCGTCGCCTTCGAGCATCTGTGTGTTGCTGATCGGGTAGGTGCCGTGCTCGGCGACGACGACCACTCCATCGACGGCGAGCTTGCCTGTGCCTAGAGTCAGCGCGTCGGCGATCGTCGGGCAGATCTTCATGGTGGGATGGCGATCCGCGCGCTCCTGGAAGATGTCTCCCTCACCATGCTGATCGACGAAGAGTGAGACGACGTCCATCTCGGGGCGGTGATAAACGCCTTTCCATCCGTAGCCATCAAGGAGGCGGTCGACGACGTGCTGCGGATGCAGGTACTTCTTGTACGCTGTCGTGATGGCGGCGAGACGTGGCCGCTTTGGAGGTGTCCCGCTCAATGCCATGCAGAGCTCCTTCGATCTTGTATGGACTCTTTTGGACTGGATACTTCGCGGAATATAGCAAGATGCGCGTAGTGGCATACTCAGGTAAACATCGTGGCTGACTGGAGTTAGGACATATGGACTATAAGGACAAAGGGAAGATCGCATGCTGACACGACGCCGATTTCTCGGATATGCCGCACTGGCTCCAGCAGCGCTGCATCCCTCGCTGTGGGCCCAGGTTGCATCGCAGTCGACCACCGATCTTCCTGCGCCCGTGATCTCCGCGAAGGCACTGGCAATTCATAAGCGAGCGCTTGTATTTGACGGACACGTTCACGCGCTTGACCGAGAGTTCTACCACGGTGGCAGCATGGGCACACGCAGCCCCGTAGGCCAGTGGGACCTGGTTCGCGCGCGTGAGGGTGGAGTTGGCGCCTTCTTTCTCTCGGTCTTCATTCCCGAGGAGTACTACCCGAGCCGCTTCGAGACCAAGCAGGCCTTTCGGCGCGTGGACCATGCTCTGCGCCAACTGGAGATGAATCGCGACCAGGTTGAGCTTGCGCTGAATGCGGATGACATCGAACGCATTCGCGCCAAGGGGAAGCTTGCGGCGGTTCTCGATATCGAAGGAAGCTATGACCTCGATGGCGACCTGGGTGTCCTGCGCGATCTTTACCAGCTTGGCGTGCGGTCGGCCCAGCTGTCGGCGCATAACTGGGACCAGAACTATGCGGACGCGTGCTGCTCGCCACCGAAGTGGAATGGCTTGAATGAACATGGGCGCGACCTGATCCGCGAGATGAACCGGCTGGGGATGGTGATTAACGTGTCGCACTCGTCTGACCAGACGATTTCGCAGGCGATCGAGCTAAGTGATGTCCCGATCGTCTCCACGCATCATGGGCTCAGGGCCATCAATGATATTCCGCGCAACATGCCCGATAACCTGCTGAAGAAGCTGGCGGCCAAGGGTGGGGTCATGGGATTTCAGATCGGCAGCGAGTTTGCGTACCCGCGTGAGTATGCGTGGCTGACTGAGCATCGGCATAAAACGTTCTGGGATACGACGAGCATTCCGGATCGGGTGAAGGGGAAGACGATCTACGAGGTTGACGAGCTTGTTGCGCCGCAGTTTCCGATGCTTGGGGCGCAGGTTCCGGAGTCGGTTCAGATGGCGGTCGATGACTGGGTCGCGGTTGTCGACAGGGCGATTCAGCTTGTGGGCGAAGATCATATCTCGATCGGCTCAGACTTTGATGGTGGACCGACCCTTGCCAAGGGGATGCGGGATGTTCGTGACCTCCCGATGATCACCGACGCGATGCTACGACGCGGCTACTCGGAGGAGCGGATCGATAAGTTCTGGGGCGGCAACCTTCTGCGCGTTTTCAAGCAGATAACGCAAACACGCGGATGACTCGTCCGTGCGAGAGCGGAGAGCACGAATATACTGGGCGTGCCGGCTATCTCCTCCGCGACAAGGTTTTCCTATGTTCACGCGCTCTCGTTTCCGCACATCGGCCTTGCTTCTCGCTTGCGTTCTGACGATCCCTGCTCTCCGCGTTCAGGCACAGGAGGTGGGTTCCGCGCCGGTCAAGAAGCAGCTTCCTGCCGATGAGCGGGCTTACAAGGCAGCGCGATCGATCAACGATCCGGCACAGTGCCTGGCGGCCATGCGGGCGTTCGTGAAGGAGTATCCGAAGAGCAGCCGTATTGGCCGCGCACAGGATGCGATCTTTACTCTGCTCGTTGAGAACTTTCCGGAGAGGACATCCGAGATCGATGGGCAGCTCAAGTACCTGGTGAAGCACTCCGGAAAGGGAAGTGGGCATTTTCAGACGGAGACGGACCTCGCTTATCAGCTTGCGGAGGCCGGGACGTCGGGGGTTGAACTGCCGCGAGCGGAGAAGCTTGCGAAGGATGCCGTAAACCATCTGCAGGAGACGGCATTTTCACAGGAGATGCTGGCGTCTTACGTCAAGTTCAAGGTTCCGCCACCGAAGCAGCTTGAGATCCATGCCCAGTTCGCCAGGACGCGCGCTGAGGCGGTTGCTGTGCTGGCGGATGTGTATCTGCGCGAGAACAAGCAGCAGCAGGGTGCGGCACTCGTTGCCGAGGCCTATGCCTTGGATCCCATGGTCGATGATGTCAACACGGAGAGGGGGCGTCTGGCGCTGTTGAACCATGATGATGCGCTTGCGCTCGAGTCTTTCGAACGGGCGCAGCTTCTTGGGTCGATGAAGGCGCCCGACCGCGAGAAGATGATGCAGCTCTATCGGCAGGCGCATGGTGGAAACGATGCCAGTTTCACCGCCGACATGGATGCCCGCTATGCCGAGCTCTATCCGCCGGCATTTACTCCTGGCAAGGTTGCTGCTGTTCCCGGTGGACATACGGTGCTGCTTGAACTCTTTACCGGATCCGGCTGTCCGCCCTGTATTGGCGGAGATATTGCTGTCGAGGGCGTGCTTGAGGCTTATCCGCGCAGCGAGGTCGTTGCGCTTGCTTTCGATCAGCACATTCCGGAGCCCGATCCGCTGACGAATCCTGACTCGGTGGCGCGGGCGGAGGTGTATGACATCGCGCACACGCCGGAGTATGTGATCGATGGGAAGGTTCAGCCTATCTACGGAGCGAGGCGTGAGGGAAGCGAAGATCTCTATGGGAAGATCGCCAAGGCTGTGGATGCCGCGGCCCCGATCGTGACGGGAGTGGAGTTGAAGGTTTCTGCTGCGAAGGCTGATGGCGGGCTCATTCATGCGCAGGCGGTTGTCAGTGTGCCGAGCGGCAAAGAGCTTGAGAAGGTCCTTGCGGTGAAGGCTGGGCCTGAGGCGGTGAGTCCCGGGGAAAAGAAGCCGGCTGCGCCTGCTGTCGGTCCTGTCGAGCCGCGCCTTGTTGTGAACTTCGCTCTGGTTGAAGATGATGTGCGCTACAGTGGCGAGAATGGGATTCGCTTCCATCGCATGGTTGTGCGGGCTCTGGCCAAGCCTGCGGGTATGGGTTTTTCGGTTGATCCTGCGGCTACCGTTAGCCTTGACGCGTCCTTTGATCCAGCAGCCATCAGCCGTTCGCTTGTAACTTATCTTGAGGGATATGAGCAGAAGAACGACCGGTTCGGGAAGATCACCTTTCTGACGAAGGATATGACGATGCAGACTGAACATCTTGCGGTCGCCGCCTGGGTACAGGATTCGGTGACACATCGCGTTCTGCAGGCTGCGGTGATCCCGGTCAGCGCGGCACAGCAGGGAGCGCAGTGACATGAGGGCTTCGTGCGTTTTAGCGTGTGTCCTGGCTCTCGTCAGTGGATCTGCAGCCTTTGCGGCTCCGAAGGTGACGGTTCAGTGGCGCGTGAAGGCAGCTCCGACCAAGCCGGTCAAGGCGGGGGCGAAATTCACAGTGGTCATCACCGGACAGCCTGATCCCGGGTGGCATCTTTATGCGCTGGAAGAGCCGCAGGGTGGGCCTATCGCCACGGAGATTGCACTCACCGAGGGCGATCCGGCTGATCTCGTGCGCGTCGAAGAGGCGAAGCCGAAGGTCCTTCCGGATCCTAACTTCCAGCAACCCACGGGCTTTTTCGACAGCGCGGCTGACTTTACGCTGCATCTTCAGTCGGCACGGAATGCGTCGGCTGATGCGAGCGCGCTTCACATTCTTGTCCGCTATCAATCATGCACGGATCGCGTCTGCCTGCCTCCGCATACGGAGACGATGACGGTTCCGCTGACGATCGGCCGTTAACGCATACTTTCACCGCAAAGCGCGAGGCTATCTCGTTTCTGCTCCGCGTCCGCGAGCCACTTTTTCATCTCGCGAATCTCCTGCTGATAGAAGAGGGCTTCGAGTTTCTCGTGGTGAGGAGCGTTCGGACGGCTGGCGCGTATGGTTGCGGCGGCAAGGGACGCTTCTGATTCGGCGATTGCGGCACGGCAGTCTTCGATAGCCTGGTTGATTGTTTCTGGTCGTGGTGTCTTCATGTACGTGTGCTCCCTACAACAAAGAGCACAATACGCCCACGCGTATAGAACTATGGATTGCACTTTCGGGTATCAAGCTTGCCACATCCGTAGAGCCTATGTCAGGAACCTGAGACGCGGCTGGACGGGTGATCGCTGGCGACGGCTCCGTCGCGGATGGTGACGATGCGGTGGGCGAATTCGGCAATGTCGGGCTCATGGGTGACGAGGACGATGGTGTTTCCCTTGGCGTGGAGATCGTCGAAGAGGGCCATGATTTCGACAGAGGTCTTTGAGTCCAGGTTTCCAGTGGGCTCGTCGGCTAGGATGATCGACGGTGAATTGACGAGGGCGCGGGCGATGGCGACACGCTGGCGCTGACCACCGGAGAGCTCGTTCGGCTTGTGCATCATGCGGGTGCCGAGGTTGACCGACTCGAGGACAGCCTTGGCGCGGGCAGTGCGTTCAGCGGCTGGGGTGCCGTTATAGATGAGGGGAAGCTCGACGTTGTGGAGCGACGTTGCGCGAGCAAGCAGGTTGAAGGTCTGGAAGACGAAGCCGATCTCCTTGTTGCGGATACGAGCGAGCTCGTCGTCGTTGAGGCTGGAGACGTCGTGTCCGTTGAGCCAGTACTTGCCCTGCGTGGGAGAATCAAGGCAGCCGATGAGATTCATGAGGGTCGACTTGCCCGAGCCGGATGGGCCCATGATGGCGACGTACTCACTGTGGCGGATGCGGAGGTTTACGCCGCGAAGGGCGTTAACGGTCTGATCGCCCATGACGTAGGTCTTCCAGAGATTGCTGGTGACGATGACGTCTCCAGGATTTGGACCCTCGGCGTTGACGGCTGGTGCGGTGTCGGGGCTGACTGCGGTTTCGATGGCCATCCGGATCTCCGGTACTTGCTTCTGTTGCGTTGGTCGGGGAGTGATTGAGAGTTCAGTTGGGAATCGCTACCCGTTAGAGTCGTTCGGCCCGCGCTTCGGTTCCTATTGCGTGGTGACCGCTTCCGGTGTGTTGTCTCGTTTGACGACGCTGCCGCTCTTTAGAGCGCGGAGAACCTTGTAGCGGCCGGTGACGATCTCATCTCCTGGCTTGAGGCCGCTGAGGACTTCGATATCAGTGGCTCCGGTGATCCCAGTCGTGATGGGAACGAAGTTGACGCGGTTCTTACCCTTGGTTTCCTGGAGAACATAGACGCCCTGCACGAGTTTTGGCTTGGCGGTCGAAGCGCTCACGGAATTTGAGGGGGCCTTCCCGGAGTTGGCCGCGGCTGCCTTTTCGCCTTCGACATCGCGCTGGATAAGGGCCTGAATCGGGATGGTGAGAGCATCCGGCTTGTGGGCGGTGGTGATCTTGGCGGTAGTGGATAGGCCGGGACGGAGGTCGTCCTGGTTGGAGATACCGTCGAGGGTAACGACGACCTTGAAATCCTTGGCCTCTTCGGTTCCGGTGGTGGATTGGCTGGTTGCCACGCCGGTGGTGCGAAGAAGAGCCTGATCGCCGACCTGAGTGACATGTCCCTTGAAGGTGCGGCCGGGAAGGGCGTCCACTGTGACATCAGCGGTTTGGCCGAGCTCAACGTTGACGATGTCAGTTTCGTCAACCTTGACCTCAGCGGTGATGACGGACATGTCGGCGAGGGTCATGAGGGTGGAGCCCTCGGCGTTCTGGATGCCAACGACCATCGTCTCGCCTTCGCGGACGGGAACGTTCGTTACGAGGCCGTCGAAGGGCGCTCGGGAGATGGTCTTATCCAGCGCGTCGTAGTTGGCACGCTGGGAGGCGACGGCCTGATTGACGTGACCCCGGAGTGAGTCGGTCTGGGCCTTGGCCTGGGCCTCGGCCGCTTGGCGCTGCTGGAGCGTGGCTTCGGACATGTCGACGGCGGCTTTCTTGGCGTCGTAATCCTGCTTAGCGATGAGCTTATCTTCGTAGAGGGCTTTGGCGCGGTCGTAATCGAAGCGCTTCTGCTCGAGGTCGGCCTTGGCGGCGGCAGTGTTGGCCAGCGCAGTCTGCTCGGCGGCGATATTGGCGCTTACATCGGTCTGGGATGCGGCGATGGTCGCCTGCTGGGCGGAGACGGTGGCCTGAGGCTGGACACTTTCGACCGTGGCGAGAGTGGCTCCCTTGAGGACGTGGTCACCCTCCTTGACGTTGAGATGGGTAATGCGGCCGAAGGCGGTCGCGCCTATGTTGACGTAGGTCTTGGGTTTGATCTGGCCGGTGCCGCTGACGATGGAGAGAAGGTCACCGCGCGTGGCTTTGCCGGTGGCGACTTTGGTCACGTTCGCCTGATCGTGCAGAACCGTTCCAATGCCGATACCGACGAGAACCAGGACAACGACAACGAGGATAATGATCTTTTTGGCGTTCATAAGCCTTTTCTATAGCCAGACCTCCTACTTCGGCCTGACGGGTTGACCTGCTTGGCCTTTTCGATCCGGTATCAGGAGCAGGTACGCATGTGCTTTGCGAAGGGTTCCCACAGGCGCGAAATTTGTTCTTTCGCCTGCGGAGCGCTTTCTTTTCTTCGGGGAATCGGTCACACCAGCATACCGTTTTCGCCATCGTAGCAGGGTAGATTTACCGAGTCGATCACGCTTCTTGTCTTCGGGTTGTCTGCCCTCTACAATGAAAGTTGCTTTCTGGAGTTCCGCGGCCCTCACCTATGAAAATCTCTCTTCGTGACCATCTCTTCGCAATCGTTCTTCTTTCGGCAGTCGGCGTCGCAGGCAGTCCTGTGCGTGCCCAGGATGCCGCCGCGCCTCCCGCGGACGCGACGAAGACGGACGGAGGAGTGACGAAGGGTCCCGCAGTGGTGGAACATCCGGATCCGTTGAAGACACGAATCTCCGACAAGCAGCGGTTTGCACAACAGAAAAATCTGCGGAACGAGTTGAAGGGGCCCTACGCGAAGTGGGTGAACGAGGACGTTCGCTGGATCATCACGGACGAGGAGATGCAGGCGTTCAAGCATCTGAGCAACGACGAGGAACGCGACCAATTCATCGAGAATTTCTGGCTGAGGCGTAATCCGAACCCTGACTCTCCGGAGAACGAGTTTCGCGAACAGCACTATCAGCGGATCGCCTACGCGGATGAGCATTTTGCCGCGGGCAAGCCGGGCTGGCGTACGGACCGCGGGCACATCTATATTGCTTATGGAAAGGCCGACAGCATCGACTCGCACCCGAGTGGCGGCAACTACGAGCGTCCGATGGAAGAGGGCGGCGGCAATACATCCACGTTCCCATTCGAGGTTTGGCACTATCGCTACCTGGAGGGTATTGGCGACAACGTCGATATCGAGTTTGTCGACACGTGCATGTGCGGCGACTATCACATGACGATTGACCGCTCGGAGAAGGACGCGTTGAAGTACACACCGGGCGCGGGCCAGACGCTTTCCGAGCAGATGGGACAGTCGAAGAAGGCGGATCGCTTCTCGGGCGGTGGGCTCGAGCAGCTTGGCTCTGGACCGGGAACTTCGGGGAACCAGAGCAAGCAGTTTGATCGTCTCGACCGGTTTGCGAAGCTGATGGCTCCTCCGGCGATCAAGTTCAAGGATCTGGAAGCCTTTATGGGAACGGGCAAGATCCTCAATGGACCGCCGTTTCTGTTTGACGTTCGTACGGACTACGTCCGCGTGACGAACGAGACGGTGCTTGTGCCGCTGACCCTGCAGATTCAAAACCGGAACATCACGTTCAGCAACAAGGACGGCGTTGCGATGGGGACGGTGAATATCCTTGGGCGAGTTTCGAACCTGAACCACAAGGCGATCCAGACGTTCGAGGATACGGTCAATGTTCAGGTTCCGAGTGAGTTGCTGGCGCGGAAGCAGAATGACGTTTCGGTGTACTGGAAGTCGATTCCGCTTCGCCCGGGGCTATATAAGGTCGACATCGTGATCAAGGATGTTAACAACCCCGATCACATCGGAACCTGGCGCCGGAGTGTGAATGTTCCGAAGTTCGATGACGATCATCTTGCTTCATCTTCGCTGATTCTGGCTGGTTCGATGGAGAGGGTGCCTTCACGGGATATCGGTGCGGGCAACTTTGTCATTGGAGATACCAAGATCATTCCACGGGTTCCACCGGGGATCGCGCTTCCTGTGACGTTCCACCGCGCGCAGAGTCTTAACTTCTGGATGCAGGTCTATAACCTGGGGATCGATGAGAAGAGCAAGCAGAACGGCGCAACGCTCAACTATGAGATCACCGACATGGCCACGAACAAGTCGATCGTGACGAGCCAGGAGCTGACCAATAAGCTGAGCCCGAACGCCGACCAGTTGACGATCGAAAAAAGTATGCCGCTGGCGAGCCTGCAGCCGGGCAAGTATCAGGTAAGCATCAAGGTGGATGACGGGGTATCGAAGCAGGTGATTACCGAGTCGGCACCGTTTATTGTGGATTAGTATTGGTTGGGAGTATGACGAGGATACGGGAAGCTCGCGTGGATGGTAGATGCGATTGAGCACCCGCGGTATAGGAAACAGTCTCCATCGAGCAGCCCGACGCGGTCGCCGAGAGAGCTTCTGGAGAGGGCCGACGACCTGACGGGACGACCTTACGACTGTGTATAGATTCCGGGTAGAACTCGTTGTTGCGGCGCTCATGCTCGGAATGGCATCCGCAGGTTGGGCTGCGGCTCCAGATGCTACCGTTTCTGGCGTGGTGAGGGATACGCAGGGTGTGGCTCAGATGGGTGCTTTGGTGCAGATCCTGAGTGCCAATGCTGTGCTGGTGGGAACTGCGTATACGGATCTGGGTGGGCATTACCGGGTAGAGAACCTCATTCCGGGTAATTACCAGGTGAAAGCGACCGCGGCTCTGTTCTCGCCTGCGGTGCGGGCACATCTGCGGCTTCCGAGTGGTGCTCGCGCGGTTGTGGATCTGACGCTGAGTACGATGTTCCAGTCGTCTGCGTGGCTTCCAGCGGAGAGACGGCGCGCGGATGAGCCGAGCGACGACTGGCGCTGGACGCTGCGGTCGGCGGCGAATCGGCCAATTCTCCGTATGGTGGAAGACGGAGAGATGGTGGTCGTGTCGTCGAGCGCGACAGAGGCTTCGAAGCCTGTTCAGCATGCGACGGCTGCGGTGACGAGCGGAGACGGCGGGTTCGGACTGGGTGGAGTTCACCACAAGCTGTCGTTCGATACGGCATTCGAGGATGGATCGGACGTTGTCATTCGTGGGGATCTGGGAAGCGATCTGAGTTTGCCGGGACGTGCTCCGAGCGCGGACTTCGATGCTGGGTATGAGCGGAAGATCGGATTCGCGGGTGCAGCGAGAACCGTGATCAATATCCAGACTCATCCAGAGATGCAGAGCACGGGCGGAACGGCCGGAATGCAGTCGATTCGGCTGGCGAGCGCGGAGCGGACGAAGATCGGCGACCTGATCGACCTGGAGTACGGAAGCTCGCTTTCGGCGATCCAGGTTTCGGGTGTTGGTGTTGCGACGCAGCCGTTTCTGCGGGTCCTGGTTCATCCGCTTCCAGGATGGTCTGCTGGATATCGGATGGCGACAGCTCGAGAGCTGCAGTCGTATGAGGCGCTTGACTCGCTGCAGGGCGAAACTCCGGTTGCGTCGATGACTGGTGGAAAGCTGGCGATCGAGCGTGGAACTCACCAGGAGTTCACTGTCGCGCGGACCGATGGGCGAGGAATGGTTCAAGTTGCGATCTATCATGATGCGATTCAGCATGAAGGAATCGCGGGAACCGGGCTTCTCGCTCCCGATGATTTGCAGCGGCCTGGAGTTCAGGGACTTCTGATCGATACGACGACGAACAGCTTTCGCTTGTTGAGCAGCGCTTACGACGCTGGCGGCGTTCGACTTACCATTTCGGAGCCGCTGACGCAGGGTCTCGAGGCTGCGTTTACGGTGAGTACGGGAAGTGCGCTTTCGACCAGAGATTCGGGCGCTTCGACGCTGCAGCAGGCGAGCGAAGGACTTCGAGTGGAGAAGGGCGAGAGCGCGACGATCGCGCTCAAGGGACGAATTGCAAACACTGGCACGAAGGTTCGGGCAGCGTATCGCTGGCAACCTCGGAGCATGGTGACCGCGGTCGACGCCTATGCACCTTTCAGCGACCAGGCTTTTTTGAGCTTTTACCTCGCTCAGCCGCTGCGTTGCCACGGAGTGCTTCCCGCGGGGCTGAGCGCTGTGGTCGATGTGACCAACCTTCTGGAACAGGGCTATCAGCCCCTGCTTTCGAAGGATGGAAAGACGGTGTTTCTCGCGCAGTCGCCCCGGGTGATTCAGGCTGGACTTTCTTACACGTTTTAGGCGCTACCCCCCTCCCATAGCCCGCGTTCAAGTCTTTTGTTTTGCTCTATTTGCAGGTATGCTCGGCCTGTAAATATCTCATTGCAAGCAACTTACGGCTAAATATTAGTAAATAAACGACTTAGCCGGGCTCCCGATCAGTGGGATCCTTGCGGCGCTGTAGCTTTCTATTCGATTTTTTCCTCACTCCTTCTATTGTATGAGATCGACCGAAACTAAAAGGACACCGACTTTTCGCTTTGAAATGAATGAGTTAGGCCATTTGGGGGCTTGACAAGAATTTGCGGGTGCGCGGGAGGGAGCTTTATCGCGTTCTGTTCGGGCTTAGTGTGGGGACGGGCACCGCAGACGCAGATTCCCTTCGGGAATGACAACCAGCGAGACAAGGGCAACTGCGACGACAGCGGCAACGGCGGGGGGCCGGTACGACAAAACCGCACGGTAGCGACGGGGGACTTGGCCTATGCGCGGCGGAGTGGCATCGAGGCGATGCTTAGGGCCTGTTTTCCAGTCTGAATGTCGCGTATGCTTCCGCCTGTCTTCACGTCGAAGCAGAGAGTCGCGGATCGCGATACGGCGTACATCTGATCTCCGGCGAGGCTCATTTGAGTGGGCCGAGAGGTTGAGAAGATCGTTGCGTCGAGCGGCTTCAGCCTACCCGTGGCCCGGGAGAAGCGGAAGGTCGAAAGGGTGACGTGCCCGGTGCTGGTGACGACGTGGAAGCGGTCACCGCTGGGGCTGAAGGATATGGGGCCGAGCGTTTGGGATTCGATCGCCAGGTGATGGAGGGGCGTCTCCAGTTGGCCGGTCGTGGCGTCGATGGGGATGACCGTGAGGCCAGGGCGAAGGATGCTGGCGACGACCAGGAACTTGCCCGATGGGTGGATGGCGAGATGGGCGGGGCCGCTGCCGGGGTCGAAGGAGAGACGGCTGGCGATGGTGGGGATTCCTTCGCGGAAGGCGATGTGGTTGAGGCGGTCGGCTCCGAGATCGGTAGCGTAGGCAGCGCCGGATGGAGCGAAGACGGCGGAGTGGGGGCTTGCGCTGGCTTGCAGGGGATGAGGGCCCGATCCCGTCTGCTTCAGCGGATAGGGTGTTGGCTGGATGCGGCCGTCGCTTGCAAGGGAGAAGAAGTTGTAAGAGCCTCCGGAGGGCGAGGTTGCGAGAAGGGTGCATCCGTCCGGTGAGATGGCGAGGTGGGTTGGATTCGTGGCCGAGAGGGCGAGGGCCTCGTGGCTTAGCAGGGTGTGTTGGCCGTTCGCTTTGACGGCGTAGGCTGAGACGCTGCCTCGGGGGAGATTGTCGTGGATCCCGATCCCGTGGGCGACGTAGAGGATCGGCAGGGTGGGGTGGGTGATGAGGGCGCGGGGGGCTGTCGCGGGGATGGCGCGCCGCGGTGCCGGCCGCGAATTGCCGTCATCGACGACGAAGGTCTGGATGTTGTCCTGCTCGGACCCGACGAAGGTGAGGGTGGGGGCTGCTTTGGCCGGCCCTACTGGTCGCGCGACAGAGGCGGAGAGATGAGGGGCTAGTGCTGCCGCTGCGCCGGTGAGGCCGAGGTTGGATACGAAGTTACGGCGCGTCCAGGTGGGGTTCGGGCTCATGAGGCGGCTCCTCGGGGTGTTGTGGGTACGATTGTAGCTTTCGTTGCACAGATTGGAATATGGCTTATGGCCTAGGGTTCTTTGGGAACTGGCTGTTCGGCGGTTTGGGTCTCCCACCTTAGCCGACGGTGAGGCTGTCGGCGAAGATGGGGCACCCGGCGTCTGAGCTGGGTGATGAAGGCAAAGACAACTACAAACGCAGATTGCCTTCGGGAATGACAACCAAAAAGCAAGGGCAAAACTGGAGAAAGGAGCACCGAGGCTCTAGGTGGTGAAGACCAGGCATTGGGGGCTGCCGAGGGGGTAGGTGTGGAGGGGATTGGAGAGTTTGCCGGTGGCGGTGTCGCGGCCCATGACGACTACGGCTCCGGAGTCCTGGCAGGCTACGAGGAGGAATTTGCCGGAGGGGTCGAGGGTGACGTGGCGGGCGGTGACTCCGCCGTGGGCGATGACCTGGGCGAGAGTGATGTCTCCGGATTTGGGGTCGACCGTGAACATGGCTATGGTTTCGTCGCGGCGGTTGCCGGCGTAGACGAAACGGCCGTCGGGTGAGGTGAGGACCTCGGAGGCGAAGGCGGTGTTCCTGGGGAAGTCCGGGTTGAGGGTGGAGACGAAGTTGCCGATGGTGGTGAGGGTTCCGGCCTTGGCGTCCCAGAGGAGATGGTCGATGGTGGAGTCGAGTTCGTTGACACTGTAGACCCAACGGTTGTTGGGGTGGAAGGTCATGTGGCGTGGGCCGGACTTGTTGCGACCCTGCCAAAAGGGCTGGGTTGCGGGGGTGAGGACGGCGGTGTCGGGATCGATGGTGTAGATCCAGATGCGGTCGGAGCCGAGGTCGTTGACGAGGAGATGGCGGCCGTCGGGGGTCGGGGTGGACTCGTGGATGTGCGGCTTGGCGTGCTCGGGTGCGTCGTCGACGGGCGTGGTCTGGAAGTGGGAGACGGGCTCGGAGAGTGAGCCGTCGGGGAGAATTTTGTAGGAGGTGAGGCTGCCTCCGCCATAGTTGGCGACGAAGGCGCTCTTACCGTCGTGGTTGACGGAGATGTGGGTGGGGCCGCCTCCCCTGGAGGACTGGTCGTTGATGCGGGTAAGGGTGATGGCTCCCTTTGCATCGTGCTTGATGTCGTAGGCGAAGACCATGGACGCATGGGATTCGGCTACGGTGTAGACGTGCGGCGCCTTGGGGCTGAGGGCGAGCCAGGTGGGGCTGTCGGCTTCGGCGACGAGGGTGATCTCACCAACCTCACCAGTGGCGGGATTCCAGTCCGCAGCGTAGATGCCTTTGCTGGTGCTCTTTTGTCCCGTGCCGGTTCCGATGAGGAGACGCATAGAAGACTTGGATGCCGCAGCGTGGCCATAGATGGCATGCGGGAGGGCGGCTACGGCGGGGAGCGAGCGAAGGACGGTGCGGCGAGTCAGCATGTATTGAAGGTACCTCGTTTGCAGGCTTGATCAGGTGAGTCATTGTCGCTTGGGGAGTTGGGGGTGTCCATGGGCAATTGGCCTACAGCGAAGGCGGGTCCGCGGGATTCGCCGAGCAGAATCTTTACTGGAATTTCGATGGTGCCAGCCGTTGTGCGGCAGTAGAGTATTGCCACGGTGAACGTTCATGCGTGCAAGCTTTCGTAGATCCCTTCTCGCCTTCCTGCTGATCATGCTCGTCTCGTTACCGCGTCCAGCCCTCGCATGGGGGAATACGGGGCACGAAGCGATCGCCTACCTGGCCTGGCAGCAGATGACTCCCGCCACGAAGAAGCGGGTGATGGCCCTGCTGCAACAGGTTCCCCCGATTACGACGGCTACGGCCACCATCCCGGGGTACGCGATCTGGGTGAGCCAGCTTCCAACGGGCTTGACCGCCGACCAGAAGAATCGCTACCTCTTTATGCGGGCGGCGACCTGGGCTGACAGCCTCAAGCACGAAGGGCTCGTCGACTCCGACACACCACCTCCAGGCGTCACGGTCGATGTTCACCTTGGGTTCAGCGACCCGCAGAGCCACGGGTACTGGCACTTCATCGATACCGCTTTTTCCGATGATGGCGGCGCCGTTCCCGCGACGCCGGTTCCCAATGCCGTGACCCAGATCCTGGCGCTGCGCGAGTTCATCGCTTCCACGGAAGATGATCTTCTGAAGGCGTACGACCTCGCTTGGCTGGAGCATCTTGTCGGCGATATCCACCAGCCTCTGCACGCGTCTGTCCGGTATAACGCGGGGAGCGGCGACCTGGGGGGCAACGACGTCAAGATCAAGCTCACGGCTGCGCAGAAGCTCAAGTTCGAGTGTTCTCCCTCTACGTTCGCGCCGACGGAACTGCATGCCTTCTGGGATGACCTTCCCGGTTCCTGCTCGGCGCAGAACGGTTTGAAGCCCGGGGCGGCTTTCGCTGTGCGTCTGCCTCATCTGCTGACCAAGGGCGATGCCCGGCTTGCCGATACCGATCCCGCTTCGTGGGCGGCTGATTCCCTTGCTGTCGCGGAAAAGGACGCCTACGCGGCCCCTATCGGGACGGGGATCAAGCCGACCGACGGCACTTCGAGCTACGCGATTACTACTGCCTACTATGCGGGCTCCCTGGCGGATGCGAAGGACCGCGTGGCTCTTGCGGGAGCTCGCCTGGCGAAGCTGCTCAACGAGAACCTCAAGTAGGGCAGGGAAGAGGGAGTAGAAGGCGATACATGGGCTTGTGGTAGAAAGGGCCGATGCCCTGGTATGAGCTGAGTTCCGCGGATGATCCGAAGTTGAATGAGTTGGCGGAGAAGTACAAGCTGCATCCGCTGCACCTTGAGGATGCGCGGTCGAGCGATGAGCGGGTGAAGGTGGATCAGACGGCGACGTATACGTTCGCCGTGTTGAAGCCGGTGCGGTTGTCGCCGTCGGGTGAGGATGGGAAAGAGCCGGTTTCGTTCTCGACGATCGATCTTTTCGCGGGGGCGCATGAAGGGGAACCGTTCTTTATTACGATTGCCGATCCGACTTGTCCGACGACCGCGGAGGCGCTCGAGAGGGCTCGGCGGGAAGGGGCGGATGAGAAGCCGGCGCGGCTGCTTTACCTGATCGTGGATACGGTGGTGGATCTCTATTTTCCGGCGATCGACTTCTATGACGACCGGATCGATGAGCTTGAGGATAAGGTGGTCGCGGAGCCGGAGCCGAAGACCCTGCAGGATGTGTTTGCGATCAAGCGACAACTGATCGATCTGCGGCGGGTGCTTGTGGCTACGCGGGATGCGACGCTGCACCTGCAGCGGGATCCGCAGTCGATCATCGACGCGGACCACCAGCCGTTTGTGCGGGATGTGTATGACCACCTGGTTCGGCTGCTGGACGCGGTGGAGACGCAGCGGGACCTGGTGAACAATGCGCTGGATATCTATCTCTCGTCGGTGGCGAACCGGACGAACGAGGTGATGAAGGTGCTGACGGTGCTGGGCACGATCGCGCTGCCGGCGATTGCGATCAGCGGGATCTATGGGATGAATGTGAAGGGGCTGCCGTTCGAGGAGTCGGCGCATGGGTTTGCTTATGTCGCGGGGGTAACGGTGGCGTGTACGGTGGGGCTACTTGTGCTTCTGCGGAGCCGGAAGTGGTTCTAGATATTTTTTGGCCTTGCTTTGCCTTTGTGGAGACAAAATCGATTTCGTTGTTGGGACAAATGCCCTATGGCCTGGAAGCCAAGGGGCTGGGTGATGCAGTAGAGTGCAACAAAGCGCACTTATTGCAACACTATGTTGAAGAACAGGAGACGGCGCATGACCGTCGTTCGTCGTTCCCGGGTCCGGTTTTTTCTGGGCTTCTGGCTTTTTGTGCTGAGCGGAGTTGCTTTCCTCGACCGCACGAATATTTCGATTGCAGGGCTTCAGATCAGCCGTGACTACGGGCTTGGCAACCAGAGGCTTGGCTGGATCTTTTCGGCGTTCCTGATTGGGTATGCGGGATTTCAGCTTCCGGCGGGTGTGCTTGCGGCGAAGTTCGGGCCGCGGCGGGTGTTGACGCTCGGGGTGTTGTGGTGGGGCATCGCGACGGCGTTTACGGCGATTCTGCCGACGAATATTCCGCATGCGCTTATTTTGCTGATCGCGGTGCGGTTTGCACTGGGCGCGGGTGAAGCCGTGGTGTATCCGGCGGCGAACCAGTTCGTGGCGCGATGGGTTCCGCAGCAGGAGCGCGGGTTCTTCAATGGGTTGATCTTCGCGGGCGTAGGGGCGGGGAGCGGACTGACGCCTCCGTTGCTGACGTGGATCATCATTCAGCATGGATGGCGGGCGGCGTTCTGGTTCAGCGCGGTGATCGGGTTTGTGGCGGGCGCGGTGTGGTGGGTGTTCGCGCGGGATACCCCGGAGGACCATCCCGGAGTCTCGCGAGCGGAGTTGAACGAGATTCGCGCGGGGCTGACGCTGTACTCGGCTAACGCTTCAGCCGGGGCGCCTAAGGGGGCCAGCACTGAGATCTCGTGGAAGGCGATCTTCCGGAGAGTTGACCTTGCGGCTTTGATGGCAGGGTACTTCAGCTTCGGGTACATCGCGTGGGTGTTCTTTAGCTGGTTCTTTCTTTACATGGCACAGGTTCGCGGATTCAACATGAAGGAGAGCGCGCGGTATGCGATGCTGCCGTTTCTCTGCATGACGATCTTCAGCCTGGTTGGTGGAGCGCTGTCGGACAGGCTGACGAAGATGTATGGGCTGCGGGTGGGCCGGTGCTACCTGGCTTCAGTTTCGCTTGTGCTAACGGCAGTTTTTCTGGTGCTTGGGTCGCAGGTTCATAGCCCGCAGTGGGCGGGGATCATCCTGGCGGGCGGGGCGGGGACGCTGTATGTTTCATCGAGCTCGTTCTGGTCGGTGTCGGTGGACATCGCGGGGCGGAACTCGGGTGTGTTCTCCTCGCTGGTGAACATGGGCGGGCAGATTGGCGGGGCGATTACGGCTTCGCTGACGCCCTGGATCGCGCAGAGGTTCGGGTGGACGACGTCGTTCGCAGTGGCAGCTACGTTTGCGCTGATCGGAGCTCTGTGCTGGCTGGTGGTGCATCCGGAGCGGGCGCTCGAGGTTTAAGGCGCGTTTGTCCTTGCTAAAGGTGGTCGAAGTGTGATGCCTTAGAGGCAGTGTCCCGCATTGTCAGGGTTCTGCCGCTTCTTCTGCTGCTGGTGTGCAGCTTCGTCCCGTTGAGGATGACGGGTCAGATTGCGCCTCTGCCCTATACGAGTGTGCCGGCTGCTGCCGCGGATACGACCCCGCAAGTGCGGTCAGGCGAGACGCCGCAGGACGCGCCGAAGGCATTCATTCGGGGATGGTCTTTCGGTAGCGAGCTGGATCAATCGGCCATACGGCAGGGAGAGCAGGTGTCTCTTGACCCTGGGCATCCGGAGATCATTCTGTTCTTCGATGCGAGGGGGGCACCGGAGTTGCCGGTCGAATTTCGTTACCGGCTGGACGATTATGACGCGGACTGGACGGCGACGATGAGCCGGGTCGCGCACTATCGGAAGCTGACACCGGGGGACTACCGCTTCGAGGTGCAGGCGAGAACGCCGGGCCAGCCGTGGCCATCCGAGGTGGCTCTGCTGCTGGTGAAACAGAGGCCCTTCTTCTACCAGACGTGGTACTTCTACCTGATGCTTCTGTTCGGGCTGATCGCGCTGGCGGCGCAGTTGCTGAGCCAGAGGGACCAGTTGCTGAAGGGGCAGATGGGGATGGTGCTCGAGGAGCGGAACCGGATTGCGAGCGATTGCCACGATACGTTGATGGCTGGGTTCGCGGCGATCTCGTGGCAGCTCGAGGCGACGGCGAAACTGTTCAAGGATGGGGATGCCGCACTGACGCCGGCGGCGCAATCGTGCGAACTGGCGCGGAGCATGGTATCGCACTGCCAGGCGGAGGCGCGACGGATTATCTGGGATCTGCGGGACTCGGATGAGCTGACGAATATTCTCTCGCAGGCGCTTGGGAGAGCGATCGAGGCGCATCGTCTGCGGGACAGTGTGGAGACGACGTTCGACGTGGAAGGGAATGAGATTCCGATTGCGCCGGGGGCGGTGCACCACCTGGTGTGCATCGGGCAGGAGGCGGTGACGAATGCGATTCGGCATGCGGAGGCTTCGCGGATACGGATCAACCTGACGTATGAGAGCGATGCGCTGAGCCTTTCGATCCGGGATAACGGGAGGGGATTTCAGTTGTCCGATCCGGCGACGCGGGCTGGACACTTCGGAATCCCGGTGATGGAAGAGAGAGCACGCAAGCTGGGCGGATCGCTGAGGCTTGCGAGCTCAGCGGAGCTGGGTACGGAGGTCGCGGTGACGGTGAGTTTCCAGACGATCAACCTGCCACCGAATCAGCAGCACTACATTGTGCCGTGGATCGGCGTGTAGGTTGTTGTTCGATGAGACAGGGACGCGAATCTCCATGTAACAATGTGTTCATGGTGCAGCCATGTCGATGAAGCAGATACGTGTCCTCCTCATCGAGGATCACTTTCTTGCGCGCATGGCGCTGCAGTCAGTGCTTGCGGGACATGCACAGATACGCATCGTCGGTGAGGCTTCGGATGGAGAGCAGGGCATTGAGCTCTACCGAACGCTGAAGCCGGATGTGGTGGTGCTGGACCTCAGGCTTCCGCGTGTCAGCGGGTTCGATGTGATCTCGATTCTGCGGAAGGCTCCAACACCGGCGCGGATCGTGGTGCTTTCGAACTACCACGGGTCGGAGGACATCTACCGCGCGGTGCGCTCTGGAGCGATGGCGTACCTGACGAAGGATGCAAGCGGAGAAGAGCTGATCAACGCGATCCAGAACGTGGACCGCGACCTCCGCTATCTTCCGAGGATTGCGCTGGACAGGCTGGCGGAGCGCATGCCGGCGGTGGAACTGACTCCACGCGAGAGTGAAGTGCTGGTGTGCATCACGCAGGGGCGCTCGAACCGGGAGATCGCGGAGCAGCTACGGATTGCGGAAAAGACCGTACGGATTCACGTGTCGTCGGTTCTGGACAAGATGGGTGCCCGGGACCGCACGCAGGCGACTATCTACGCGCTGCAGCGTGGGTTAGTCCACTTTGACTGACCAGAAGACGTTCCCGATATAGGCTTTTTGACCTAGGCACATCTGTGGCGCTTGACTCATGACACGTCAGCGCTGACGTGTTCCTATGAGATCATTCTTGCCATACAAAGACTACTAGCTGATCACCCGGATTTTATTTTCCGGTGAAAAGGCATTTCAGAGCACCTGTTCTATTTATCCCGGCCCCCGAGCCGAGGTCATCAGGAGTCCACCGCTATGAAGAAGATCATCCTCTGTTGCCTCATGCTGTTGTCCGCATTCGCCGGGCACGCTCAGGTCGCGAACAACACATCGCTTGTCGGTACGGTTACAGATCCTTCCGGGGCCGTCGTTGCCGGGGCGAAGGTGATCGGTATCAATCGTGAGACGAAGGTTGAGTATCCTGCGACCACAAACGCGGAAGGATACTACTCGATTCCCTTCATCAACCCGGGCACATATGACGTGGTCGTCGACAAGGATGGCTTCCGCAAGGTGACTACCTCCGGCGTGGTCGTCACGCTGAACCTGTCGGTTCGTACCGACGTTGCGGTCACGGTCGGCTCGGCCACGGATACGGTGACGGTCTCGGCTGAGACGCCAGCGCTTTCGACTGACGATGCCGTCATCGGCGAGACGCTGAGCGCGAAGACGGTGGAGAATCTTCCCATGAACACGCGCCGCGTGATGGAACTCGCGGCGACCGCGTCGAACATCATCGTCGGACCGAAGACCTCCTACACGGGCGTTCCGCCGGGCGCGAACTTCATCGGCGCCGGTACGCGCGAAGTGACGAACTCGCTGACGCTCGACGGTATCACGATCATGAACTCGCTGATCTCCTCGTCGCCCGTCACGCCGAACCCCGATGCAGTTGCAGCGGTGCAGACGCAGAACGGAAACTACACTGCGCAGTATGGCGCGTACATGGGCGTCCACATCAACGTGGACACCAAGTCGGGTACGAACAAGCTGCACGGAACCGTGTATGACTACGTGCAGAACGATTTTTTCAATGCGAAGCCGTTTACGGCTCTCTCGACGTCGCGCACGCCAGTGCTTCGGTTTAACCAGTTCGGTGCCGAGGTGGGCGGACCGATCGTGATTCCGCACGTTTTCAACGGACGCGACAAGGCGTTCTTCATGGGGTCGTATGAGGGCACACGCCGCATCTCTCAAGCCAACTCGACCGGTCAGCTCATCACGGACTCCATGCGTACGGGTGATTTCTCGGCCCTCTGCACCTCCTTTGTAGGAGGCACCTGCGCTGCTGGTGCCGGTATCCAGTTGAAGAACCCGGCAACAGGCGTGAACTATGCGAACAACCAGGTGACGAACATCTCGCCGATCGCGACGGCATTGCTCGCCTACTATCCTCACCCCAACCTTGCAGGCGTGGGCACGAACTTCAACGAGAACATTGCGAGCGTCTTCAACAAGAATGCGACGCTCGATCGCGTCGATTACAACCTTGGAGAGAAGGTCCGGTTGTTTGCCCGCTACACGTATGAGAAGAGCAACGCGGTCAACGGCGCGATCGTTGCGACCTCGCAGAGCTTCTCTCCGACGACGGACTCAAATGCGGTCATCGGTTATACGCACATCATCAAGCCCAACCTGATTAACGATCTTCGGTTTGGCTACAACAAATTCACATCAAACCAGTTGAACTACTTCGCCCAGAATGGTCTTCTCGACGCAGGCACGAAGCTAGGCATCCCGGGCTTCGTCGCGGATACCGCGAACGGTAACCCGGGTATTCCGACGATCGCAATCAGCGGCGGGTATCAGGGTCTTGGAGCAGAAGGTACCAATTGGTTCCAGGATGACCGCACGCTTCATGGTTATGACCAGATCAGCTACACAAGGGGCAGGCATAACTTCATGGCGGGTGCCGACATCCGGCGCATGACGATCGGACGCGCCGCGACCAACCAGAACCGTGGTCAATTCAGCTTCACAGGAAACTACTCCGGAAATGCCGCCGCTGACTTCCTGACGGGTTACTCGCAGACGGTTATTACGCCGCTGTTCCAGATCAAGGCGTCGATCGCGGAGTGGCGCGATGGCTTCTTCGTGCAGGATAACTGGCAGGTTTCCCAAAAGCTCACGGTGCTGTATGGCGTGCGTTACGAACTGCCGACGGTGCCCTACAGCCTGAACGGCATCGGTCGCATTCTCAACAGCGACTACACCGCGCTGATCCCGACGAGTTCGGCGACCACCGGTGCGGCTTATACGCCGGTGAAGGGCTTCAAATTCAATGGGCCGAATCATGATCTTGTCTCCCCGCGCCTCGGCCTTGCCTATCGAGCGACCGACAAGATCGTCGTTCGCTCGGGCGGCGGCATCTACTACAACCCGAACCACCTGAACGCGTACACGCTCTCCTCGAGCAACTATCCCTTCGCTGCATCGACGACCTACAGCGGACCGACGAGCGGGATTGCCACGCAGAGCTTCAGCAATCCTTCCGGGGGTGGAAGCGGATCGGCTTCCGCGGTTGCCGGTACTCCGGGAAGCTACCAGACCGCGTTTACGGATAACTACTATCTGCCGACGCCGCGCCTGTACCAGTGGAACCTTGATACGGGCGTCGACCTGGGCCGTGGAAACGCGCTCGAGTTCCAGTATCTTGGTTCGCATTCGATCCACCTCGATCACTCCCTCTATCCGAACCAGCCGCTGCCGGGTGCCGGTTCGGTCAACCCGCGTCGCCCCTACCAGTTGTTCGGCCAAATTCGCCAGATTCAGAACGACGGCCTGGGAACTTACCACGGTCTCACCGTCGTCTATCGTCAGCGCACATGGCACGGTCTTGATATGAATCTTGGTTACACGTGGGCGCACACGCTGGACACGTCAAACGACGCGAACGGCGGGGGCACCCCGATGATCCAGTACAACCTGAAGGCGGACTATGGAAATGCCAACTGGGATATCCGGAACCGCTTCGTCGGTGCAGCGACCTATGCGATGCCGACGCTGGCCAGGTTCGGTCATCTCACGGACACGCTGGCTGGTGGATGGCATGCCAACACGATCGTGACGATCCAGGGCGGTCAGCCCTTCAACGTCGGGATCACCAACGACCAGGCGAACGTCGGCGGTATCGGTACTCAGCGTCCCAACTATGTTCACGCACCCGTCTTTACGTGTGGCAAGGCGCAGTACATTGCCAAGACTTCCTGCATCGACACCACGGCTTACTCGCTTCCGGCGCAGTACACCTTTGGCAACTCTCACCGCAACGATCAGCGTGGACCCGGAGCGGCAAACGTCAGCCTCTCGGTGTTCAAAGACTTCCCGGTCTTTGAGAGCGTAAAGATCCAGCTGCGCGGCGAAGCGTTCAACGTTTTCAACCACGCGAATCTTGCAAATCCCGGAAACGTCACGTTGCCCACGGCCACCAACGGCGTGTTCAACTTCACCGGTTCCACTTTCGGCGAGGTGACGGGAACGCAGAGCGGTCTCGGCGATCCCCGTATCCTGCAACTCGCGGGCAAGATCAACTTCTAACGAGTTGCATCACTGACAGCCGCCGAGGGTCGACTTCGGCGGCTGTTTTCTTTTGCGGATCATACGCGCTAGGATCGTAGTCATCTGATTGGGCTGGAGATGCTGCACATGTTGTTTGCTCGGACACAGGGGTTGGTTCGGAAGGGTTTGTATCTTGCCGCGGGGCTTGGCGTGCTTGCGACGACTGCACTCGGGGTTATGGTGTATGCCGATACTCCGATGACGGCGGCCGATTACGAGAAGGATCCGGTGAAGATGCTGGAGGCTTACCGGCATGTCGAGGCGGCTTCGGTGTCGGATGCGGAAGAGCAGATGCTGCATGAGAAGCACTACATGTCGCATGCGATGCAGCCTGTGTTTCCGACGAAGTTCGCGGGTACGGCGTTGACGGTCTTGCTGAAGAAGGAAGAGAACAAGGATCCGAACGCACTCGGCGGGATGCTGTCGGCGATCGATAGCGGTGGGCCCGGATCGGTGTACGTGATGAAGGTGGAGGATGGCGCGGATATTGCCGGCATGGGCGGGTTGATGGGGACGGCGATGTTCGCGCGTGGGTTTGCCGGCGCGGTTGTGGATGGGGGCGTAAGGGATCTGCCGCAGTTGAAGAGGATCGGGTTTCCGGTGTATTCGACGGGCGCGGTGCCCTCGACGTCGGTGTCGCATTACCGGTTCGGCGGGATGAATGTGCCGGTCGAGATGGCGGGCACGATGGTGAACGGGAACGACATTATCTGTGCCGATCAGGATGGTGTTGTCGTCGTGCCACGGGCGCGGGCGGCGGAGGTTCTGGTGCTTGCGCAGAAGCTGGATAACAGCGAGCACAGCATGTATCCGTACATCGAGAAGTTTCACTCGATCGTCGAGGCGGTGAAGCAGTTCGGGCGGATTTAGGGTCTCGCGTCGAGTGAGGTAGTTTAGTTGCTACAGCATTTGCCCTATGACAAATGTGTGAATCTGTCGTTGAATGGTTCCATCTGATTCCCCTCTTGCTTCTGCTGCGCTGATGCCTGCCTGATGAGCCTTCCCGGCTGGCTTTGGCGCTCAGAGGAGTCACGGAGCACTCCATGCAGACGCCCGAAGTTCGAGCCGGTCTTCTCTCTCGACGCCGCTTCTTTCAGTGGACCAGTTCGCTTGCCGCTACGGTTGGCCTTGCACCCGCGATGTCTTCGGCCAGGGCCCTTGCCGAGCCGACGTTGCCTGAAGGCGAGGACTACTACGACAAGCTGGGCGTGACGAAGATCATCAACGCCGCGGGGACGTACACGATGTTCACGGCGGCGTGCATGCCTCCGTCGGTGCTGGCCGCGGTGCAGAAGGCCGCGTTGCACCCGGTAAGGCTGCATGACCTGCAGCAGAAGTCGGGTGAGTACATCGCGAAGAAGCTGCAGTGCGAGGGCGCGATTGTGACCTCGGGTGCTTCGGGGGCGATCAGTCTCGCGACCGCGGCTTGTATGCAGCATGCGAATAACATCAGCCCGCTGGCGATGCCTCAGGCGATCGATGGCATGAAGAACCAGGTGATTGTGCAGAAGGCGCATCGGTATGGGTATGACCATGCGATGTTTCTGTGCGGAGCGCGCGTGACGGAGGTCGTCACGATGGACGACTACAAGCGTGCGTGCGACGCGGGCAATGCGATCATGACGAACTTCTTCAATGCTGCGGAGGAAGAAGACGGGCTGCCGGGGACGGCGCAGATCGGGCGCGAGGAGTGGCTGCGGGTGGCGCATGACCACGGGATTCCATGCCACATCGATGCGGCGGCGGATATGCCTCCGATTTCCAATCTTTGGAAGTACACGGGGATGGGCTTCGATCTTGTTGCCTTCTCGGGTGGCAAGGGAATGCGCGGGCCGCAGAACGCCGGGCTCCTGCTAGGTAAGAAAGAGTTGATCGATCTTGCGAACCAGAACAACAATCCGGGCGATGGTGTTGGGCGCGGGATGAAGGTGGCGAAGGAGCAGGTGGTCGGCATGGTGGCGGCGGTCGACTGGGTGCTTTCGCATACGGAAGAGTCGATGCAGGGCGACTACCAGAAGCGCGTCGATGTGATTGTGAAGCAGGTGAAAGATATTCCGTCGGTGAAGACGGAGACGGTGGTTCCGAAGATTGCGAATCATGTGCCGCACCTGCTGATCCGGTTCGACCCGGCGGCTACCGGCACGACGACGAAGGAGATCGTGGCGGCCCTGCGGGCGCAGACGCCTTCGATCGAGTTGAATCCGAACACCGGGCGTAAGCCCAACCAGGGGATTCCGTCGGATGCGAACACGCTTGTGGTTGGGGTGTGGATGCTGCAGCCGGGTGAGGATGAGATTGTGGGCAAGCATATTCGCGCTGCTCTTACCAAGAAAGCTTAGATAGAAACGAAGGGATGATGACGATGGAAAAGCAGACACGCAGGGGACTTTTGAAGAATGCCGCAGCGGCGGCGGTCGGCGCGACTGGCGCGGTTGCCATGATTCCGGAGGCGCAGGCACAGGCTCCGGCTATTGAGTGGAAGAAGAAGGCTGTGAAGCGTGCGCCGAGTGGAGATAAGGTGCTTGCGCCGACTCCGGGTGCGGCTCCGGATAAGCCACCACTGTTCAACGGCATTATCAGCTTCGGCAATCTCGTGTTTCTTGCAGGCGTTGGGGCACATTTTCAAGGCACGATTGAGGAGCATACGAAGCACGTACTTGATGAGTTGGAGGCAAACCTGAAGCTCGCGGGCTCTTCGATGGAGAAGGTGCTCAAGGTAAATGTGTATCTGAGCGATTTGAAGGACTACGCGGGCATGAACTCGGTGTACCAGGGACGCTGGGGGAGCGTGCCTCCGGTGCGGACGACGATCGCGGTCGCGGGCGGTGTTCCGGGTAACTCGCTGGTCGAGATCGACTGCATCGCTTCTATCTAGATCCTTCCCCTCACTCGTTGGATCGGCGCGCACGAGCAATCACGAATTACGAAAGAACAGGCGAATACTATGTCACTCTTCGGCAAGGCGCGCTGGTCCAGGCGAGACCTCCTCAAGCAGTCCGGTATCCTCTCGGCCGGGGCCGCAATGTCTCCTATGTCGGCTTCCGCGGCGGCGCTGATCGATCCGCCACAGGCTGCTTGGAAGCCCGCGTTCCCGGTGAGCGCGACGGAGAATCTGTACACGAAGATCGGGGTACGGCCGATCGTGAATGCGCGTGGAACGTATACGATCATCTCGGGCTCGCAGTCTCTTCCGCAGGTGAAGCAGGCGATGTACGAGGCGTCGCAGTACTATGTGCATCTTGATGAGCTGATGCCGGCGATCGGCGCGGAGATCGCGATGCATATGGGGGCGCCGATGGCGATCGTGACGACGGGTTGCGAGGCAGCGATTGCGCTGGCTACGGTGGCCTGCATCGTAGGCACGGATCCTGAGAAGTCGCAGGCGATGCCGTACAAGAAGACGAAGGATCAGGTCATCATTCCGAAGTACTCGCGGAACCAGTATGACTTCGGTGTGCGCATGTCGGGCCCTGAGATCGTCGAGGTGGAGACGGTGGAGGATCTTCGCTCGAAGATCAGTGAGCGCACGGCGATGATCTATCTGCTTTCGGGGCCTGAGGCGTTCACGAATCAGCTCTCGATCAAGGTCGTGTGCGCGATTGCGAAGGAGAAGAATGTTCCTGTGTTCGTGGATGCGGCGGCGGAAGAGCCGATCGTTCCGAATATCCACCTTGCGGCGGGTGCGACGTTTGTCGGTTACTCGGGCGGTAAGTGTATGCGGGGGCCGCAGGCGGCGGGCGTTCTGCTTGGACCGAAAGACTTGTGTGCGGCGGCGTTCTGGAATGCTGCTCCTCACCATAACTGGGGGCGTGCGCTCAAGGTCGGCAAGGAAGAGCAGATGGGCATGCTCGCTGCCGTGCGTGAGTGGTACAAGCGCGACCATGCGGCGGAGCAGAAGCAATGGCTGGAATGGGATACTTATATTGCGAATGCGGTGAAGGATATTCCGTCGGTGACGACGAAGATCAACATGCCGGACGACGATCTCTCGAACCGCGCCCCGACGCTCGACATTATGTGGGATGCGGCGAAGGTCGGGATCACGGGAACGGAGCTTGTTGCGATGCTCGACAAGGGAACGCCGAGGATCCTGATTGGCGGTGGCTCCGGACGGCGGCCGGACATGATGAACTCATCGCTCAACATCATGCCGTACATGATGATGCCCGGCGATTACAAGATTGTTGCGGCTGCTATTTCGAAGTACATGCGGAACCCCGGTAAGTTCGAGAATCCTCCTGTGTATACAGGAGCTACGGCGCAGCTTGCCGGTACGTGGAATGTGAAGATTAAGTACACACGCGGCGTAGGCGAACAGCAGTTCGTGCTGGAGCAGAATGGAGCTTCGGTGAAGGGGCAACACAAGGGCGAGATCTACGACGCGCCGCTCACGGGTAAGATCGATGCCGATCACGTCATGCTGCGAAGCTCAATGATCGGTGGCGGGGTTTATATCTCCTTCGTCTTTACGGGCGTTCTTTCTGGCAATACCTTGTCAGGCGATGTGCGGATGGGCGAGTATGGCGCCGCGACGTTTACGGCGACAAAGGCATAGTTTGACGGTCCGGAGGGTGTCTTCTCCGGATCCTTCTTTTTCGCGATTGCAGTCTCAGCATTCATCTTTGAGGGGTCACATCATGAAGGTCAGTCCGCTTTGCCGAGCCGTTTTCAGTTGTACCGTTCTTCTATCGACTGCCGCGTTTTCGCAGGGACGGAACCGGCCGCCGATGCCGCCGAATCCGCTTCCGTATGACCTGCTGCTGAAGGGCGGGCACCTGATCGATGACAAGAACCGTATCGACGCGATCAGCGACGTCGGGATCAAGGACGGGAAGGTTGCGGCTGTCGGCGCGGACCTGAAGACGTCGGATGCGCTAAAGACGATCGATGTGAAGGGGCTGTATGTATCGCCGGGGCTGATCGATCTACATACGCATGTGTATACGGGCACGGGCGAGCGTGGGTCGTATGCCGGAGATGAGTCGGTGTATCCGGATGGGTTCACGCTGCGCAACGGCGTGACGACGATCGTGGACGCCGGCAGCTCGGGGTGGAAGAACTTCGATGACTTCAAGGATAAGATCATCGATCGCTCGAAGACACGTGTGCTGGCCGAGTTGAACATCGTTGGTTCGGGTATGCGTGGAGGCAAGTACGAAGACAACCTTGACGACATGGATGGCAAGCTGACCGGCGATAAGGCGAAGCTGTTTCCGGGCGTGATCGTGGGCGTGAAGAGCGCGCACTTTACCGGGCCGGAGTGGAAGCCGTATGACCAAGCGGTGATCGCGGGGAATATTGCGAATATTCCGGTGATGATCGACTACGGTGCGAACCGGGTGGAGCGGCCGTTGATCCAGTTAGTGTCGTCGCACCTTCGGCCGGGCGATATCTATACGCACTGCTTCTCTGGGCTGCGCGGCGAGCAGGACCAGAAGACCGGCGGGCCTTCGGAGGCGCTTCTGATCATGCGGAAGCGCGGCATTTATTGCGACGTGGGGCATGGTGGCGGGTCGTTCGCGTGGACCGTGGCGGCTCCGATTTTGAAGGCGGGGTATAAGCCGGATTCGATCTCGACCGACCTCCATATCGGGTCGATGAACAACGGCATGAAAGACATCCTGAATGTCGCAGACAAGATGATGGTGATTGGCGAGACGACGCAGGAGGTGATCGCGCAGATGACATGGCATCCGGCGCGTGAGATCAAGCAGGAGCAGCTTGGGAACCTGTCGGTTGGGGCGATTGCCGATGTGGCTGTGCTGTCGATGGAGACCGGGAACTATGGCTTCGTCGACATGTACAACACGAAGATGATGGGAACCAAGAAGCTGGTGTGCGAACTGACGCTGAAGGATGGGAAGGTTGTGTATGACCTGAACGGGATCTCGGCGGATATGTGGGATGCGACGGAGCACTCCGCTGACCAGAGGCAGTCGCGGCGGTGGACTACGTTCAATGAGCGGCCGTTTGGGGCGACGCACGGACAGCGGTTTCCGGCGTCGGTGCCTGTGGGTTCCATTCCGGCCCCGACTACGCCGAAGTAGAGAGGTGGGTGGCCAGGATGCGGCGTCCGTAGGGATCGGACGCCGTTTCTGTATCGGGCGCATCTAAACAGGTGGTGGCAACGTCAGGGTATGCAGGCGATAGCTGCCTGGAGGGAACGATGAAGCGAGTGACGGCTGTTCTGGCTGGTGTGCTGTCGACCGGGATGTTGCTGGCCGCGCCTGTTCCTGTGGGTCCTCCGACCACGGTTGCGTGGAATACGCTTAAGACTCTGACGTCGCCAAAGGTGAGTTCTCCGGCTACCGCGTTGAACAATAAGGTGGTATCGGTTCCGGGGTTCATGGTGCCGCTCGAGGATGACGCGGACCAGGTGACGGAGTTTCTGCTGGTACCGTTTGCGGGGGCTTGTATCCATGTGCCGCCGCCTCCGCCGAACCAGATGATCTATGTGAAGCTGACTAGGAATCAGAAGGCGAAGATGACGTTCACGGACCCGATCATGGTGACGGGTCAGTTGCATGTGTCGACGGTCGACAGCCCGTATGGGGATGTGTCGTTTTCGATGGACGGCAACACGGTGAAGCCGTACGAACAGTAGGTTCGGGGTTCGATGACGACTGCGGCTGCGATTCATCTTCGGGATGTTCAGTTCGGGTATAAGCCGGGACATCCAATTCTGCAGATTGACGATTTCAGCGTTCCGGCGGGGCGGCGGGTATTTCTGCATGGGCCTTCGGGAAGCGGCAAGACGACGCTGCTTTCGCTGATCTCGGGTGTGCTGGTGGCGCAGCGGGGAAGCGTGACGGTGCTTGGACAGGACCTGACTAAGCTCTCGGCTCCGGCTCGGGATACGCTGCGAGGGTCGCAGATTGGGTACATCTTCCAAGGGTTCAACCTGATTCCTTACCTCACGGTAGCCGAGAATATCGCGCTGCCGTGTGACCTGCACCCGGCCCGGCGGAAGCGGATTGTGGCGGGATCCGTTGTGGATGAGGTGGCGCGGCTGGCGCGGCGGCTGGATATCCACACGCATCTCGATGCCCCGGTGACCCACCTTTCGACGGGGCAACAGCAGAGGGTGGCGATTGCGCGGGCGATCATCGGGGCTCCGGAGCTTGTGATTGCCGATGAGCCGACGTCTTCGCTCGATACAGATCGGCGGGATGCCTTTCTGGCGTTGCTGACCGAGGTGACGAGCGAGGCGAAGGATCCGACGACGCTGCTCTTTGTTTCGCATGACCGGTCGCTTGCTTCTCACTTTGACGAGATGCTTTCTCTTGAAGGGCTGCGGGCGGGGGTGGCGGGCTGATGGTGCTGCTTCGGCTGGCTTTCAAGTCTCTGCGGGCGCGTTCGCTGACAACGGCGTTGACGGTGTTTTCGATTGCGCTTTCGGTGATGCTTCTGGTCGGGGTCGATCGGCTGCGGGACGCTGCGCAGGCAGGCTTTTCGGGGACGCTTTCGAAGACGGACTTGATCGTCGGGGCGAGGGGTGGGGGGCTGCCGCTTCTGCTCTCGACGGTGTTTCATATCGGCAATGCGTCGAACAACATCTCGTGGGACACGTATCAGCACTTCGCGCATCATCCGGCTGTGGGGTGGACGATTCCGATCTCGATGGGAGATTCTTACAAGGGATACCGGGTCGTTTCGACGGACGAGAATTTTTACAAGCACTACCAGTACCGCGGGTCGAAGAGCCTTGTGATGGCCGAGGGGCGGGTGCCGAATGGGATCTTCGACGTTGCGGTCGGAGCTGAGGTCGCGAGCCGGCTTGGATTGAAGCTTGGCCAGCAGATCGTCCTGGCGCATGGGGTGGAGTCGAAGTCGATCCTGAATCATGATGCGACACCGTTCACCGTGGTCGGGATTCTTGGGCAGACGGCTACTCCTGTGGATCGGGCGCTGTATACGACGCTGCTGGGCGACGAGGCGATGCACATCGGGTGGACGGATGGGACGCCTCCAGCAATCGGGGAGGCGGTTCCGAAGCTCGATCCCTCGAAGCTGAAGGTGGATGAGATTACTTCGTTCCTGCTCGGGGCAAAGTCGCGGATCAGTACGCTTTATCTGCAGCGAGAGATCAATACTTACAAGCCGGAGCCGCTTACTTCGATCATTCCGGCTTATACGCTGCAGGAGCTTTGGAGTTTGCTGGACTACGCGGATACGGCGTTGTCGCTTGTGTCGGGTGCGGTGCTTGTGGTGGGTCTGCTGGCGATGCTGATTGCGCTCTATACGGCGTTGAACGAGCGGCGCCGGGAGATTGCGATCCTGCGGGCGGTTGGGCTGCACGCGCGGCAGATCTTTACCCTGTTCCTGCTGGAGTCAACGCTGATTGCGGCTACGGGGACGGTGCTTGGGATTGGTGCCGTCTACGGGTTGCTGTTTGTGCTGCGGAGCACGATCGAGAATCGCTTCGGGTTGCCGATTGCCCTGGTTGGGCTTTCGACGAGGGTGGAGCTTTATGCGGTGGCCACGCTGGTAGCGGGGGCACTGCTTGGCGCGATTCCGGCTTTCCGGGCTTATCGGAATTCGCTGGTGGATGGGTTGAACGCTCGGTAGGTCCCTCGGCTATGACTCCTGGCGGTTGGGTGGGAGTGCCTTCCCGCCTTAGCCGACGATGAGGCTGTCGGCGAAGGTGGGGCACCCGGATTATGTGGTGGGGATGGGAAGACGAAGAAACGCCCATCAGGTTTGGCCTGATGGGCGTTTTGGGCGAAGGCGAAACGCAGATTCCCTTCGGGAATGACAGCCAGAACGGCAACAGCAACCACGTCAGAGCTAGGCTTTGGGGGCCTGGCTGAAGATCTCGACGAGGCGGTCGGCAATGACCTTGTCCTCACCCTCCTTGAGCTGCCAGACGGCGAAGCCGAAGCTGTTGGGGTCAGGAGCGGGGCGGCCGGGACGCGGGGTGCGCGGACGGCGCTCCTGGGGGGCTCCGCCTGCGGGTTCGCCCGGGTTGCGTCCGCGCAAACCGGCGGCGTTGGCGCCGAAGCTGCCGATGCCGACGGGCTTGGTGTCGGCGAGGGCCTGCATGACATCGTTGCCGGTGAGCTTGAGCTTCGCGGGGTCAATCTGCCAGCTATAGCGCGGGGTCACGTTGCCGAGAGCGTTGGGGTTGAACTCGCGCGGCTTCGCCATGACGCCGAACTTCTTGATCGCGTCGGAGATGAGCTGGGCGCGGGCGTCGTACATGCGGAGGGTGGCGTCATAGTCCTGGTTGACGAAGATCTCGAGCGCCTTGAGCAGGCCGAAGATGGTCTCCTTGCCAACCTTGCAGCAACGGCCGATGCGGTCTTCCTGCGGGCTCATGTTCATGAGCGACCAGCGGATGAGCTCTTCCTTGCCGATGAGGATGCCCGAGGCCTGGGGGCCGCAGATGTCCTTGCCGCCGGAGAAAGTGACCATGTCGAAGCCGACGGCGGGATACTCCCAGAGGCGCGAGACGGGCGGGACGTCGGCGGAAGCATCGTTGAAGGTGTAGATGTTGTGCGCGCGGGCGATCTCGACTGTCTCGGGCCCGCTCACCTTGCCGTTGTCGGACTGGATGTTGGTGAAGTGGATGGCGACCGTCTTGGGGTTGATGGCGGCGATCATCTCTTCGCGGGTGACGACCTCGATGAGCTTCGCGCCGGTCTGGCGGATCTGGTGGTCGAAGTTGTAACGGTGGCTCTTCTGGATGATGACTTCGTTGCGGGGGAAGTCGGCAACATCCGGGATCATCTTCATGCGGGGTTCGAGGTCTTCGGTCATCATGCCGGCGTAGCCGACGACCATGGCCGCTGCCGCGCCGCCGGTGACGAGGCCGGTGTAACCCGCGGGGGACTTGCAGAGGTTCGCGATGAACTTGCCGGCGGCGATCTCGAGCTCGTCGATGAGGACGAAGTGCTCGTTGCCGCGGCGAATGAGCTCCATGACCTCGGGCTTCATGACCGATCCGCCGATGACGGTGACGGTGCCGACGGTGTTGATGAGTGGCTTTACGCCGAGCTCGGCGTAGATGTCACCCGTTGAGCCAAGACCTGAGGTGATGGGGACGATGGGGCTGCCATCGACGCCGTGCTTCATGTTGATTTTGTCGTTGGACTTGTCTTTGGACTTGCCGAAGGCAGCCTTCGGAGCGAAGAGGCTTCCGGCAGCGGCGCCAACGGACGAGAGGAACGATCGACGATTCCAACCGGACGTAAAACTCATGGGTGCTTCCTTTCGGGGGTCGTATTATGCGCCAGCGGGCGGGGTGGGTGGGTTGAGGACAGCGGCGCTGCCGACGATTTCGATGAGCGAATCGCCCGGAATCCATTCAAGCGCCATGCAGGCGCGGGATGGAGCCTTGCCGGGGGAGAAGTAGGTTCCATAGATCTTGTTGAGCGCGTCGTACTGTGCCTTGTGGGCGTCGAAGCGCGCCTTGCCGGTGGGCATGGTGTAGCTGTCGGCGTGGGGGAGGCAGAGAAAGACCTCGAGGTGGATGATGCTGTCCATGCTTGCACCGGCGCGTTCGACGGACTTCTTGAGGGCGTCCATGGTGCGGGTGACGTGCTTCTCGAAGGGGTCGGTGACGAGGACGTGGTCTTCCTTGGGGTAGCCGTCATTGGATCCGGTGCCGGAGAAGTAGTAGATGCCGTTGTGGGTGTGATTTCCGCCGCCGCGACGGGGACGGTCACCGCCAGGTCCCGGGGCAGGAACGGGAGGCGCTGTCGGGGCTGCGGGAGGGGCCTGTTGGGCGAACAGTGGGGAGCCGGTGACGAAAGCCGCCATGGCGGCGATGCTTCCGAAAAAGCGGCGGCGGGTGTTGATCTCCATCGAATTTCTCCTTCACAACTTAACGTGCGATTGCAGATTCACGGGTGTGGATAAGAGACGGACTGCGGACGCCAGAGTTTCCGGTCTCGAGAAACTTTGGAGTCGAACAACGTGGAGGAATACGGCGATGCTGGAGGAAATTTCTTGCGATTCTAACGCCGCTGTAAACCGGTGTCATGGGTCGCAAGACCTAGATCATGCCGGCTTTCCTCAGGCGAGGAGGGTGAGGACCTGCTTCATCGTCATGCGGGAGTCGGAGGTGGTTCCGGCGGGGAGACCGGGGCCGATGGCCACTCCTTCGGCGTGGTCTTCGAACCAGACGAGGAAGCGAAGCTGGTCCGAGCCGGTCAGGCGGCGGAGGCTGAGCCAGGTGTAGTAGGCACCTATATCGGCGTCGACGAGGGAGCCCGTTGGGTCGATGCCGGTGATAGGTGCGCCGGTGAGCATGGCATTCATCGTCTGGGCTTGTTGGCGGGGGGCATAGCGGACGAGTATGGTCTCGGGTTGGGCGCGGCGGATGCACTCGCGGGCGGCCCATTGCACGAAGGTGGTGGCGAAGATCTGGGCTCCGGCACCCTCGGTGAGAAGGCTGAGCTGGAAGTGGCTCAGGGCTGCCTGGCCCGGAGGGGTGGCGAGGCCTATGTCGGATGGCTGGATGCGGGTGAGGAGGCTGCGAAGCTCTTCGGGCCCCATGCTGCCGGTGGCGATCGCCTGCTGGATACGGGTGAGGAGCGTGGTGCGGGGCTGATCGAGCCCGGCGTAGGAGACCTGGGTGAGGTGAGGCGCGGAGTGCGAAGAGCCGCCGTCGATGTACCAGTGCTGGTAGCTCGTGGGGTTCGATGCGGCCCGGCTGCTCGCAGCTTCAAGGAGCGTGGGGAGCGCGCCTTCGGGAACGATGCCGGTGAGGTGAACTCCGGATGGCTTGAGCTTGCGGAAGAGCGGGGTGGCGGGCTTGGTAGCGCCGGAGCCGACGATAACGATTCCGAGGCGTGGCATCGACGGCTGGGCCGGTGGAATCGCGGCGTTAACGGCGGAGGTGTAGGCGTCCGCCATGGTGCGGAAGGCGGGCATGCGCTGTGAGCTCCAGAGCCACGCGGTCAGCTTCTCCATGTAGGCGGAGGGGCTGTTGATCCAGTCGACTTCGGCGAGCGAGGGCTCGAGTGGGAGGGTACTGAAGTCTTCGAGGGCCTTGGTGCGCTGGGCGAGAGTGAGGCTGGTGAGCCAGGTGAACTGGTTGTTGAGCTCGCGGCGCTCGGCGGGGAGCTTCCAGTCGTAGGCGATGAGCTCGCGGAGGAGGATCGGCAGGAGGGGCAGGGGGATCTCGCGCAGAAGTGCGAGTTGGGAGGTCGCGAGGGCACGGGCTTCGGGTGGGTAGCCTGAGAAGGATGCGGCGGTGAGCTGGGCAGGCTGCATGACTAGAGGACCTCGACAAGAGGCTTGCCTGCGGCGTAGGTGGGGGAAAAGCCCATGAGCTTGCCGAGCGTGGGGACGAGGTCGAGCGAGTCGACGGGACGGTCGACGACAAAGTTCTGGCGGACGCCGGGGCCGAGGGCGAGCATCCAGGTGGTGCGGGAGAGGGCGTCGCCGGTGCGGTGATGCTGGAAGCCGTTGCCGGCGGGGTTAGTGTCGGAGTCGCGGCCGAAGTCAGGGAGGATGAAGAGGGTTGTGCGGCCCTTGTACTCGGGAAGGCTCTCGATGGTGTTCCAGATGTCGGCGCAGAGACGGTCGGAGCGACGGATGCCGTCTGTGTAGAGGGAATATGCGCCGGAGTGGGCGATGTCGATGTCGTGGAGGGTGATCCAGATGAGGCTTGGGGACACCTGGGTCATGAGCTGGCGTGCGATGTAGACGGAGAGCTCATCGGGGCTGGCAAGGCTGCGGGCGTGCGCGTTGAAGTCGGCTACGGAGAGCTTGAGGAGGTCGGCGGTGCGCTGGAGGTTGACCTCGTCGGAGGCGATGGGCGGGGCGAAGAGGGGCGTCTCGTAGTTGTCGCGGAGGAGGTGGAGATAGTCCGTGCTTGTGCCGCCGGACATGGAGGCGGCCAGGAGCTGCTTGGGCAGGACGACCTCGGCGCTGAAGTTGGGGCCGTAGGCGCGGTGGCTGCTTCCGCCGATGCGGTTGAAGCCGTTGCTCGGAGCGATGACCCAGGCGTCTTCGACGGGGCGCTTCAGGTCGCGGCGGTAGTACTCGAAGATGGTGGGGTTGCCGGGGGGAGTGGAGGCGAAGTTGTTGAGGGTCTCGTAAGAGCCGGTCGCGAGGGAGGCGGTGGCCACGTAGTGGCCGAGGATACCGTGGTTGATGACCTGCGTGTAGAAGGTGCCCTGCGGGATGAGTTCGCCGAGCATGTGCGGGATGTTCTCCTGGCCCTCGGGCGCGAAGGTCTCCTCATCGCGTGCGCCTCCGCCGAAGGTGACGACGACTACTTTCGGCTTGCGCTGGGCCTGCATAGCGCGCAGGGGAGTAAAGCCGCTGAGCGCACCCATGGCGGAGACTCCTGCGGCGGCGCGCAGGAACTCGCGGCGGTCGAAGGACTGCTTGGCGGCGAACTCGCAGAGGCTCGCGTTCAGCTGGGATTTCAGCCTGGATTGAGGACGAATCGCATCACCTCCTGAAGCCTGGCGTCGAGCGAATCCTTGGCTTGCTGCGAGTAGGTCTTGTGCAGGGCAATCTGGGCCTGCGCATCTTCGGAGCGGCCCATGTGCGCGTAGGCGCGGGAGAGGCGGTAGTGGGGCTCGGGAGCGGTTGGGTTCAAGGCAATGGACTGCTCGAGGTAGGGAGCGCTTTCGGCCCAGTGCAGGCGCATCTGCTCGAGAACGCCCATGCGGAGATAGGCTTCGGCGTACTTGGGGTCGTCGGCGATGGCTGTTTTGAGGAGGGCGGCGGCCTTATCGAGGTTCTGCTCGTGCTCCGGAGCATGCAGGATGGCGACGGCGGCGTAGGTGGTCATGACGGCGTTGCCGGGGTGGCGCTGGGCGAAGTCGGCGACGACGGCGCAGCCCGTGTTCTCTCCGTCGGCGAGAGCAGCGCAACTGCGGCCGAGGAGATCGGCGGCGAGGGCGTTGTTGGGGTCGGCTTGCAGGAGGCTCGAGAACGTAACGATGGCTGAGGGGTAGTCACTCTTGGCATAGTGAGCGATGCCGGAGGCCATGCGGAAATGTTCGTTTGATGGATACTGGGTGGCGCCGTAATCGGCTATCTGGATGGCTTCCTCCCAATTCCAGTGGCGGAGGAGTTCGGCGACGACGGCGTAGAGGGTGGCGTCGGACGGGCTTGCCTTGGCGGCTGCTTCGTAGTGGGCGAGTGCCTTGGTGAACTCGCCGGCATGCTCGTCGGCGTCTCCCGCGAGCGAATGCATTTCGGGAGTGAAGGATGCCTGTGGGAGTGCGTCGAGGATGCTTCCGGCTTCGCGTGCGGAGCCACTGTCGTAGAGGGCGAGCGCCTGGTTGTATTTGAGGTCCGCGTCGTCGGGGCTGATTGCGGCGGCCGCGGCGAAGGCCTGGGCGGCGGCCTTTGGCTGCCTGGCGAGCATGAGCGCCTGTCCAAGGTTCGCCTGGGTGGCTCCGTTCGCGGGATCGAGCTTTGCGGCCGCCTGGAGTTCCTGGACGGCTTCGGGAGCTTTCGACATCTTCAGATAGAGAGCGCCGAGGTTGGCGTGGGCGAGAGATTCTTTGGGGGAGATGGTGGAGGCGCGACGGAGATAGATCAGTGCGTGAGGAAGATCGTTCGTCTCTGTGTAGAGACTGCCAAGAGCTTCATTGGATTCGTAGTTTTTCGGGTACCGTGCGGCCAGATCGCGGAGGGTGGGTTCGGCTTGCTGGACCTTCCCTTGATCGTAGGCTTCGAGCGCGGTGCGCATGGAAGCGCGATCGGCGGATGTCATTGGCTTGGCCGGCTGTGTCTGGGGTCTTGCGAGGGGGGTGTGGCAAAGGAGAATGCCTGCGACAAAAGCTGCGCTTCGAGCGGGGGAAAGCGCGGTCTGGAGGAAAGAAGGCATCGCTTAAAGATGTTAGCGGATGCGCTCGTGGTTGCGAGCGCATCCGCCTGGGTTGGTGGAGTTAGAAGGTGTACTTCAACGCGAACTGGAAGAAGCGCGAGTCAGGCGTGTTGGCTTGGAAGGTGCGCGAACCGCTGATCTGGCCGCCTGTGCTGGAGATGTTCACGGTGCTCGGCGCACCGTAAGCAGGGGTGTTAAGGAAGTTGAAGATATCCGCACGGAACTGGAGCGCCTGCTCCCGGAAGGTGTGGAAGGACTTGAAGAGAGACATATCGACACGCTCATACCCCGGGCTGGAAGTCTGCCCACGGTTGCTGCCCACGTATGCGTAGGCGGCCTGGCCGGTGACCGTGTTGGGGATGTGAGTCTTGCCGTCCGGATAGAAGGCAGCGGTGTAGCCGATGTTGTCAGCCTCCGGGTTCTTGAAGGCGCAGGGGTTATACCAGTTCTGGACTGTCCGCACCTTAGTGGGGCAGGTGATTCCAGAATTGGTAGAGTTCGCGCTTCCGCCGGCAGAGAAGGGATCGCCGATCCTGATGGCATTGTATGAAGCGCCGCCCGGGCTGGTGATTCCGTTCGTACCGATGGTGAGAGGCTGTCCTGTTTGCGCGCGGAAGACGAAGCTGCTCGACCATCCACCGACAACATAATCCAGGATGCCGCCGCTGTTCACGTACTTCTGACCCTTACCGAAAGGAAGCTGGTAGTTGCCATTGAGGGTATAGCGGTGACGGACGTCGAAGCCGGACGGACCGTAATCCGCTCCGAGGCCGAGGATGTTAAGGCTGCGGGTTCCCTGGTCATTCGAGCTGCCGAGGGGGGTATCGGCGTTGTCCAGAGAGTGTGCGTAGGTGTAGGTCGTGAGGAAGCTAAGACCCTTGGTGAGTCTCTTCTCCAGGCTTCCCTGTAGCGAGTTGTAGTTCGAAGCCCCATCGTACGCGGTGAACGAGAACCCATTGAAGTGCGGGAAGGGCTGTAGCGGGTTCAGCTTGTCGCCGTTAGCGTCGGTGTAGCCGCTGAATCCGTTCGGGGTGAGCGCAGTCTGGCCATTCGGGTTCGGGAAGAACTGCAGATGGCGAGCGACCGAACCGACATAGCCGATGGACGCCACCATGCTGCTGCTGATTCCGTACTCGACGGTCAGGTTGTACTGCTGGCTGTAAGGGGTGCGCACATTGCCTTCACCACCGCGCAGCGTGGGCTGGCTGGGCGAAGTAATGGCCTGAGGAAGACCAGACTCCAGAGTGTAACCGTTGGTGGGGCAGGCTCCATTGAGGGTGCAGCTTCCGGTCGCAGCGTACGACGAATCGAACTCAAATGGGAAGTTCTCGCCGAAGTTCGGGTAGTAACCGGTACTCTCGAGACCACCGAAGAAGATGCCATAGCCTCCGTGGATTACAGCCTTCTCCGTCGCCTTATAAGCGAAGCCGACACGTGGAGCGAAGTTCGTCTTCTGCGGATTCACGAGGTAGCGATTGTTGGTGTAGGTGAGCGCGATGTGATCTTCCGCAAGAAGCTGCTGGAACTTAGCCGGAATGGCCACGTTCTGCTTGCTCTTAGGAATGTAATAGATGCCCGTGGCGGTGCCGCCAGAGGTGTATGCGCTGGTGGGAACGAAGGCTGCCTGGTTGTCGTGACGCTCGAGATAGGGTGTCGAGTAGTCATAACGGATACCGTAGTTGAGGGTAAGCTTCTGGCTGGCCTTCCAGTCGTCCTGCACGTAACCAGCGCGATTGAAGCGGACGTCATCCGAGGTGAAGACGTTGGAGATGGCCGCGCTGTTCATGTTGCCTGTGATGAAGTCGGCAACGCCGTAACCTGTGTTCGGAGTTCCCACCTGGCTGGTGTAAACGCCGGTGTAGGTGTAGGTTCCACGTGGCTGGGTCGGCTGAGAGGTCGAGAAGCGAATGCGCTGGATGGTAATTCCAGCCTTGAGGGTGTGGTTGCCCAGGACCTTCGTGACGTTATCGAGGATCTGGTAGACGTTCTCGTACTCGTTCGTCGCATAAAACTGAGGCGAACCAAAATTTGACAGACCGGAGACGCTGAAGAAGGGCAGGCCGGCGTTGTTCTGAGACGTCGGGACACCACCTAACCCGAGGCTGGAGGCGAGCGAGGTGTTGTTGGCGTTGTTATGAAGACCCGCATAGTGGCCATAGTTATAGCCAAAGCGAAATTCATTGGTCAGAGTGGGGGTGAAGATGTGCGTTTCGCTACCGGCGAAGTTTTCGCCCAGCTGAACGAGCTGGCCGGTGTCGCCGAATCCGCCGCCGTCAAGGATGGCTCCGAGAGGAGCAGGGTGGGTGGAGGGCTCGTGGTTATAGCTGTAGCGACCGAACATCTGGTCCTTGCTGCTGATGTTCCAGTCCGCGCGGGTATCCCACTGGAAGGTGTTGTCGCGGGTGGCGGTCTGGCTGACGTAGTTGTTGTAGGTCTGGCCGGGGACGCCGACGTTCGGGGAGGGGAACAGGCTGAGCAGCTTGACGGCGACCGGGTCGAGCGTCACGCCTGCTTGCTGATCGAGCCGGTTATTGGCGACAAGGGTCGTGCCGTTCGCGGTCGTACTTGGAGCGTAGAGCTGGATCGTGTTGCCGTTGACGAGTGATTTGTTCAGGAGCTCGCTGAAGTTGCCGGTCCGCATGAGCGCAGTCGGGACAGACTGGGTGGAGTGCGTTTCGCCGAAGACGATACGGTCTGCTTCGACGTCACCGAAGAAGAACAGTTTGTTCTTGATGATGGGAAGGCCGAGTGTAGCGCCGAACTGGTTCTGGCGGTACTTGGCGATGGGCAGGGTGCCTTGGAAGAACTCGCGCACGTCGAAGGCGTCGTTGCGGATGTACTCCCAGAGGGAGCCATGGATGTTATTGGTTCCGGACTTGATGGAGGCGTTCACGACGGCACCGGCGGAGTGGCCGAACTCGGAGCTGTAGGAACCGGTCTGCACCTTGAACTCGGCGAGGGCATCTGGCGGGGGGCGAACGACGTAGCTTGCGCCGTTGAAGAAGTCGACGACGTTTACGTTGTTATCGACACCGTCCATGATGTAGTTGTTCTGCTCAGCGCGCTGACCGTTGGCGTTGAAGTCTCCGCCCTTCTGGCCACGTGCGCCGTTTGCCGGAGCGACGCCGGCTGTGAGCTGCGCGATGAAGACCCAGTTACGGCCGTTGAGAGGCGTCTCGTTGATGGTCTTGGACTCGATGACCTGACCGGTAGAGCCCTCTTCCGTTTGGAGGAGAGCTGGGCCGGTGGTGACGGTCACTTCAGTCGTCTGTGAGCCCGTCTTCAGTTGAAGATTGACTTCGGCGCGATCCTGAACGTGGAGCTGAATACCTTCGGTACGCGATGGCGAGAAACCTGGCGCGGTGGCTTCCACGCTGTAGGTTCCGATTTTGATCGGCGAGAACACGTAGTTTCCGCTCGAATCGCTCTCGACCTTCAGGGTGAGGCCCGTATCCGGGTTGGTGAGGGTCACCTGCGCGTTGGGGATAACAGCGCCGGTGGAATCCTGAATGACTCCGACGATGGCGCCCTGGTCAGCCTGTGCGGTTGCCCTCGTTGCGGCGCCCGTAAGAACCAGGAAGCACAGGAAAGCCTGTGTCACCATTGCCCATAGCGTCGATCTGCGGTTGTGGCCTGAAAATTTCATGTATTCACTCCGTCCTAATAGTTCTTGCTCATCGTGGTTTGCGGTCGACTTGCGCGGCGTTACAAGACCCTGGCGTCGGTGAGAATCCCTGATTCGGTGCCAAGAAAGCCATGTAATGTAAGCGCTTGCAAAACTAGGCACCGTGAACACGTCTGTCAAGGCAAATCGTCCAAAAGGTGGAGAGATGATGTGACCAGAGCAGGGCCGCGTTCCGAAACCGGCAGGTCAAAGGTTTGACCGGGCAGAAGGTTGGGTAAGCGCTTACCCGGAAGTTGTAGCCCTGAAACGCGCGCCGCCAGCAAAGAAACGGCGCAAATCTCACCCGGGTAACGCCGGGATTGATCTGCGCCGTATTTCGACGACGTGAAGATTCAGTGCGGGTGGGGCCTCAGGCCTTTTCTGGCTGGGACGCGGAGAGCTGTAGCTCGATTGTCTGTTTGCCGAGGATGGGATGCGTCGCGGTCAGGCGGACTGTCCCGGGCTCTTCCTTTGCGCGCAGCCAGATGGCTCCCGTGCCTCCGATCAGGCCGAATGGGTTGTCACCGATGAGGTCGGCTGGGCCCTCGAGGTGGAAGGTGATGGCGTCGGCGGCAAAGGGGCGGACGCGACCGAACTCGTCGTTGACGCGGAGGACGACGCGGGTGGTGTCGGCTCCGTCGGCGGTGAGTTCTTTGTCATCGGGCAGGAGGACGAAGGCGTGGTCGACGCCCTTGCCGGAGTAGCTCCTGGAGATGACCTGCTTGCCGGCGATGAAGCCGTCGATGCGGAGGTCGCCCCAGTCGCGGAGGCCTTCGCCAAGGTCGAAGTTGAAGGGGGCGTACTTGAGGTGAGCGAACTGCTTCCGGTCCGGCCCGCCCTCGGCGACCATGCGGGTACCCTTGTCGCCGATGACGAAGAGCTTGAGGTGGTCGCAGTTCGAGCAGATGATGGCGTTGGTGAAGCCGATGGACTCATCGTTGCGCGACCAGTGGAAGGCGGGCTCGACGACGATCTCTTCAGACGGCTCGCACATGGACTTGTAGAAGCCGGCGGCGGGCTTGGGGGTGCGGAAGATGTCGGTGACGCCGTGATAGCAGATGCGGTCGCCGGAGCCGAAGTTGCCGTGGGTGTTGTAGTCGAAGGCGCACCAGCCGATGCCGCCGGAATACTGGGGGTTGGAGGCGATCTGGTCGTGGATGCGGGCGTGGCGGACGGTGTGTTCCTGCAGGCGTTCCTTGGCGTCGATGGTCTTGGTCGGGAAGGTGTGGCCGACGAACTCGGTGTTCAGGTAGAGCGGATGGTTTGGGGCCTGCAGGGGCCAGCCGAAGTCATTGATGGTGAAGACGTCTTCGAGGAGTTCGGATGTGAAGAAGTTGCGGATTCCGCCAGTTTGACGGCCCTTGTCGAGGGAGTGCGCGACGGCGTTGGTGCGGGTGTAGAAGTCGTGGCTGTCCGGAGCCTCGTTGATGCGGACGCCCCAGAGGATGATGGAGGGGTGGTTCCAGTCGCGGCGAACCATGCGGCGGACGTTGTCGACGGCGACGTCCTGCCAGGCTTTGTCGCCGATGTGTTGCCAGCCGGGGATCTCTTCGAGGACGAGCAGGCCGATCTCGTCGCAGCCATCGAGAAAGTGGCGCGACTGCGGGTAGTGCGAGGTGCGGACGATGTTGCAGCGGAGGTCGTAGCGGAGGATCTTGGCGTCCTGGCGCTGGACGCGGCCGGGCATCGCCTGTCCGACCCAGGGGAAGGTCTGGTGGCGATCGAGGCCGTGGAGCTTGATGATCTTGCCGTTAAGCGAGAAGCCCTTGGGGGTGAACATGGCTTCGCGGAAGCCAATGCGGCGTGTGTCCTCGTCGATGACCTTGCCGTTTTCGAGAAGCTGGACGTGGACGGTGTAGAGGTTCGGGTGTTCGAGGTCCCAGAGGTCGAGGCTGCCGAGTTTTTCGAGGGTGAGCGTGAAGGAGTTCGGTACGGGGGTCACGGGCGGGAGAGCGCCGGCGGCCTGGTCGTCATCGGCTGCGTGGTGCTCGGTTGGGGTGGGCGCGGAGAGCTTGTGGGTTGCGGCGGCGATCGCTTTGCCGTCCGGTGTGCGGCGAAGCTCGACAGAGAGGGAGAGGGCTCCGAGGTTTGTGGCGGGGGCGCGGTCGAGGAAGCATTCGACCTCGACCGTGGGGTTGGGGCCGAGGACGTTCATGGGGCGGGCGTGGATGTTTTCGAGGAAGGTCTGTGGGACGATCCGGAGGGCGACCTCGCGGTAGATGCCGCCGAAGGTGAGGTAGTCGACCTCGTTGCCGAAGGGAGGGATGTCGGCGCGTTCGGTCGAGTCGACGTCGATGGAGAGGATGTTCTTGCCGGAGGGGTCGATATGCTTGGTGAGCTCGAAGGAGAACGGCGTGAAGCCGCCGCGATATTCGCCGAGTTTGGTGCCGTTGAGATACACGGTGGAGGCGGTCATGACGCCTTCGAAGTCGACGAAGACGCGGCGGCCCTGGGCTTCGGCAGGGATGTTCAGCGGGCGGCGGTAGACGGAGATGAAGGTGTACGTCTTCTCGTCGAAGCCGTGCCATGGCAAGCGGACGTTGGTATGGGGCACGACGACCTTGTCGAAGGCGGAGTCGTCGAAGGCGACGGCATGGGCTGCTTCGGAGGTCTTGGGGCTGTAGCGCCATCCGCGATTGATGGGTAGGATGGTGCGGCCGCCCGGCGTGGTGACTGGCGCAACGGCCCTTGCAAGAGCGGCGGGGGTGACGGTGCCTGCGGCGGCGAGTGCGCTGCCGGACTTGAGAAAGGATCTACGATTCATGATGCGGGGATTCATGGTGCTCCTGTGCTTTTGTTGTTGAAGGAAATCGATTACTTCGCTGATGTCTTTTCGAGGACTACGGCGGTGCTGTCGTAGTCGCCGCCGAGGCGCAGTTGCAGGCCGACTCCCATCAACTCACTGCCGGTCATCTGGGCAGGAAGTGTGGGAGCCTTGGCTGGATCGAGCGGCTTGATCTGATACATCGCGGCGGGGTCGAGTCCTTGCGCGTGCAGCGTCTGGAAGGGCTGGCCGTAGTGCTGCGAGTGCAGATAGGCGAAAAGAATTGCCTGGTGGCCGTCCTTCGCGACGTACTCGACAGCGGATTGCTCGCTGCCTTCCGGCGCGATCAGACGGTAGAGTGAACCCTCCTGCACGGTTGGACGAATGGTCTTATAGAACGCGACGAGGCGGGTTGCGAGGGCGGTCTCTTCCGCCGTCCACTTGGTGACGTCGCTGCCGATGCCGAGCGCTCCGCCCATCGCCACGAGGAAGCGGAACTGCAGCGGGATGACGCGTTTGTCGAGATAGTTGGGGACGTCGGTAACCCAGGCCACCATCACGCCGGGGGTGTAGGCCTGCGAGAAGCCGTTCTGGATGTCGAGGCGGTCGAGCGCGTCGGTGTTGTCCGACGGCCATACCTCTTCGGTGAGCTTGAGGATGCCGAGATCGACGCGTCCACCGCCGCCTGAGCAGGACTCAATCTCGAGCTTGGGGTGCTTCTTGCGAAGCTCGGTGAGGACCCAGTAGAGGTTGTCCGTGTAGCGGACATAGATTTCCTTCTGCTCGGCCAGCGGCATGGCGTCCCAGCCGGGCTCGGACCAGTTGCGGTTGTAGTCCCACTTGAGGAAGGCGATGTCATTCTCGGTGACTAGCTTGTCGAGAAAACCAAGGACGTACTGCTTCACATCCTCGCGGGCGAGGTTGAGCATGAGCTGGGTACGGGCCTCGGTGCGCGGACGGCCGGGGAAGTTCATCGCCCAATCGGGATGCTTCCGGTAGAGGTCGCTGTCCGGGTTTACCGCCTCAGGCTCGACCCAGATGCCGAAGTCCATGCCAAGCTGGTGGACGCGATCGATGACGGGCTTGAGGCCGTGCGGGAACTTGGTCTGGTTGACATACCAGTCGCCGAGACCGGCGTGATCGGTGGCACGTTGGCCGAACCAGCCGTCATCGATGACCATGCGCTCGACACCGATGCTTGCGGCTTTTTCAGCGAGCGCAAGCTGGCCGGCCTCGTTCACGTTGAACTCGGTGGCCTCCCAGGAGTTGTAGATGATGGGCCTTAGCTTTGGCCTGGGGAAGCCAGGGAGGATCTGTTCGCGTTGGAACTTGTGCAGGATGCGCGAAGCCTCGCCGTTGCCTTTGCTCGTGTATCCGGTGTAGAAGATCGGGGTCGTGAGGGACTGGCCCTGGGCGAGGGGGTAGGCGAAGTCGAATGGGTTGTAGCCTCCGGTGATCTTCACGCGATGGCTTTCGGTCTGCTCGACGTCGATCTGCCAGCTTCCGCTCCAGCCGAGTTCGCCGAACCAGACGGGGCCATCAGCCTCGGTTGTTTCGCCGGTGCGGCCGATGGCGAACCACGGGTTCGTCTGATGCGACGTGCTGCCGCGGCGGCTCTCGAGGACGGTGTGCCCCTGCTGAACTGGCTCAGTTTGAACCTGCCACTCTGCCCCCCAGCGGCCGTGCAGTGATTTCATCTCATAGTGGCTGCTGGGCGGGAGGTTCAGGGTTGCCGAGGCCGCCTGTTCGACGGTGATCGTGGCCTTGGTGCGGTTCTCGATCTGCGACCAGCGGGCGAGGATTCCTTGCGGGTAGACCTTGTAGAAGAGGTGGACGTAGACCTCGGCGAGACGGTCGCGGAGGGTGATCTCCAACTGCTCGCCGTCTGGCCCGGAGGTCTGTTTCGTATCCAGGTAATCAAGGATGAGGGAGCGGTTGCCGTCGGGGAAGCTGATCTTGAGGGCCGGCTGCGTCGGCAGTCCGCCGCCCCAGCCAGCGTACTCGAGCGGGGTCGTCGCGATGGGAGGATCGAATGACGCGGTTTCTGGAAGCGACTTTGGCGCCGGGAGAGCGGCCTTTGGATCGAGGCGCGGTCCCCAGTAGATCGTCTGGAGAGCATGCTGGTCGTTGACGCCGACTGCATAGGTCATCTCACCGGCGGACATCTGCCAGACGTGAGCCGTGGCGTCGTAACGAATGGCCGACTGGGAGAACGCGGGCAGGGAGAGAAAAGCGGCAGAGAGAAGGGAAAAGCAGACCTGGCGATGCACGTGAGCTCCTTCAGGGACTCGTTTGGGGCAGTCAGGCTGCCCGAGCGGCGCCGTGGGAGTTCCTGTTACCCGATGGGGTTCAATGTACGCGTATACATCCACGTCAATCAACTTGCGCCCCGACGAAAGGCTTCATTCGACAGGCCCTGCCGCGAGCGGCTAAGATCACGACGCGTCGGCAGTCATGTGTCGAGCGAGCTTTCCGCAAAAGGGAGTACGACGTTGAAATTCGCCCGTTTTGGCTGTGCCGCAGCGGTTCTGCTTTCGTTCTGGTCGATCGCGGCCGCCTCACAGGAGATGCCGCGGCTGGAAAAACGCGATGGCCGGTATGCGCTTGTCGTCGACGGTAAACCTTTCCTCGTACTCGGCGCGCAGATCAACAATTCAAGCTCCTGGGCGTCCACGCTGCCCGACGTCTGGCCCGCGCTTCACGATCTGCATGTGAACACGGTTGAAGCCCCCGTGTACTGGGAGTTGATGGAACCCGAGCCGGGCAAGTTCGACTTTTCGAACGTCGATCTGCTGGTCAATCAGGCGCGCGAGAACCAGATGCATCTCGTTGTGTTGTGGTTCGGGACGTGGAAGAACGGACAGAATCACTATGTTCCGGAGTGGATCAAGACCGATCCGAAGAAGTATCCGCGCGAGGAAACGGCTTACGGGAAGCTGCTCGATGTCATGTCACCGCACTCGACGACAACCATGGAAGCGGACAAGCACGCCTTCGCAATGCTGATGCGCCACCTGAATGAGATCGATGGGGACCGGCACACGGTCATCATGATCCAGGTCGAGAATGAGTCCGGTTCGGTCGGATCGGTACGCGACTTTTCGCCAGCGGCCCAGAAGCTTTTCGTTGGGAATGTGCCCGCGTCCTTCGCCGGCGCGCTCCATAAGAAGGACGGCACGTGGTCGCAGGTATTCGGTGCGGATGCGGATGAGAGCTTCGCTGCATATGCGGCTGCTCACTACATCGGCGAGATAGCGGCGGCGGGCAAGGCTGAATATCCTTTGCCGATGTATTGCAATGTCTGGGTCACGTATCCGGTTCATGCGCTCGAGAATCGCGACCGCGCGAGTGCAGGGCAGGAGTATCCGAGCGGCGGACCTCAGCAGCAGAATATCGACATCTGGAAAGCTGCCGCGCCCGCGATCGATGTGCTTGCGCCTGACTTTTACTCAGACGATGTCTCCTTCTTTCGGAGCGTAGTCTCGGCCTACCATCGCCCGGACAACCCGCTCTTCGTCCCCGAAACGGGGAGGACAAAGAACTTCGGCCGGTACTTCTTCTATGCGCTCGGACATGGAGCCATCGGCTTCTCGCCCTTTGGCGTGGACTACACGAGTTGGTCTACAACGAAGCACGAGATGCCCGACTATCTCTCCGAGAACTATGCGCTGGTCGGTCCGATCCAGCAGCAGATCGCGCAATGGAACCTTGATGGCAAGCTTCAGACCGCGATCGAAGAGCCGGGCACGCAGCGGCAGACGCTGAAGTTCGGCGACGTCGATGCCATCATCTCGTTCGGCTATCCGCAGCACGATGGCCAGATGCCTCCGGGAACGACGGACACGCATGGGCGCGTGCTGGTCGCGCAGACCGGACCGCTCGAGTTCGTCGTGACGGGCGTTGATGCCAGTGTGAGCTTTCACTTCGCCAGCGATTACAGCACGGCGCACAATGAGCAGCTCGAGATCCTGACTGCGGAAGAGGGTCGATACGAGAACGGGACCTGGACGAGGACGCGCATCTGGAACGGGGATCAGACCGATCGCGGCCTGAACTTCCATTCGGGAACTCATCAACTGGTTCGGATTCGCTTCCATGCGTTACCCTTGACCGACACCGAGATCAAGAAGTAAGGGTGCCGACAAGGCCCAATCCCAGGAACGACAGGTTGACGATGAAACGTTTTCTTAATGCACTCCCTCTGCTTGCCTCTTTCTCGTTCGTTCCGGCTCCGTTTCTCCATGCCCAGGCAGGGAAGCAAGGTACGGCGGCCCAGGTACCCGGATCCATGAACGACGTACTCTACGGGGCGGCGTACTACCACGAGTACATGCCCTACGAGCGGCTCGATAAAGACATCGCGCTGATGAAGGATGCGGGCATCACGGTGGTTCGCATGGGCGAGTCGACCTGGAGCCTGTGGGAGCCTCAGGATGGTCATTTCGAATATGCATGGATGGATCGCGTCGTCGATGCCATGGGGAAGGCCGGCATCAAGGTCATCATGGGGACGCCGACCTATTCCATCCCGACGTGGATGTATCGGGAGCACCCGGAGGTTCTGGCTCGACCGCTCGGCGGCGCGCAGACGTTCTACGGTATGCGCCAGAACATGGACACGGATAACCCGACGTTCCGCTTCTATGCGCAGCGCGTGATCCGCAACATGGTCGAGCATTACAAGAACAATCCGGCGGTAATTGGCTGGCAGATCGATAATGAGACGGCTTCGTATGGGGCGTCGAACCAGGACGTCTTCACCGGGTTCGTCGATCACCTGAAGCAGAAGTTTGGTACGACGGATGCGCTTAACAAGGCGTGGTTCCTGAACTACTGGGGCGAGGACGTGAACGGCTGGGAGAACATGCCGCCGCGCGACGGAACCATCAGCACCGGGTACAAACTGGAGTGGTCGCGCTGGGAGCAGATGCGCGTGACCGACTACCTCGGCTGGCAGGCGAAGCTTGTGCGCGAGTACCGCCGTCCCGACCAGTTCATTACGCAGGACTATGGCGGCGCGATGCGGCGGAACGTCAACGAGCACGAGGTCAGCAAGGTCGTCGACATCGATGCCGTCAATCCGTATCACGGCTCTCAGGATCACTTCGACGGACAGAATCAGGCGATGCAGGGTGACTATACGCGATCGCTCAAACACTCCAACTATCTCGTGACTGAGACGAATGCGCAGACGACCGACTGGACTTCTTCGTATCAGTATCCACCGTACGACGGGCAGCTTCGGCTCGATGTCTATACCCACATGTCGAGCGGGGCCAACATGGTCGAATACTGGCACTGGGCTTCCATCCACTCGGGCCAGGAGACTTACTGGAAGGGCGTGCTCTCGCACGATCTGGAACCGAACCGGGCCTACGCGGAAGTATCCAAGACTGCTCATGAGTTGAAGAAGATCGGACCCCATCTCGTCAATCTTAAGAAGACGAACGACGTGGCGATCCTCTACAGCGTTGACTCCGCGAACGCGATCGACTTTATGCCTTTCGGGCTTGCTCCTGGCACCCAATGGCAGATGGGTAAGCCAGCGGCGGATTACACGACAGTGCTTCACCAACTGCACACCGCCCTCTACAACGCCAACGTGGGCACCGACTTCGTCTTCCCGGAAGATGCCGACTTTTCGCGCTACAAGTTGATCGTGATTCCGCCGCTCTACATCGCGGATGATGCTCTCCTCACCAAGATCTCCGACTACGTCAAAGGCGGAGGACACGTCCTGATGAGCTTCAAGAGCGGCTTCGCCAACGAGAACTCGGCGGTCCGCTGGGTGCGTGCGCCCGGACCGCTCCGTGAGGCGGCAGGGTTCAGCTACCAGGAGTTTTCGAACCTTGAGAAACCGCTCGCGCTCAAAGACGACCCCTTCAAGGTTGGCGATAACAACAAAGTGATGTACTGGGCGGAGTTCCTGAAGCTCGAGCATGCGAAGGCGCTCGCCACCTATGGCCACCCGTTCTTTGGTCAGTGGCCGGCGATTACGCGGAACCAGTTCGGGTCTGGCTCACTCACCTACGAGGGAACTGTTCTTGATGACAAGCTGCAGGAGAAGGTGGTCCTCGATACCCTTGCGGATGCTCATCTTCTGGATGAGAGCGAACCGCTTCCCGCTCCTGTACGCGAGAAGAGCGGCATCAACGGCATGGGCAAGACTCTGCATTACTTCCTCAACTACTCGAGCGACACCCAGCACATGACGTACAAGAGGAAGACGGGCATGGATCTTCTGACCGGTAGGACCATCGCGGCGAACGCGACGGTCGATCTGGCTCCATGGGATCTGATCATTGTCGAAGAGCAGTAGTGGCAGGTGCGGCTGCGTTTCGCTAAGACACCTGGGGTACCGGCCGACTCAGCTTCGGGCTGCGGAGTTTCTTGACCTGAGGTACTGGTCCTGTCGATTTACGCTCCACGAACGTCGGGCTAATGAAGTGCTGCTCCCCGGCTGTAGGCTTCTGTCCCGCCGCCCCCTGCGTCTTGAGGAGCGAATGAATCGCTGCTTCCGCGATGCTGGTATGTGGGAGCCGGACGGTCGTCAGCGCCGGGGTGGTGTAGGCGCTGAGCTGGATATCGTCAAAGCCGATGATGGAGATATCCTGCGGCACGCGCAGCCCTCGCTCGGCGATGGCTCCGAGCGCGCCAATCGCGGTGAGATCGTTTGAGGTCAGCACAGCTGTCGGCATGGTCTTCGAGTCGAGTATCCGGCACATCGCCTTGTAGCCACCGTCCGGGCGATGATTGCCCTCCTGCACCAGATCCGGGTTCGCCTGCAGGTGGTCGCGGGCGCTGCTGTCGGCAAAAGCCCGGTAACGCGTCCGGGCGGATGTGAGGCTGAGCGGCCCGCTGATGAAGGCGATCCGTTTGTGCCCGAGTTTGACCAGATGGCTCATGGCCATCTCGACGCCCGCCGAGTAATCGATATGGACGCAGCTGATGCCCGGAGCAGGCTCGCCGGTGTCGAGGAAGACGACCGGAATGTGCTTCTTCCGGAAGAACTCGATCAGATGATCGTCCATCTCGGAGGTCATGATGGCCACGCCGTCGACCTTGCGTTCGAGCATGCGGGTGACGCACTTCATGGTTCGTTCCGGATCGTAATTCGTGTTGGCGATCAGGATCTCTTTGCCGCTGCCGACGGCGATGTCCTCGAACGCCTTAACCAGTTCGGGGAAAAACGGATTCGTGATCTCGGAGATGATGAGCCCAAGGAGATTGCTTCGGCCCGAACCGAGCGCACGGGCGTTGGTATTTGGAAAGAAGTTCAGAGCACCAATCGCTAAGTGAACGCGGGCCGCTGTCTCGGGGCTGACCTTCGCGGAACCGTTGATCGTGCGGGAGACGGTTGCGGTGGAGACATTCGCCCGGCTCGCGACGGCTTTGATGTTCATGAAGAACCTTCCATCCCAATCGACTTCGTCCGGAAGCGTCCCTTCGTTCCCTGGAGCCAAACCGGACCTGACATTCTTTGACAACCTGAAAGGCAGAGAGCTGTTTCGAGCAGTCAGTATAGCGACGGGAATTTCTTTCGTCACCGAACTTTTTGCGAAAACAGCTCCAAGGTGTGTGAAGTGCCGAGGAACATCAACCATATCCGAGAAGAAAGCGCGCTCGTCCCGCCGCTTTCGAGGCAAGGTGGCCTGATACCCTCATTCTATGAACTCGCGTGTGGCGGAGACCAAATCCGGGATCGAAATCGAGATATCCGTCGCGGGAGTACTGTTTGACATGGACGGGGTTCTCGTAAGCTCAACGCTCGGCGATGAGCGTTGCTGGACTCGCTGGGCGTCACATCATGGTCTGAGCGATACGTTCGATCTGCGCGGGACGCATGGGCGGCGAGCCGTCGATACCATTCTGGAATATCTCCCGAACCTCACCCCCGAAGAAACTGCGAGGCACCTCGCGCAACTCGAGGCGTCTTCCGCGGAAGAGCAGTCCGGAGTGGTCGCATATCCAGGGGCAAGCGCCTTGCTCGCCTCGATACCGCCGGGCCGTTGGACCATCGTCACCTCAGCGTCCGAGAGGACGATGCGCAGCCGCCTTTCGGCCGTTGGCATTACGCCTCCCGCGCAAACGGTGGGGGCGGACAGGATCAGCAAGGGCAAGCCGCATCCAGAGGGATACCTCATGGGAGCCGCGCTTCTCGGCCAACGGCCTGAGGAATGCCTTGTTATCGAGGATGCGCCCGCTGGGATTCGTGCCGGCAAGACGGCAGGATGCCGCGTTCTCGCCGTAGCTTCGTCCCACAGCCTGGACGAACTGCAGGGCGCGGATTGGATCGTCGCTTCGATCGATCAGATCGGACTTGCGGTGAATACCCACACGGACGCTCTGAAGCTGAGATTTCCGGTGCTGAAGAGCAAGACCGAGAGCGCTTAGAGGCTGCTCCGCACCGTTTCATCGGCATCCATTTCTCTTCCTCTTCAATTCGAAGAGCGGCTCAGGATTTAGTTCCGGTGTCCGGGCAGCAGTCATCTGACTCTGCCGGGATGCAGAGGAGGACGAGTGCCGGTGCGATGCTGCAGAGGGACGACGGTGGGAGCGGGAAACACAAATCCGATCGGAAGCAAAGTAGTCGTGATCCCAAGGGCTATATTGCCTCCGCTCTTCAGGAAGCCTGTTGCACCTGAGCTCTTGAAGTCTGTGCTGCCGTCGAAGTTTTTCTTCGCAAATGGCAGCGCCAGGAAAAACTTCGATGACTCCCCTGGCCGAATTGCAGTCTGAAACTCTATCTCAGGATTCTGCCCATTGAAGCTGCTGTAGGGTTCGGGAAGGCCCGAGTCGATTGAGGACGGGGACGCCTGACCGAGCCCGTCCAGACGATAATCCACCTCGACATACGCGCTCATGGGAGGGTAGAGGACGACCGTGAAGACAGTAGCCACACTATTCGAGTCGTTCGTCAGCCGGTAGTAGAAAGAGTAGAGGCCCGTCTCTGTGGACTGGACCACTCTGCGCTGAAGCTCTCCAAAAAGGGTAAGACCTCCCGAGAGGTCGGGATAGTCGATGCTCAGCGACTCGGCGAAGATCGGCTCATCAAAGGTCTCTGCCAATGGAATGACGTCATCGTACACAACGGTCCCATTCAGCTCAGGATGCTTCGCCGACGTGGTCCCTTGTGGGGTGACACTGTTGCCGGCGACGTCGGGGGTGCCGCTTAAGTTGAGGATTGGCATGATCTAGCCTGCTGTCGATTTCGATGTGTCGATGCGGGCAGAAGACTAACAGATCAAATTGTCTTGTAAAGGGTTTTCCTGCGCCGGGCCTGACCTGGGGCGATGACCATACGGACGAATAAGCCTGGCAAATCGCCACGGTTTCCTTATTCCGCACGGAGAGCGACGACTGGATCGATGTGGGCTTCCCGAAGGAAGCGGTCCCCTGGCGAAGACCGTCTTGAGGCGGGACATTCGTGGCGTAAAGCGCGGGCAGCAGGCCGAAGAGGGCGCGGAGACGCACGACGCCGCGAAGTGGGGTGTTTTCGTCTTTGTGACAATGTAGCGCCACTCGGCCGCGTCCAGATCGATGTCTTTCCATTGGCCTTTCCGCAGCTCTCCAGGCCGCACGAAGAGCAAGGGTGCCAAGCGTAGTGCGCAACGGACCGAGGGGGAGTCGTCGTATCCGCCCATGGCTCCAACCCAATTTGGAGAGTTCCGCACAAATCACTCTCGGGCGACCAATTCGAAACTGTTCTGCGCCCGTTCGGATTTTGCGGACTTGGAGGCTTTCCGATTGGCGCTCGGGTCTGACCCGTTTGCTAGCAGCTTGCGAGCATCGTCCCGCCGACTCCGGGCTTCCTTCAACCCCACAGCCGGATAGACCCCTAACGATAGGCGCTTTTCCTTACCAGGGATCCGGTACTTCAGTCGCCACCACTTGCCCCCAGCAGGGGGCAACTTCCAGGTAAAGGCCGCCGCCGTCGAAAGAGTCTCCGCGTCTTATTGGGGAATTCCGGAGTACCCGGACGTTATGGGACATCACGGAATGAAGAAATGGTGGACGCGGTAGGGATCGAACCTACGACCAGTCGATTAAGAGTCGAATGCTCTACCAACTGAGCTACGCGTCCATTTTGGTGTGGGGGATTTGCGCCGGGCATACGATCGCCACACGCCTTTGCCACTGAAGATAAGTCTACCACAGGGCCATCGAGGGAAACCCCCGCCGGCCCTATGATTAGGTCGGTTTAGCCTACAAAATCGACGTGAGCGCGATGCGGGATGATGCCGCGGTCGTAGCCCATATCAAGTAGCTTGCGGATCGCTTCGCGGCCGTCATCGCCATAGTTCAACGTGCGCTCGTTCACATACATGCCGACAAACCGGTTCGCGGTTGCCGTATCGAGTTCGCGAGCGAACTGCATCGCGTATTCGAGTGCCTGGTCGCGATTGTCGAGTGCGTGCTGGATGCTGTCGCGGAGAGCGTTCGTCGTGATCTCCAGCGCCTCCTTGCCCAGAGAGCGCCGGATGGCATTGCCGCCGAGCGGAAGGGGAAGGCCGGTCTGCTCACGCCACCACACGCCGAGGTCCAGGAGCTTTACAAGGCCGTCGTTAGCGTAGGTGAGCTGGCCCTCGTGGATGATGAGGCCGGCATCGAACTCGCCCGAAACAACCGCTGGGATGATCTTGTCGAACGGGACGACAACCGTCTCGAACTCCGGGTAATAAAGCTTCAGCGCGAGGTAGGCGGTGGTCAGGGTTCCGGGAACGGCGATGCGTGTCTTCTTGACATCTTCGAGGGTGAAGCGCCGCGTGGCGACGATCATCGGGCCGTAGGTCTCGCCGACACTTCCGCCGCAGGACATCAGCGTGTAGTTGTCCTGCAAGTAGGGATACGCGTGGAAGGAAATAGCGGTGACATCGTAGAAGGCCTCGTTGATGGCCTTATGGTTGAGGGTTTCGATGTCGGTGAGCACATGAGTGAACTTGTAGCCGGGAACGCGAATCTTGTTGGTGGCGAGTCCGTAAAACATGAAGGCGTCATCGGAGTCGGGGCTGTGAGCAATGCTGATCTCGTGAACGGAGGTACTTGCGGTAGTCATGGTGAAAAGGGTCCTTCGGAAATCGTGAAGACGAGGGGTAACCTGCGGAGAAAAGGTGCAAGCGCCGTATCGGTCTGTTGTTTATAGGAGCTACGAGCGCCTTGGCAGGCGGACGGCTGAGACGATTCCCGCCGCGGCAGCTACTTTGATCACTTCGCCAGGCAGGAACGGAAGTACCGCTGAGTACATCGTCGCGGTAGGGGTGAGGTGGAGGAAATGCGCGAGCCAGGTGGCTCCCATGACGAAGAAGAAGAGGCTGGCGACCGCGCCGGCGAAGCAGGCCGAGGCGAATCGAACGCGCTGCGATCCGGCTGTCCGAACGAGAGCGCCGGCCGTCGCCGCCGCCAGGGGGTAGGAGAAGAGGTATCCGGCCGTCGGCCCGAGAAGCTGTGCGAGTCCGCCGGGACCCTGGGGGCTGAAGACCGGCATGCCTGCCGCGCCTTCCGCAAGGTAGAGAACCATGGCGGAAAATCCTGCGACCGGTCCGAGGGTCAGGCCAACGAGAAGGACGCCAAAGGTGATCAGCGAAAGAGGGACGGGCGTGAAGAACAGAGGAATGGAGACATGGGCACAGATCGCGAGGAACCCGGTCGCCGCGACGACCAGCGCCGCTTTGCCTGCGAGGGTGTCCTGGAACGCCGCGGTGGGTGCCGCGGTGAGGGTCGTGGGAAGAGTCGACTGCATGAGAGATCCTTTCAAAAGATCGATGCGCGGCGCGGTGCGGCGGCTAGAGGTGCTTCGGGGTCGCATTGCCGGTCGGGCTGCCGAGGGCGGAAGACTCTGCCTGTTCCGGGCGATGGCTCTTGCGTACGTGGCGGGCTATCGAAAAGGCAGCCCAGAGAAGTGCGAGGAAGGAAAAGATCGAGATGGCGAAGAGAATACCCATCGGCAAGAGACAGGATATCAACTGCCGGGAGTTCGTGCACCCGAATCGCTGAGGCGGTCCTTTCTTGAAGCCGGATCAATCCGGGACGTACGACTTTTGGGCCGGTAGAAGCTTGGTTCCTCTCGCGAAGTCAGGCGATTTTTCTTGACGCGTCTACCACGCAACGATGTACTTGGAGCATGAGCAGCACAGACAGTTCGTGGGCCCGCGGACGCTTCGCCCAGTCACTGAAGCACGGGGCGCTCAAGGTCTACACTGGCCGTCGCAAGGTCGCTACGGTGACTGCGGCTGTGCTCGCGATCGGGCTCGGGTACCATGTTGTTTTTGGGCATAACGGACTGATCGTCTACAAGCAGAAGCGCGATGAGGCCATCTCGCTCGAGAATCAACTTCAGGCACTTCGCCGTGAGAACGACGGGCTCAAGGATCACACGGAGCGGCTACAGAGCGATCCGAACGCGATCGAGCACCAGGCGCGGGAAGAACTTCATTACACCCGCCCCGGTGAGGTCATTTTCACCCTTCCGTCTCCGCCGCCCGCGGAGAAGCAGGGGACCGGTTCCGCCTCCAATCAGTAATTACGCGCGCGGCGTTCTCGAAAGCATCCGCCGGGTGACCGGACGCGTCTTCCAAGTATGAGCGTGCTGGACAGGACTCCGCCAACAGCGGATCATCGCATTCACTATGGGGCGGGCGAGCTGCAGTTCGGGGATCTCTGGATTCCGGCCGGGGCGATTCACGGCACATTACCGCTCGTTGTCTTCATCCACGGTGGCTGGTGGCGATCAGAGTTCGATCTGGCATACGGCGGTCACCTTTGCGCCGCGTTGAAGGCGGACGGATTCCCGGTCTGGTCGATCGAATACCGTCGTGTCGGGTACACCGGTGGGGGGTGGCCTACGACGTTTCAGGATGTCGCCGCCGGATTTGACTACATCGCGACTCTCGCGAAGAGCTATCCCATCGACCTCCAAAGGGTTGTTGCTACTGGGCACTCGGCCGGGGGACACCTCGCTTTCTGGCTGGCGGGACGCCACCATGTCCCTCATGACAGCCCTCTTGCGCAGCCGCCGCCGCGCGTGATGCCACGTGCCGTGATCGGGCTGGCCGCTGCGGCGGATCTTCGGCTAACAGCAGATCTTGCGGGATACTTTACCTTTGCCCACGATAAGCAGGAGGTTTACCGGCTCATAGGCGGATCGCCCGATCAGGTGCCGGACAGGTACAAGGCTGGAAATCCGGGTGATCTGCTTCCGTTCAACATCCCGCAGACTCTGATCCAGGGAAGCGAAGACGGGCAGATTCCTCCGACTCTTCCCGGGCGCTGGGCAGAGCAGGCGCGACGGCAGGGGGATCCGGTGACCGTTACGATCGTTCAGGGTGCCGACCATTTTGACGTCGTCGACCCGCTGAGCGAGGCGTGGTCATTCGTGCGGAACGCGGTGAAGATGGCATGTGGCTCGTGAGCGCAGAGTCGCTCTTCTTGACAATCGGGATACACTGAAGGGGCTAGAGTCACTGAGCCCGGCCCCGAGCCGGGCTTTTCCTTGTGCGGGACTTGGCACGAAGTCCCCGCTTATCCTTTTTAGTTTGAAGACTTTAGGACTCTTTGGCGAGGTGGGATACCCAACTCGCCAAAGACACGCCGGAGACGCGCTGATGCACATCGATATTGAAAAGGCGACCGCACGCGAAAAATATAATCTGCTGATTGGCCTCGTCGCCCCCCGCCCGATTGCATGGGTCACCAGTATGGACGAGGATGGCGCCCTGAATGCCGCTCCATTCAGCGCCTATAACTATCTCTGCACCGACCCGCCGATCATCGGCATGGGAGTGATGGAGAAGGGTGAGTTTGTGCCCAAGGACACGGCCCGCAACATCCGGCGGACAGGCGAGTTCGTCGTGAATGTTGTGACCGAGGATCTTCTGCATGAGATGAACATCTGTGCGACGGATTTTCCGCCTGGGGTGAACGAGCTGGAGATGGCGGGCCTGACGACGGCCCCTTCGACGATCGTGAAGGTGCCGCGCATTGCTCAGGCGCACGCCGCCCTCGAGTGCCGCGAGTTCACCACCCTTGCGGTGGGTCGCTCACACATCATCCTCGGCCAGGTCGTGGCGATGTATATCGAGGACCGCTTCGTCAACCCGGACGGCCCCTACGTCCTCGCCGAAGAGCTTCACGCGATCGGCCGGATGAATGGCCTTGGATCATACGTAAAGACGAATGGAGCCTTTGTGCAGGAGCCCAGGATTCCGTATTCGGAGTGGCTGAAGGGCAAGCGGTAGCTAGGAAAGGTACTGCTTGAGCCAGGGATCTTCCGAATGGACCAGTTCCTCTGTGCTTCCCTCAAAGACTATCTTGCCCTCGTTCAGCACGAGGAACTTGGTGCTGTCCTCGATGCCGCCGTTCGGAATAGGCTCCATCTTGTCCGCCTCGACGTTAAAGCGGTGCGTGGCCAAAGTGAAGGCATCTTGTAGCCGGTGCGTGATGAGCAGGGATGTCGTGTGCGAGACGTCCCGCTGTTTGACGACTAGTTCTACGATCGTGGTCGAGGTGATCGGGTCCAGACCGCCGGTCGGCGAGTCGTAGAGAATCAGGTCCGGCTTGGTGATAATCGCGCGGGCGATGGAGACGCGGCGGCGCATTCCTCCCGAAAGCTCCGAGGGGAACTTCGAGATAGCGGTCGGAAGGGCCACGAAGTTGAGCACCTCCTCCACTCTCCTGTGGGACTCATCGCGCGGTACGCGCTCTTCGTTCAAGCGATAGGCGACATTGTCTTCGACGGTCAGCGAATCGAAGAGAGCGGACTCCTGGAAGACCATTCCGATGCGGTTCCGCAGCTTGAAGCGGTCGGTCTCGCGCATCCGGGTGATGTTCTCGCCGAAGACGGTGATGGTCCCAGAATCGGGCTCGAGCAGCCCATCGACGAGCTTGAGGAGGACGGATTTGCCCGTTCCCGCTGGTCCGAGGATGATGAGTTGCTGCCCTCGCTCGACCTGGAAGGAGATATTCTCGAGCACGGGCTTGACGTCGAAGCGAATCGAGACGTTGTCGAAGACGACTACGGGACCGGAAGGAATATTCGCCGTATCAGGCGGAGTCTGGGGGTCGGCCATTCCGCTTACCTCCCGAAGATCCCGATCATGGTTCGGCTGATCAGAAAGTCCACGATGATGATGAAGACCGAGGAGAAGACGACAGCCTGGGTCGTGGCGCGGCCTACGCCTTGGGTGCCTCCCTTGGTGTTCATTCCGAAGTAGCACCCGACGCTCGAAATGATGAAACCGAAGAAGAGCGGTTTGGTGAGGCCCTGGGTTACGTCGGCGTAGACAAGCGCGCGGTAGGAGTTGTGGAAGTAGGAACTGGCGTTCAGGCCAAGCAGGAAGACGCTCACCAGGGCCCCGCCTGCGACGCCGACCGCGTCTGAGAGAATCGTCAGGAAGAAGAGCATGAAGACCGTGGCGACGACCCGCGGGGTGACGAGTTTGCGGACCGGGTCGGTGCCGAGAGCACGCATGGCGTCGATCTGCTCGGTGACCTTCATGGAGCCGAGTTCGGAGGCCATCCCGGAGGCGTTGCGGCCCGAGACCATGAGCCCGGTGAGCACGGGACCGAGTTCCTTGACCATCGAAAGGGCGACGAGGTTGCCGGTCATGCTGACGGCACCGAAGGCCTCAAGCGATGTCGCGGATTGCAGGGCGAGTACGCAGCCGGTAAAAAACCCCGTGAGCACGACGATCGGCAGGGACCCAAAGCCGATCGAATCCATCTGGGTGAAGATGTCGGCCCAGTAGCGGGGCGCGGAGAAGAGGTTCGCGAACGACCGTCCAGCCAGAATGGAATAGTCCTGGATGGCGCCAACTCTCTCTTTGACGAAGACCTCTGGGGACACGAATGGCATCAGTTATGTGGCTCAGACTATCAGATGCAGGCAGTTGGCGACGGACTGCAAAAATCCCGGGCCAGCTTAGAACCGCGTTGTGCAAGGAGAACGCCGGGAGGTGAGAAGATAGAAAGGTGACGGCGGAGATGACAGCGGCGGTTCTGTACGGGAAGGAAGATCTGCGGCTGGAGCAGGTTGCGATTCCGGAAGCTTGCAAGGGCGAGATCATTGTCCAGGTGGGCGCGGCCCTCACCTGCGGGACGGACCTGAAGGTCTATCGGCGGGGTTATCACGCCGCGATGGGCAAACCTCCCATGTTGTTCGGGCATGAAGTGGCAGGGACGGTGGTTGAGGTCGGCGATACGGTTTCGAAGTTCCACGTCGGGGATCGCGTGGTACCGTTGAACTCCGCGCCCTGCGACGTGTGCTTCTTCTGCCGGCACGGACAACAGAACCTCTGCGAAGACCTGCTCTTCAACAATGGAGCCTATGCCGAGTACCTCCGCGTTCCGGCGCGAATCGTCGAGAAGAACACGCTCCTGATCCCAGATTGCATCCCGTTCGAACATGCCGCGCTGACCGAGCCGCTTGCCTGTGCGGTGCGTGGGTTCGAGGAGAGCGGGGCCAAGGCGGGCGACACAATGATCGTGATCGGAGCCGGGCCTCTTGGGCTGATGCTGATGCACGTCGCGGAGCTTGCCGGCGTGTCCGTGATCGCGGTGGTTAAGCGGGCGGACCAGGTGGAGGTGGCGAGGATCTTTGGCGCTCGCGACGTCCTGCGGTTGGATCAGGTGGGAGATATCGTTCTTGCCGCTCGTACGCTTACGCCCTCGGCGCGTGGAGCTGATGTTGTGATCGAGGCCGTCGCGGTGCCCGAGACGTGGGAGTGGGCCGTCGATATGGTCCGCAAAGGCGGTGTCGTGAACTTCTTCGGCGGGCCACCGTCGGGAACCAAGGTCCAGTTGGATACCAATCGGCTTCACTACGGCGACATCACGCTGAAGGCGAGTTTTCACCATACGCCTGCGACTTGCCGGACCGCGTTTGATCTCGTGACGAGCGGGCGGTTCAAGTGTGCGGAGTACATCACCGGGCGGGTTGGCCTCGAGGAGATTTCAAAGGTGTTTCCGCGCATGATGGTACGGAGTGGCAGCGTCCGCGATATCAAGACGGCGGTCTTCCCTGGCGGGAGACTGGTATGAGCGAGACGGTGCAGATGTCTGCGAGGGCGCTGGACCACGGCGCGAGTTGGGTTGACCCGTTGCATGACGGGCCAGAAGCTTATCGCACTCCTGAAGAGCGACCTACGCTTGCCGAGGCGCAGGCGTGGTGCAAGCAACTCGCGGGGTCGCACTACGAGAACTTTCACGTGGCGACGTTCTTTCTCCCGCGCGCGGTGCGGCCACACTTCGAGAGCATCTATGCGTACTGCCGTGTCGCCGACGACCTGGGGGACGAGGTTTCGGATGTCCGTGTGGCTTCGCGGCTTCTGGCTGCCTTTGGAGACATGCTGGATGAGTGCTACGACGCTCCAGAGCGGTCGCGTCATCCCGTCTTCGTTGCCCTACGCGAGACGATTGTGGCGTGCGATCTTCCACGTCAGCTCTTCCTCGATCTCCTGATAGCGTTCCAGATGGATCAGATAAAGACCGAGTACGCGACGATGGGTGAGTTGATTGAATACTCCAGGTACTCAGCGAATCCAGTAGGACGGCTCGTGCTGATGGTCTGCGGGTATCGCGAAGAGCCGCTTGGCCTGCTGTCGGATAAGGTGTGCACAGCATTGCAGCTTGCAAACTTCTGGCAGGATGTCGTGGAAGACGCGGAGCGGGGAAGACGTTATCTGCCTGCCGTTGTTATGGAGCGTTGCGGAGTCGACGAGGGGCAGATCCTGGGGCGCGTGTTTACTCCGGAGTTCCGGCTGATGATGGAGAGCCTTGTCGGAGAGACGCGTGCGATGCTGCGCGAAGGCAGCGTGTTGAATGGCCTCGTTGATCGTGAGTTGGCTGTGTCGCTCAATCTCTTCACCAACGGCGGAGAGGCGATCCTCGATGGTATCGAGGCGCAGGGATACGACGTACTTCGCGGACGCCCGGTCGTGACGAAGGCGAAGAAGGTCTTACTTCTCATGGGGGCGTTGGGTGGGAAGATGCGTGCTTCGCTCGGCGGGGGACGCAGGCGTTGAGCTCTGAGTTGACCGTGGACGAAGCGTACGCGGCATGTCGTGTGATCGCCCGTCGTGAAGCGAAGAACTTCTACTACGCGTTCCGTGTGCTTCCGAAGCATAAGAGCGATGCCATGTGCGCGGTGTATGCGTTCATGCGCAAGGCTGATGACTTGTCCGATGACGAGTCGATGAGCCTCGAAGCGAGGAGAGCGGCCATGGCTGGCTGGCTCGAAGACTGGCGTGCGGCACGAGTGGGTGGGCCCACGAACGATCCGGTGTTTCTGGCTGTGTCCGATGCACAGAAGCGGTTCGCTATCTCCGATGAACTGCTGGAGGATCTTGTCCGGGGAACGTGCATGGATCTCGAGGAGACTCAGGCTGGAACGACGGTTTTGGAGGACGCGAGTCTTGGCGCGTCAGGGCCTAAGAGCTTTCAGGTATACGAAGACTTCGATAAGCTGTATCGCTATTGCTACCTGGTCGCGTCGGTCGTTGGCCTGGTCTGCATCAAGGTCTTCGGGTACAGCGATGCTCGTGCGGAGAAGCTGGCCGAAGAGACCGGAGTCGCGTTCCAACTTACGAATATCCTTCGTGACGTGAAGGAAGATGCGGAACGCGGGCGCGTGTATCTGCCGCTTGAGGACATGCGCCGTGCGCAGGTCGGTCTTGGGAGTATCTTGACCTCGGTGATGGGACGCGGGAAGCCTGCGTGCGTCGGGCCTTTGATGGAGCTCGAGGCGGATCGGGCGCGAGCTTACTATGGCTCGGCTGATCGGCTTCTGCCTATGATCGATCGGGACGGCCGTGCGGCGCTTTGGGTGATGGTGACGATCTACCGGGAGCTGCTTGAGAAGATTACGGCGAATGGGTACTCGGTTACGGAACGAACGCGGGTTTCGACGCTGCGGAAGCTCACGATCCTGGTCCAGGGAACGGCAATGGCAGTTTGGTTCCGGGTGACCGCGTGAGTGGGCGGAAGGTCGTCGTTGTTGGGGCTGGCGTTGCGGGGCTGAGTGCGGCGAGTGTACTGGCGAAGGACGGGGCGGATGTAACGGTGTTGGAACGCCGGCCTTACGTTGGTGGGAGAGCTTACTCGTATGCGCATCCTGCGCTGGAGGAGGTTGTCGATTCGCAGCATGTGCTGCTTGGCTGCTGCACGAACTTGCTGGCGTTCTGCGAGGATGCTGGACTTGCGGGGAAGGTTCGCTGGTACGATCGGCAGACGTTTCTGGAGCCTGGCGGACGAGCGAGCACGATTGCGCTCAGTGGATTGCCTGCGCCGCTGCACTATGCGGGAAGCTTCCTCAAGGCTTCGATGCTGAGTGTTGCGGATAAGCTGGCGATCGCGCGTGGGCTGATGGAGTTCACGCATGGTTATCCGCAGGTGGATGACGAGAGCGTGCTTCAGTGGTATCGCAGGACGAGGCAGACAGACGGTGCGATCAGGCACTTCTGGGAGCCGATTGTGCTGGCTACACTAAACGATTGCGCTGCGAACTGCTCGATGAAGTATGCGGGAAAGGTGTTCTATGAGCTGTTTCTCAAGACATCAGTCGGAGGAAAGCTTGGGATTCCTACGGTTCCGCTGAGCGAGTTCTATGGAGCGGGAACGAGGCTCGTTGAGGCGAATGGCGGGAAGGTCGAGCTCCGGTCGAGCGTGGAGTCTATGACACAGCAGGCGGATGGACGATGGCTGCTGACTTCAGGCGAGACAAGCTTCGTCGCGGATGATGTGATCCTTGCGTTGCCGTTCGAGCAGACGCAGAGGCTTGTGGGGGGAATGGCTTTGCAGGGTGCTGACGACGATGAGAGAGCAGATCTGCTTGGGAAGATAGAACGATTTGTCCACTCGCCGTTTATCTCCATTCTGCTTTGGTATGACCGTGAGATTACGGATCTCGATCATGCGTGGCTGCTCGATACGACGATCCAGTGGTTCTTTCATAAGTCGCGGATTCGCGGCTATGCAAAGGATCGCGGGAGTTATGTGGAGTTGGTGATTGCTGGATCGAAGACTGAGTTGCCAATGACGCGAGCGGAGATTCTGGAGCCTGCGCTGGCGGAGTTGGTGAGGTTCTTTCCTGAGGCTGGTCGAGCGAAGCTAGTGAAGAGTGGGATTTTGAAGGAGGCTCGCGCTACATTCTCGGTGACGACTGGACTCGATCAATACAGGCCGTCGCAGAGAACTGGAATTCCGGGACTTTTTTTGGCTGGAGACTGGACGGCTACAGATTGGCCTTCGACGATGGAGGGGGCGGCCCGGAGTGGGCGTCTTGCTGCGGGTGAGGTGGCGGGGGATAGAACCAAGTATCTTGTGCCTGAGCTTCGGGCCGAGGGGCTGATGAGGCTGTTCTAGCGGCTGAGGAGGAAGACTCCGGCCGCGACGAAGAGGATGGCGATCCAGCGGCGGCGATCGACGTTCTCGCGGAGAAAGAGGCGGGCGGCGATGGCGTTGCCGACGTAGTTCAGAGAGCCGATTCCGGGTGCTGCAAGCGAGAGGTCGACGAGCGAGAGGGTGAAGAGCATGGCGAAGAAGTTCAAGGCCATGCAAACAGCTCCGACGAGGAAGGTCGGGGTTGAGAGGACGGCTCGGATTGCTCCGGGAAGACCGGACTTGGCGCGGATGACGTCTAAGTCTCCGACTTCGCGCATCGCGGCTGCGATGAGGACTTCTCCGGCGATGGCGAGGGCCGCGACGACGGCGATGCAGGACCAGGAGACGAGGCGCGAGGTGTGATGCATCAGAGCGCGACTCCGGAATCGCCGAGGTCGGTTCGGGCTGGACTGTTGGCCACGAACCCTACGGCGGAGGTGAGAAGAAGGATGCCGAACCAACGTGAGAGAGACAAGTGCTCGTGAAGCATGAAGCGGCTGATGAGCGCGATGACGACATTTCCGAATGCGGTTGCGGGCATCACGAAGGTGAGATCGGCCCAGGAAAGGGCGGTCATGTAGGAGGCGAAAAAGCCGATCAAGAGGAAGATTCCTACGACGATGTTCGGGTTTGCGAGGGCCGGGATGAGGGCATTCAGATGATGTACATCCATTGGACCGACCTGGGCCATGCCTCGGGAGAGAAGGGCGTCGCCGAAGGAGGCGGTCAGGACTACGGCCAGAAGTATTCCGTATTGTGATGGGGCGAGTTTGTGTTTCATCGTCTCGGAACTCTGTGGCGTTCTCCCACCTTAGCGACGATGGTGCTGTCGCGAAGGTGGGGGAACCGTTGTCTGCTAATTTCTGTTGGTTGAAAAAGATAAGGTCAGCATCTTTCGATGCTGACCTTATCTTTCGGGTGCCATGAGTTAGGCATTCATGCTGACGGATTCCTGTGCCTTGAGCGCGTTCTCTTCCTTGGCCTTGCGCGAAGCCTTGTTGCGCTGGGCGCGAAGCTTCATGAAGGACTTCGCCTCGACGTACAGGCGGGGCACATCGCGGTTGACGATGGCCTTCCAGACGACGCGGGCAGCGGCCTTGGGACGGAAGTAGTATTCGTCGTAGAAGCGGTGGACCATCTCCATGACGTATTCAGCGGGCACGCCGGGGTACTCGATGTGCGCCATCTGGTGTCCGCCAGTGTCGGCCATGACGTCGTTGGTGATGAAGCCGTTCTTCTCGGCGTAGTCGTAGAACTCGGTTCCGGGGAAGGCGTGCGCGACGGAGACCTGGATGGTCTCGCAGTCGAGCTGCTTGGCGAACTCGATCGTGTTGCGGATCGATTCCTTCGTCTCGCCAGGGAGGCCGAGGATGAAGTCGGCGTGGATGATGAGGCCGAGATCGTGGCAATCCTTGACGAAGTCACGCGCGCGCTCGACGGTGGCACCCTTCTTGATGTTCTTGAGGATCTGAGGGTCGCCCGACTCGAAGCCGACGATGAGGAGGCGGCAGCCTGCTTCCTTCATGGCCTTGAGGGTTTCGCGGTCGGTGGTGACGCGCGAGGTGCAGGACCAGGTGATGTTCAGCGGCTTGAGCTTCGCGCAGAGCTCGACGGTGCGTGCCTTCTGGATGTTGAAGGTGTCGTCGTCGAAGAAGAACTCCTTGACGTGGGGGAAGTTCTGCTTCGCCCATGCCATCTCGGCTGCGACGTCATCGGTAGAGCGCTTGCGCCATGCGTGGCCGGAGAGGGTCTGGGGCCAGAGGCAGAAGGTGCACTGCGCAGGGCAGCCGCGAGTGGAGTAAAGCGAGATGAAGGGGTGCAGGAGGAACGGGACGTTGTACTTGGTGACGTCCATGTTCTGTGCATAGACCTTGGTTGCCCAGGGCATCGCGTCGAGGTCTTCGACCTGCGGACGGTCGGCGTTGTGCTGGATGACGCCGGAGGCGTCTTTGTAGCTGACGCCGAGGATCTCGTTCAGCGGCTTTCCGTTGGCATACTCGACGACGGAGAAGTCGAACTCGCGGCGGCAGACGAAGTCGATGACGGGGCACTCGTTGAGCGCGCGATCCGGGTCAGTGGTCACCGGGGGTCCGACAAAGCAGATCTTCATCGTGGGGTTGCCGCGCTTGATGGCTTCGGCAAGACCGTGGTCGCCGTGCCAGCCGACGGTCGAGGTGAAGAGTACGAGGAACTCGTAGCCCTTCGCGATTTCGATGGTCTCGGCGGCGGAGACGTGGTGTGGCGGCGCGTCGAGGAGCTTCGAGCCTTCAAGCATTCCTGCGGGATAGGCGAGCCAGACGGGATACCAGTACGACTCGATTTCGCGTGTAGCGGGCCAGCGGGAGCTGGCTCCACCATCAAAGTTCTCGAAGGAGGGCGGGTTCAGAAAGAGCGTTTTGAGAGGCATCGTAATACACCGATTTTACCATTTGAATACGGCTTGCGCCGGTAGATACATGGGTTGGATGAACCATCTGAAGCTACGGATTGACGAAGTTGATGCCTGATTTGTTCGTCCAGCCAAGGGGTACACCCCCCTCCCCATAGCCGGGGCGTAAAGCTTTTGTTTTGTGCGTGATGCGGGATGGAGTTGCGCGTAAATATATCAAAAGAAAAGAGTTGCGGCTAAATATTAGCAATGATTGCACTTAGCGGTTCCAGGGAAGGCTCTCCGGTTGGAGCTTCGATTGGTTTTTCTTCTCTACATCCATTGTAGAGGATCGACCATAACTAAAAGGACACCGACTTTTCGCTTTGTTATGAGTGAGTTAGGTCGTTTTGGGGCTTGACAAGATTTTGACCGGTTGATCGCAGGCTTTGTTCGCGGCAGCTATGACATCTGCACCTCTCTGTGAGCGTGTGCGCAAAACGAAGGGCACGCCAACCCGGCGTGCCCACTCTCTTCGACGTTGTCGTCATTGTCCTAGCGGTTGACCATGCTCTGCATCTGGGCTGGGTAGCGGTCTCCCTGCACGTCGATTACGGAGATTGCGTCATGGATGGCCGCGAGATCGGCGGAGCTTAGCTCGACTCGTGCGCCGCCGAGGTTCTCTTCGAGGCGATGGAGCTTGGTCGTTCCGGGGATGGGAACGATCCAGGGCTTCTGGGCGAGAAGCCAGGCGAGGGCTACCTGGGCCTTGGTCGCTCCTTTCTGGTCGGCGATCGTTCCGAGTGCGTCCACCAGGGATTGGTTCGCCTTGCGGGCATCGGCGGAGAAGCGAGGGACGATGTTGCGGAAGTCGGTCTTGTCGAACTCGGTCTTGTCGGAGATTGCGCCGGTGAGGAAGCCCTTGCCGAGAGGGCTGAAGGGGACGAAGCCGATGCCGAGTTCCTCGAGGGTGGGCAGGATCTCCTGCTCGGGTTCGCGCCACCAGAGGGAGTATTCGCTTTGGAGGGCGGTGACGGGCTGGACGGCGTGGGCGCGGCGGATGGTGGCGGCACCTGCTTCGGACATGCCGAAGTGCTTGACCTTGCCTTCCTGGATGAGGTCCTTCATTGTTCCGGCGACATCCACGATGGGGACCTTGGGGTCGACGCGGTGCTGGTAGAAGAGGTCGATGACGTCGATGTTCAGCCGCTTGAGGGAGGCCTCGGCGACAGCCCTGATGTTCGCGGGATCGCTGTTGACGCCCTGGCTGGGAACACCGTTCTGGAAGCCGAACTTGGTCGCGATGACGACCTTGTCGCGAAACGGGGCCAGCGCTTCCCCGACGAGCTCTTCGTTGGTGCCTGGACCGTAGGCCTCGGCGGTATCGAAGAAGGTGACGCCGCCCTCGTAGGCGGCGCGGATGACCTTGATGGCTTCCGTCTTCTCGGTTGCGGGGCCAAAACCGAAGCTCAAGCCCATGCATCCGAATCCAAGTGCCGAGACTTCCAGACCGCTTTTTCCTAGTTCTCGCTTCTGCATCGTTCCTCCTGTTTTGCCTGTGTGCCCGATTTGCCGGGGTGCCGTGAGTGGCATTCACAGTACCAAGTGTGATGCTTTGGGTTCTCCGCTGCCCTGCGAGATGCGCCAAACTACATACCAAATGCGCCAATCGCGGGATCGGCTTATGGCGTGTTTCGCGGGAGGATTGGCGTGTTTGGAAGGATGGGATGAGGAGAATTTGGATAGTCTTGAAATGGGGGAACTGGCATGGTGAAGCATTTTCGTGTTCCGGGACGGCTCGCGATCAGGATGGCGGAGCTTGACGTGCCGGTTTCGGCGGTGCTGCGGCGAGCGGGTCTTCCGCGGGATCTGTTTGAGCAGGTGCGGGTGCTGGTGACGACGGATGAGCTTTTTGCGTTGTGGAGGGCGATTGAAGGGGTGAGCGCGGACCCGCTGATCGGGCTGAAGCTGGGGGTTGAGACGAAGACGGGGCGGTTTCATCCGATGGCGATTGCGGCGCTGTCGACGCCGAACTTCAAGGCGGCGGTGGAGCACATGGCCCGCTACAAGAAGCTGACGGCTCCAGAGGAGATTCTTTCGGGGATCAAGGGCGAGGAGTTCAGCGTCGGCTTTCGCTGGCTGCTTGCGGTGGATGGGGAGCCGCAGGCGCTGACGGATTATTGCTTCTCGTGGATGCTGACGATCGCGCGGCATGGGACGGGAACCGGGTTGAAGCCGGTGCGGGCGGAGTATGTTCATGCTCGCCCCCAGCTAAGAGCGATTGGGCGGACGCTGGGCTGTGAGGTGGTGGATGGCGCGGCGCGGAATGTGATCGTCTTTCGGGCTGCCGATGCGACGGCACCGTTTGTGACCAGGAATGCTGAGCTGCTGGATCTGCTGGCTCCGCAGTTTGAGGAGCAGCTAAAGCAGTACAGGGAGGAAGACAGCTTTCTGGAGCTGGTGCGGTCGGCGGTTCAGGATCGGTTAACGGGGCGGCGGCCGTCGATCGATGTGGTGTCGGATGCGCTGCATTTGAGTCCGCGTACGCTGCAACGGCGGTTGCAGGAGTCGGGGTCGAGTTATCAACGGGTACTGGATGAGGCCCGTCACCAGATGGCGCGGTATTATCTCGGCAACTCGGGGCTGGAGTTGAACGAGACGGCTTACCTGCTAGGGTTCGAGGATCCGAACTCGTTTGGGAGAGCGTTCCGGGTGTGGGAGGGAGTTACTCCGAGTAACTGGCGGGAGACGCACCGGGCGGCGACTCCTTGAGTCTCCTGATCGGATTTGGCACCAAGACTGGCGCGGCCTGGGAATAATTCGCAAGGCTCCAATATCCGCCGGACAACACATGAGTAGCTAAGTGTCTCCTATGGACTGGAATGGAACGAAAACTAAAGGAGCATCATGCGTAACTTTATTGCCTCTGCTGTTGTCGCCGTCAGTGTTCTCGCCGCACCTATGGCGCAGGCACAGGCGCCGGAAAAACTGGTTCAACGCATCAACGCGTCACACGCTATTCTGCATGAGCTGATGGCTACACCGGATAAGGGTATCCCGCTCGACATCGCTGCTTCGGCGCAGTGCGTGATCGTGATTCCGAGCTTCAAGAAGGGTGCCTTTATCTTCGGCGGCGAGTATGGCCAGGGCGTGGCGACCTGCCGGACAGGCCATGGTTGGAGCGCTCCGGTATTTGTGCAGATGGCTGGAGCAAGCTTCGGCTTCCAGATCGGCGGGCAGTCGACGGACCTGGTGCTGATCGGGCGGACGCACCAGAGCGTCGAACACCTTCTGAAGGACAAGGTCAAGCTTGGTGGAGATGCTTCGGTGGCGGGCGGTCCGGTTGGGCGCAGCGCGCAGGCTTCGACGACAGAACTGGCGAATGCCGAGTTCCTGACCTACTCGCGGAACAAGGGATTGTTCGCGGGTATCGATCTGCAGGGCGATGAAGTGAACCAGAACGTGAAGGACACGGGCGCGCTTTATGGACATGATGTTTCGTTCGAGAAGGTGCTGAACGGGGGTGAGCCTACTCCCGCGGTCGCGGCGCACTTTGTGCGGACGGTGAATGAGTTGTTCCGTAAGGGACGGGCTCATAAGGCTAAGTAGTTTTCTGGTGAGTTAGACGTAGTGGATGGTCCCCCGATTGGTCCCCTTGTTTGGGATTGGTCGGGGGGTTTTTTGTGGGGGAAGCGAAACGCAGATTCCCTTCGGGAATGACAACCAAAGGGCAACGGCGCGGCTAGTTGACTCTTTACGCTCCCACCCTAGCCGACGGTACTGCTGTCGGCGAAGATGGGGCACCCGGCGATCGTGGCGACCGTTCGGGAAGGATCATGGACGGCTGGTGGGTCAGGGGTGGGTGCGGATGATGTACCAGGCGGCGTCTGGGTCGTTGGTGACGGGGGGGCGGGAGATGTAGAGGCTCTTGTCGAGGAGCTGCCATTGGCCGGTGGCGAGCTTGTTCATGATCATGGTGTCGAGGTCGCGCTGGGCCCAGGGCCTGTCGTGGTTGTAGAGGTGTTCGGATCCCTTCATGATCTTGAGCTGGCGCTGGTAGACGATGTACTGGGGTGGCGCGGTGTCGAGCTCCTGCATCAGGCGCTCGATGGTGGCGCGCGGGCTGGTGTCGAAGAAGGTCTGGACGTAGTTGTGCCAGGGAGGCGTGTTGCAGAAGTAGTTTGGGTAGGGGTAGGGGATGGAGAGGAGTTCGGGGCCGGGTTGGCCGGGGACGGCTCCGATGTCTTTGCAGACCATCTGGGAGAAGTTCAGGAGGTCCGAGTCGATGTAGAGCGTGCCGTAGGTGGGGTGGGTGTACCAGACGCGGCGCTCGAACATGCGGGTGGTGCGGTAGTTCTGCCAGTAGTAAGGAGTTTTGTACTTGGAACTGATGCCGGAGAAGGCGGCCATCGCCATGACGGTGATGATCGAGTAGCGAACCCAGATGGGGAGGCGGCGGAAGGGCTGAATGGTAGGGATGAGGAGAAGCAGGAGCGAGACGGGGGCGTAGTAGTTGGTGACGGGCTCGGCGGCCGCTCCGGCGGAGTAGGAGGCCCACTCGGCGAGGGGGAGAAGGACGATGGCTTCGCGTGGGTCCCAGGGGGTGTGGCTGGCGCGGGCGATGGCGAAGCGTGCGGCGACCAGCGGGGCGAGGAGATACATGAGGGGAGTCAGGTAGAGGACGAGGAGGACGATGAGTTCGCCATCCTGGATGCCCTGCGGGTCGCGGTAAAAGATGAGGGTTGCGAGGGTTAGCTGGATGAGGGTGATGTAGGGGACGGCGGGCTTCCAGAAGCGCTGGATGAGATAGCCGATGACGAACAGGACGGTGATGTCGAAGGTCATGCGGCGGCGGAGATTGTAGGCAAGCTTGATGGTGTTGACGAACATGGCGAAGGGAGCGGCGAGGATGCTTCCGGTGCCTCCCTTACTGCCTGCGGCGTGGATGAGGCTGTTGCTGAGATAGGCGGAGAAGGTGTCGCCGGTGAGGGAGACGATGAAGAGGAGGGTGAGGGCGGCGGCGATGAAGTAGACGGCGAGAGCGGGAAGTTTTTTGCCCCGGGTGAGGAAGGGAATGATGATGGCGGTCGCGACGAGCAGGGCAGCGCCGTCGGTGAGGCGGGTGGTGACGGCTAGACCGGAGAGGATGCCGAGGGCGGCGGAGTCGATGAGCTGGCGGCGGGGTTCGAGCGCCCTGGCCAGGTAGAGCATGAAGAGGAGGGCGAAGAGGATGATCTCTTCGGCGACGACGTGGTAGTCGTCGAAGCGGTAGGAGTGGCCGTCGATGATGATGACGAAGGTGCCGAGGAGAAAGATGGCCTTCTGCCAGTCGGGCCAGGTGCACTCGCGGAGGATGAGGAGGATGCCGATGGCGAGGGCGAGGCAGTGGAGGATGGAGGGGGTCTCGTAGGCGAAGGACTTGACGCCGAAGAGGGTCATCCAGGCGTTGGTCTCGAGCAGATAGAGGGGCTGGAGGACGATGTGGAGGCCGGAGTAGAGCTTTGCGCCGTGATGGAAGACGGTGGCGTACCAGAACCACATGCCCTCGCCGCCCATCTGGGTGTTGAGGATCATGAGGGCGCCGAGGACGAGGCATGCGGCGATTGCGAGGACCTGAAAGCGGAGGGTGTGGCGGGTTCCGGGATGGGTTGGGATGTCTTTGGTTTGTGGCAAAACCGGGGCCTCTGGCGGAAGTCAGTGTGGGTTGCTTGTGCTGGTCGTCTTGGTTGTCCAGAGTATACGGGACGGTGGGTTCTAACCCGGGGGCCGGCCAACCTCCCAGTGGTGGCCGAAGGGGTCGGCGAGGCGGCCGATGCGCCAGCCGTAGGACTCGTCGCGGACGGGACAGATGGAGGTGGCTCCGGCGGCGATGGCGCGGTTGAAGACGGCGTCGGGATCTTCCGTGGTGATGATCATGCGGGTTGTGCTGCCGTTTAGGGTTTCGGGGCTGTAGTTCTGGTATTCGGGTGATTCTTCCGAGAGCCAGAAGGAGGAGTCGCCGAGGGAGAGGTGGGCGATGACTTCGCCTTTGCTTTCGTCATGGAAGGCGAAGATCTCTTCGGCGGCGAAGGCTAGTTTGTAAAAGGCGAGGGCGGCTTCGCTGTTCCGGACGGAGAGGAATGGGGCGAGATGGATGGGCATGGAGGCTCCCGCTTGACGTTGGGACCGATGATATCGGGGACACGACCTAGTTCGTGCTGATGCTGAGACGATTGTCCTGTTCCGATGGCCAGGTCTCAAGGGCGAGACCTGGGCACCCGCGTTCGTTGTTGCTGCTAAATTCCAAGAAAAAAAGCCCCACGCGAAGCAGGGCTCGCGTGGGGTGCTCGGAGACTTGGGTGGCGGCGTTATTCTGCTGCCAAAGATTGAAGGGCGGAGATCGAGGGCTGGAAGAAGTACTCGCCGCCCTCGGTGGTGACGAAGTGGTTGAGCGTTACTGTGTTGGTGGCGGTGCTGCTTTTGCTGTGGAAGGGGCACTTCATCGCACCGGATGTACTTTGTGACATGACGGGGTCAACGCCATCGCCCTTCTGGGGGAAGTTGGGATCGTTGATCCAGAACTTCTGGACGAACTCGAACTGGTCGCTGATGCTCTTCTGGTAGCAGAGGAAGAGCAGACCGCGATCGACGCCGTCGTCGGTGATTGGGTCGCCGGGGTGCTTCGGGCGCTTGAAAGCGGGGCCGAAGGGGATGCCGCGGCGGAGGAGGCGGTGGGTCTGGGTGAAGCTCTCGTGGAGATCGCTGTTAGGGTCGACGGTGCCGTCGGCCTTGAGGAACTGCTCGTCGCGCGGGTAGGCCTTGCGGATGTGGCCGGAGCGCGGGACGCCGGTGCCGCGGAGATCGTCACCGTACTCGAAGTTGTTGATGAGGTTGGCGTCGAGCATCTCGGGGTGAAGGTTGGAGGGATCGCCGGTGCTGGCGTCGAAGTCTGCGGGGAAGCCGTTATCGGAGCCCTCGTAGGCGGTGTGCTGGATGGGGCATCCGCTGGCGTAGCGTCCGACGATCTTGGCTCCGAAGACCTCGGGCGGCATCGAGAGGGCGGTCGCGTTGGCATTGACGCTCTTGATGAAGCCGGCGACGTCCTGGCGGAGCTTGCGGAAGACGAGATAGGAGCCGTTGCGGGTCCAAGCGGGGCCGCTGGCGCTGATGGGTCCCTGAGCGGGGTTGGGGCCGTCGAACGATGGGTCGGGGCGGGTAGGAACCTGGGTGGGGTAGCCGAGGACGAACTCGCCGGGCCAGAGGAGGTCCTGTCCGGGGACGCCCTGGTGGCCGGAGTTCGGGCCGGGGTTGGTGTCGGCGGAGGCGGTGAAGCCCTTGATGCCGGGCTGGGAGACGCCATCCTTGAAGCCGAAGTGCTCGTGGCCGGTGAGTGGGGCGGGGAGGGTCTCGCCAAGCTGGTCGTAGAGGAGCGAGAGGCCGCTGGTGGGGAGGCCGTCCATGACGTTGAGGGTGGCGGCGGTAAGGTCGGTGGCGTCGTCTGCGGCGAGGTGCAGGACGAGATGGAGTTGCTCAGGCTGCTGGAAGGGTGCCTGCCAGTGGTTGGGGTCGCTGTGGTGGAGGTCGCCGATGACGGACTTGCGAGCGGCCATGCCCTGCTTGAACTCGCCGGGGAAGGAACTGATGCCGGAGGCGTTCAGGGCTTTGAGGCCGGCAAAGGTGAAGGCGATGTTGATCCAGGAGGCCTTGGGCATGTTGACTTCGCCGCGATTGCGACGGCGCGCGGCGCGGAAATCGTTGTTGAAGGCGGCGACGTCCGTAGATTTCGAGATCTGCGGGACAAGGGCGCGGAGCCATGCCTTCGCGGTATCGACGTGATCGATGCGGAGGAAGAGGAAGCGTTGATGATCCTTGTTGAAGCCGGCGAGAATGTTGCCTTGAATCTCGTCAAGATCGATCGCGATGGGATCGATGGGATTCTGAACGGTGGGCATGAAGATGCCTTTCGACTGCAAGATGCGAGCCAAGGGACTTACGCGGAGTGCGCGTGGGCACTCGATCTTTCATTGCAGGGATGGTGATGGGAAGGGCTTGAGCGTTTCAGGGTGATGCAGATTTTTTTGAGGGGAGTGTCTCAGCGGCTACGCGCGAGGACGAGGGCGGTCATGTCCTCGGGCTGCGCGTTCTTGCTGAAGAGCCGCTTGGTCCAGGACAGGGCTTCGAAGGCGCGGGCTTTCTCGAGGACGGTTTGGCAGATAGTTGCGGCCGACGACTCCCCGGAGTCTTTGAGGATTTCAATGACGCGCTCGTCGCCGAACTCGGTGCCGTGGTGCATGGTCTGGGTGACGCCCTTGGTCACGATGAGGAGTTTCGCGCCGGGCTCAAGGGCCTGGATGGAGGGCTCGTAGGTAAGGTGGGTGAAGAGGCCGAGGGGCATGGCGACGTTGGGCAGGAGGCGCGTTCCTTCACTGTCGCGGAGAGCGGCGGTCTGGCCGCCGGCGTTGATGTAGGCGAGCAGGCCCAGGTCGAGGTCGTAGCAGCCGATGAAGGTGGGGGCGAAGTGGATCTGCTTACCGGCTGCGGTGAGGGCGAGGTTGAGGGACTGGACGAGGAGGGCGCTGCCGTCCATCAGGTTGGCGTCGGGTGCGCCGAAGAACTCGGTTGCTTTTGCGTGGAACGCGGCTTGCGTTTCGGCGGCGATGGGGTCGGTTTGCTGGCGGGTTCCGGCGATATCGGTGAGGAGGAAGGCTATGCGTTGGCCGATTCGGATGGCGTCAAAGAAATCACCGCCGCTGCTGTCGGCTTGATGCTGCGCGTGGAGGTCGATGCCTTCTACCGTGGGAAGAGTTACGGGCGCTGGTGTCTTGGTCGAGGCACCAGCACCGGATTCGCCGACATGCATCAGAGGCTCCAAAGTGCGTACGCAAGATGAGCCTTCACCTTACAAGGCGGCTTGTTTGAACGCCAGTGAATTGCGGGCTAAACGGCTAACTCCGCGCGGATGGCCTGGGCGATGGCTTCGGCGTGGTGGCGCATGAGCGGCTCGGATTCGGCTTCGATCATGACGCGGGCGAGGGCTTCGGTGCCGGAGTAGCGGATGACGACGCGGCCGGTGTCGGCGAGGGCCTGCTCGGCTTCGGCGATGGCGGCTACCACGGTCGGGATGAGTTCGAGCGGCTTCTTCTCGCGGACCTTCACGTTGATGATGACCTGGGGGAAGACCTTGAGGTCGGTGAGGAGTGCGGCGAGGGATTTGTTGGCTCGGTGGAGGATGTCGAGGAGAAGGAGGGCGGTGAGGAGGCCGTCGCCGGTGGTGGATTTGCCGGAGAAGATGATGTGTCCGGATTGTTCGCCGCCGAGGGAGGCTCCGGTGGAGAGCATTTGTTCGAGGACGTACTTGTCGCCTACGGGAGCGCGGAGCATGCGGATCTGCGAGCGCTTGAGGGCGGCTTCGAGGCCCATGTTCGACATGGTGGTGGCGACTACGGTCGAGTTCGAGAGGAGGCTGCGGGCCTGGAGGTCGCGGGCGGCGAGGAGGAGGACGGCGTCTCCGTTGACGACGTTGCCGTGCTCGTCGGCGAAGAGGGCTCGGTCGGCGTCGCCGTCGAAGGTGATGCCCATCGAGGCTTTTTGGGCGACGACTTCGGCGGCTACGATGTCGGGATGGAGGGCTCCGCAGTGCTCGTTGATGTTGCGGCCGGTGGGGCTGGCGTGGGTGATGATGACCTCACCGCCGAGGCCGGCGAAGAGCTGGGGGGCTACGGCGCTGGCGGCTCCGTTGGCGCAGTCAACGACGATGCGCTTGTTGTCGAGCGAGAGGCCGGGGACGAGGGATAAGAGGAACTGGACGTACTCGGCGCGGTCGGCTTCATTCACCGGGGGTGGGTTCGAGGGCTCGGGGGTCTGGGGGGCGAGGGCCAGTTGCTTGAAGATCTCTTCTTCGATCTTGAGTTCGGTGGCGTCGGGGAGCTTGTAGCCGTCGGGGCCGAAGAGCTTGATGCCGTTGTCTTCCCAGGGATTGTGGGAGGCGGAGATGACGATGCCTGCCGAAAAGCCGTGGGTGTGGGTGAGGAAGGCGACGGCGGGGGTGGTGATGACGCCGGCGCTCTCGACGGTTGCGCCTCCCAAGGTAAGGCCGCTGGTGAGGGTCGCGGCGATCCAGTCGCTGGACTCGCGGGTGTCCTGGCCCATGAGGATGCGGGGATTGGGGCCTAAGGAGTTGGCGAGGGCGAGGCCGATGGCGTGGACGGTGGCAGGATCGAGCGGGGGCTGGCCGGCGACGGCGCGGATGCCGTCGGTGCCGAAGAGTTTCTTCATCTGGGGAGGATCTCCGTGACGGTCGCGCTGATGCTTCCGGTGGCGAGACGGGCGCGGATCGGTTGGCCGGTTTCTGTATCGTGCGCGTTACGCAGGAGCTTGCCTTCTGGCGAGTATACGAGGGCGTAGCCGCGGTTGAGAACGGCGAGAGGCGAGAGGGCTTGGAGGCGGGCTTCTGCTCTTGTGAGGCGGTTCTGGCGGGTGGTGATGAGCTGCGTCGAGATACGGGTGAGGCGGGCGTTGGCGGCGGCGAGACGTCTCTGGGCTTCGGCGAGGCGGAGGCGGATGTCCTGGCGGTGGAGACGGGATTCGAGGGCGGCGAGGCGCTGGTGTTGCTGGCGGAGGCGGCGGGCGGAGGCGGATTCAAGGCGGAAGCGGAGGTCGTCGATGCGCTGATCGCGGCGGGAGACGGCGTCGCGGAGGCGGTTGAGGACGGACTCGGCGGAGAGGCGGGCGTAGCGTTGGCGCCCGTGCATGAGGGTGTAGCGGATGGCGCGGAGGGCGCGGCGCGAGAGGGCTTCGAGGCGGTCCTCGATGCGGTGCTGGGCGGAGGTGATGATCTCGGCGGCGGCGGATGGGGTGGGGGCGCGGAGGTCGGCGACGAAGTCGGCTATGGTGAAGTCGGTTTCGTGGCCGATGGCGGAGACCACGGGAAGCGTTGAGGCGGCGATGGCGCGGGCGAGGGATTCGTCGTTGAAGCCGGCGAGGTCCTCGGCGGAGCCTCCGCCTCGTGCGATGAGGATGAGGTCGGCGCGTTCGGGATGTTTGTTGAACCAGCGGAGGCCGGCGATGACCGTTGGCGGGCAGTTCGGGCCCTGCATGGTGGCGTTGTAGATGAGGAGGTTGACCTTGCCGTGGCGGCGGCGGGCTACCGTCACGATGTCGCGGATGACGGCTCCGCTGGTGGAGGTGATGACACCGATGCACTTGGGGAATGCGGGCAGGGGGCGCTTGCGGGCGGTGTCGAAGAGGCCATCGGCTTTGAGGCGGTCGCGGAGGCGTTCGAAGGCTGCCTGGAGCAGGCCTGCGCCGCGGAGCTCGAGGGTTTCGGCGATGAGCTGGAGCTGGCCTCGGGACTCGTAGATGCTGATGCGGCCGCGGGCGCGGATCTCGTCGCCGTCTTTGGGGCGGAAGCGGAGGAGTTGGGCCTGGCGGCGGAAGAGGACGACGGGGAGTTGGGCTTCGCCGTCCTTGAGGGTGAAGTAGAGGTGGCCGGAGGGGGCGGGGCGGAGGTTTGAGATTTCGCCGGCTACCCAGACGTCGGTGTGGGCGGACTCGACCTGGCGGCGGACCTCGGAGACGAGGGCTCCTACGGTCCAGACGTGGGGGGCTGCGGGCTTGATGGGCTGGGGTGGGGCTGGGGTGGGTTTTGGGGTGGGTGGCGGTGCGGTCGGTTCGGTGAAGAGGAGGCCGAGGGTGGCCTGGGTGGGGCGGGGGCTGCGCTTTCCCCGGAGGCCGAGGCGGAGGCTGGCTAGAGTCGGCGGGGAGTCTTGGTTCTCAGCCATATAGGGGTGAGTTTATCAGGCAGGCCCGTAGGATGTTCGCATGGACGATGCCTCGGTGGATGTGGATTTGAACCTATGGAAGAAGCGGCTTGGGACGGTTCCGGATTGGGTCTGGGAGCGGGTGGAGCTGCGGACGCTGGTGCTGGCGGATAACGATCTGACGGAGGTGTCGGGGAGGATCGGGGGACTTCGGGAGCTAAGGATGCTCGACCTTGGGCATAACCTGCTGGCGGAGGTGCCGGGGGAGATTGGGGAGGTTTCGGGGCTGCGGGACTTTCTTTATCTGCATGACAACCGGTTTACTGGACTTCCGCAGAGTCTGGCAAACCTCAAGGCGCTGCGGTATTTGAATGTCAGTGAGAATTTGATGGAGAGGTTTCCGGAGGCGGTCTGCGGGATGAGTGGGCTGGTGGAGCTACGGATTGCGGACAACCGGATCGCAGAGATTCCGGGGTCGATTGGTGGATTGGGGCGGCTGCGGGAGCTACATCTGCGGAATAACGCGCTGGAGGCACTTCCGGAGGAGATTGGGGACTTAGCGGAGCTGAGGGTAATTGATCTGCGGGGGAATCCGCTTATTTCTTTGCCGAGGACGATGCTGGAGATGCCTCGGCTGGAGAAGGTGGACTTGCGGTGGGTACGGACGATGGAGTGGCCTGGATGGCTGGAGGAATTGGAGGGGCGTGGGTGCCTGGTGTATCGGTGAGGGGGCTTGAGAAGCTACCGCAGGAACTGATGCACCGCGTGAAGGCTATCGCCGAGACGAATGGGGGACTGAGAACTTTCATCTTCCGAAAGCCCTACCGAATCGCTCCGAAGTGCACGTTCTCGGCACGCGATGGACTGTCCAGGAACTGCAGCGTCGTACTTGGTCCTAGATATGGGGCGTCCGCGGAAGAACGAAGCACCCAAACTACCTGCTTCTCCGGAGTCAACTCGATAGCCTGCAGGCTGCCCGGCTGGACCTTCTGGCTCCACTCATTCACCCAATTGTTGACGACCGTATTTCCATTCGGCAGGCGCCATGCCTGTTGCAGACTGTCGACGTGAATTCCGGGTGTATCGCCCGGCTTCCAACTCCACGCCGCATCGCCTCGCCGCGTAATCTCCCGAACACCAAGGCTGTCCGTGACCAGCACGTTCCCATTCTCCAGCGGGGTCACTCCCCAGATGTGTGTCCCGGGAAAGCTCCAAAGCTCATTTCCGTCGACGTCGTACTCCACCACGCGGTCGAGATCCATGTGCGCCACGAGCAGGGTGCCGTTCGCCGTCAGACGCGCATGCCGAAACTGCCCATGCACGCTATCCGGGTTCTTCGTCTTCAGAACCGATTCCTTCTCCATCACGCCGCTGCGAATATTCACCACTCGCAGCAAAGCCGGGTTTCCATTCTGGATATAGAGCACGCGGTCCAGGCCGATCGGCACAACTGTGTGCACCTCATGCCCGGCTGGAACGTCGTACCGCCAGACCGTCTTCTTCTCCTGGGTTATCTCTTCCACCGCGAACTGGTGCGCGAAGAGGATATTCCCATTCGAGAGCATCGTCGCATCGCTGATCTCTCCACGTCCGGAAGGATCGTCGTAGGACCAAACAACCTGGCCTCCACGCACGAGGAAGATCCTGCGCTCCTTCGATTCGCCGGCATACAAAAAGTCGTGCCGCCCAAGCGTCACGTCGGGAGCCTGGCTAAGAGAAACGCAGGGCAATAGAAACAGCGCAGAGGCGAGGAACGAGAGACGCATAAGCAGTCTCCGGATCATATCCGCTCGCGCGCACCTTTTGGGCAAACGGTCTAAAGTCGGCTCATTCCGCCAAGATTGTCCGCGAAACTCTGGACGTCGTCGTCGGCGAATACGAGTTCACCACCCTATCCCGCAAAACCGGCCGCATGATCCACCAGCTTTTCGTCGGCCGCATGGAGATCGAAGACGGTTACATCAAGCTCCTACGGGAGTCGATCAACCTCGTGGAACTCGCCCTCGGCATCGACCCTAACGGCCTGGCCGACTACAAACTCCACAGCGCTCCAATCGCCTGAGCTCCGTGCCCTACATCCTGCTTCCGAGATGTGGGATCCACAGGATCTACGCGATCGGCGAATTGGCCTTTGCCGCCGCAGGAGGCTTCCGGCGGCTGAGCACGGCCGACCTCCGCGTCCGCCGCTTGTCGCTCGCATGATCTATCTTGTTCCAGAACCCGACGAAGTAGTCGATCGCCGAGATGATCGAGACGATCGTCATCCAGTAGATCGCGGTCACGGCAATAAAGTGAACGGCGACGATAAACCCGCCCCAGTTCCAGTAGTCCCAACGATGAGCGAGGATGGCGGCAACCACCGAGACGATCTGAATGACGGTCTTGAGTTTCCCGATCTCGCTCGCCTCGATCGTGAAGCCTTCGGCGGAAGCGATCGAACGCAGCCCGGAGACCAGGAACTCCCTCCCAATCACCACGACAGCAATCCAGGGGGGAACGATCCTCGGGTTATACGCGACGAGAATGATGTACGCCGCCGTCACCATCAGCTTGTCGGCCAGCGGATCGAGCAGCATCCCCATGGTGGTGATCTGCTTCCGCCTCCGCGCCAAATACCCGTCGAGCCCGTCAGTGATGCTCGCGATGATAAAGATGATGGAAGCCGCGATCTCCTGTTCGCCCCCGAGCAGTCCCCCGGGATGCGTCGGCGGAAACAGAGTCTGGAGCGTATGGAGACCAAGTGGAGACATCACCCAGATCAGCAGCGGCACGCTGGCGATGCGGCTCATCGTGATGGAGTTGGGCAGATTCATCGCGGGGCTCGGCGCGCCGGTCAGTCTCAGGCTTCGGGAAAGAGGGCGGTTACCAGCATTCTGTCACACCGGCGTTATGTTTGTTGGGAATGCTGGTGCGCTCAGGCAGGAACAGCACACGTAACACCAAAAAGGGCAGCCCCGCGGCTGCCCCTCCTGCACGAGCGGTGTTACGACGATCAGGCGTAGATGCCGCGTTGTTTGGTTGTATAGGCGACCCGGTCGATCGCCAGCATGTAAGCGGCGATCCGGTTGTTCACCGCGTGGGACTTCGCATAGGAGAGCACATCCTCGAAGCTGTCCATCATGATCCGCTCGAGCCTCTGGTTCACCTCTGCCTCGGTCCAGAAGTAACCCATCCGGTCCTGGACCCACTCGAAGTAGCTCGTCGTCACGCCCCCGGCATTGGCAAGAATGTCGGGAATCACAAAAACGCCCTTCGCCTCGAGAATGTCATCCGCAACGATCGTCGTAGGCCCATTCGCCCCTTCGCAGAGAATCCTGCAGTTCAGCGAACCGGCATTCTGGCTCGTAATCACATTCTCGGTCGCCGCCGGAATCAGGATCTCGCAATTCCAGGTCAGAAGCTCCGCCTTATCGACTGCATCTCCACCAGCAAACCCGTTGATCGTTCCAGCTTTCTGCCGATGCAACAGGAGCGCGTTGATATCCAAGCCATTCTGGTTGGCAACCGCGCCATCGTATTCCGCAATGCCAAGGATCGTGTAACCCTTGTCGAACAGGATCTTCGCCGCGTTCGAGCCCACATTGCCGAAACCCTGAACGATCACCCTGCAACCCTTCACGGGAAGGTCGAAGTGCTTCAGAGCCTGATCGCAGACCACTGCGATTCCACGTCCCGTAGCCTCGCGCCGTCCACGCGAACCGCCGATATTCACCGGCTTTCCGGTCACAACCGAGGTCACCGTCTGCCGCATGTGCATGGAATAGGTGTCCATAATCCACGCCATGGTCTGCTCGTTCGTCCCCATATCAGGAGCAGGAACGTCTTTCTCCGGTCCGATGAACTCCATCAACTCAGCCGTATAGCGCCGCGTCATCCTCTCCAACTCGCCCTGCGACATCGTCTTCGGGTCGCAGATCACGCCGCCCTTCGCCCCGCCGAACGGAATATTGACGACCGCGCATTTCCACGTCATCCACGAAGCCAGCGCACGAACCTCGTCCAGCGACACATCCGGCGAGTAGCGAATCCCACCCTTCGCCGGACCACGCGCGATCGAGTGCTGCACACGATACCCGGTAAACACCTCGATCGAGCCATCATCCATTGCAACCGGAATGTGGACGATGAGTTCACGCGAAGGGTAACGGAGCACCTTCCAGACGCCGGGATCAAGGCTGAGCTTACGGGCGGCGAGGTCGAAACGAGCGGCCTGCGCCTGCCAGGGATTTGTCTCCTCTTCAAGGGAGATCGTGTGGGTTGGAACAGGTGTATCAAGAATTGCGGTCGACATGGGGTCCTCTTTGACTACTTATCAGTGATTCTCCGGCCATCAGGCTCTCCGCGGTGTGAATTACTCCCGGAATTGACACGGGAGTCACAGGGGAAGCGTGCGCGTCGGACCAGACCGGTCTGTGGTCCAACCTGCGGAGTATAGGCCCCGCGCGTTACAGTGGGCAACCGGGAAGGACGGCTATGATGGAGGGATGTGTGCTGCACGCAGTTCGTCTCAGGCTGTTTCGTTTCCGTCAGCGAAGGAGTTTTCGCGGCTCAGCAAGGTGCATTCGCTCGTTCCGGTCTATCGCACGGTCGTCGCCGACCTCGAAACCCCCGTCTCCGCCTTCCTCCGCATCGCGGCCGAAGAGCCGGAAGCCTTTCTCCTCGAGTCCGTCGAAGGCGGCGAACGCGTCGGACGGTACACCTTCATCGGCGTTCAGCCCTATAAGAAGATGGTCTCGCGCGGCCGCAGCATCACCGTTCAGGAAGGCCGGAAGCGGCGCACTTTCGAGGGAGACATCTTCGACGAGCTCAAGAAGGCTCTCGACGGCCACACTCCAGCGCGCCTGCCGGGTTTGCCGCCGTTTACCGCCGGCGCAGTTGGATTCTTCTCCTACGATGTCGTTCGCCAGATCGAGAAGCTTCCGTCGCTAGCGAAGGACGAATTGGGCGTGCCCGATGCGTGCCTGATGTTCTTCGACCAGGTGCTGGCCTTCGACCACGTGAAGAAGGAGATTCACCTGATGGTTACGGCCGACTTTCAGCGGGAAGCGAGCGAAGGCGCTTACGAGCGCTCGGTCAAGAGGCTGAACCGGCTGGAGAAGCGCCTGGCGCAGGAGCTACCGAAGCGCAAGCGGTCAAAGGAGTTAGGCAAGCTGAAGATCGTTCCCCGAACGACCAGGGCTGCGTTCCTCAAGTCAGTGATTGCAGCGAAGGAGTACATCGCTTCGGGAGATGTCTTCCAATGCGTTCTCTCGCAACGGTTCGATCTCGTGCCGGATGTGGACGCGTTCGAGGTCTATCGGGCGTTGCGGATTGTGAATCCATCTCCTTATATGTACTTCCTGCGCTTTGAGATGGATGGAGCGGAGAAGTCCGAGGCTCACATCGTGGGCAGCTCTCCGGAGCTTCTCGTGCGCGTGCACGGACGTCATGTGGAGTACAGGCCGATAGCCGGGACGCGCAAGCGGTCGGAGAATGAGGCCGAAGACCAGGCTCTCGAGGCGGATCTCCGGGCCGACGAGAAGGAGGTTGCCGAGCACATCATGCTTGTCGATCTCGGACGAAACGATGTTGGACGTGTGAGTGAGTTCGGTTCGGTGCGGGTGAAAGACCTGATGTTTGTGGAGCGATACAGTCACGTGATGCACCTCGTCAGCGCGGTCGAGGGGACGCTGAAGAAGGAGCTTGGGCCAGTCGATGCGTTTCGGGCGTGCTTCCCTGCGGGAACATTGAGTGGTGCTCCGAAGATCCGGGCGATGGAGGTCATTGAGGAACTCGAACCGGCTCGTCGAGGTGTTTACGGCGGAAGCATTCTGTATGCGGACTTCAACGGGAATCTGGACTCGTGTATTGCGATTCGTACCTTGTTCATGAACGGCAAACAGGGACACATTCAGGCTGGTGCTGGAATTGTGGCTGACTCGATTCCGGAGAGCGAGTTCGAGGAGTGCGGGAATAAGGCAAAGGCTGTGGTGAGGGCGATCGAGCGGGCAAGGTCCGGCGGGCGTTAGTCAAGGGAGATGGGATGGTTTTTGTTCTAGATAATTACGATTCGTTTACCTATAACCTCGTGCAATACATGGGCGAGCTTGGGGCGGAGATGGTGATCAAGCGGAACGATGAGATGTCTCCCGCGGAGGTTGAAGCATTGCAGCCGGATCGCATCCTGATTTCACCGGGACCATGCACGCCAGAGGACGCGGGGATTTCGATCGACCTCATTAAGCATTTTGCTGCGCTTGGCGAGAACGGTGGGCCGAAGGTTCCGATTCTTGGCGTTTGCCTTGGTCACCAGGCGATCGGTGCGGCGTTCGGAGGCAAGGTGATTCGGGCTCCGAAGCTGATGCATGGAAAGACGAGCGAGATCGAGCATGATGGGGAGACGATCTTCGCGGGGATTCCTTCGGCAATGACATGCACGCGGTACCATTCGCTGATCGTTTCGGAGGAGGGTTTTCCAGAGGAGCTTGAGATCTCGGCTCGCGTCGTTGCCGGAACGGATGGGGCAGGGCAGACCATTATGGCTCTTCGCCACCGCGATCTTCCGATTGAAGGGGTTCAGTTTCATCCGGAGAGCGTGCTGACCACGCATGGGAAGACGATCATCGAGAACTTCCTGAAGATGAAGGGTTGAGGATGGCCTGCACGCTGAGAGTGGCGAAGTGTCGGTTGGCTCTGGCTGGTGGAGTCTTGCTGGTTGGGGGAAACGCCTGGGCGCAGCAGCCGATCGGAAGTGTCGCCATGCAGGACGCGACTGTTGCGGGATCGCTTGAGGTCACGGGTGGGCGAGCGGTGCTGGTGGGAAGCAGCAGCGTGACGGCCAAGGATCATGCAGCGGAAGTGTCGCTCCAGCGTGGTGGGACAGTGAAGGTTTGCCAGACGAGTGGACTGCACCTTTCTTCGGGGGCTTCGAGCTCGGCTGGTGCGCCGCTGATGTTGGCGCTGGATCGTGGAGCGATCGAGGTCAAGATGGCTTCTGTCGCAAACGATGCGGTGCTGACTCCGGATTTGCGGTTCGCGGTGAAGGCAGGAGGTCCGCTCGATCTCTACCTGCGGGTTACGCGAAATGGCGACACGTGCGTGGAGCATCGGGGAGCTTCGGCTCCTACCCTGGTAATCACCGACTCGTTTGGCGAAGCGACGTATGAACTGCACGCCGGACAGCATGTGCTGTTCGAGCATGGAAGTCTGCGGGAGGTCGTGGATCACGAGACCTCGCCATGCGGATGTCCTGCACCAGAACCTCCGAAGACCATGTCGCTTGCGGAGGCTTCGTTGACGCCTTCGGGCGATGGCAAGGTCTCGCAGACGCAGGCCGCGGTGCAGCACCCGTTTCCGGCGGCGCAGAGTGAGGGATTGGCTCCGGGACCGGAGATTCCTCAGGCTCCTGCGGGAGAGGTGCATGCGCAGGTTGCGGCTTCGCTGACGTACGAGGCTCCGGCGACTGGAACTGCGGCGGCTGAGCCTGCTCCGGTGGCGGCTAAGCCTGTTGCAGCTTCCGCTGAGCCGGAGGAGAAGCATGGATTTGGGCATGCGATCGGGCACTTCTTCCGCCGGTTGTTCGGTGGTGGGTCGAAGGACTAGCTTCCGTTGGGCTGCGTTACAATCGTAGGGTTGTGGAGCGGTTCGGCGACTGGCTCGCGGGCACGCCGCAAACTCAATACAAAAAGAGATTAGAGGTTTTTCTATGTCGATTCCCGCAACGCAGATGCGCCCGGGCATGATTATCAAGTACAAGGATGACCTTCACCTGGTGTTTTCGGTGGAGCATCGCACTCCTGGCAACCTTCGCGCGTTCATCCAGGCAAAGCTGCGCAATGTGCGGACTGGGTCCATGTTCACGGAGCGCTTCCGTTCACCGGATCCGATCGATCGGGTCATCGTGGACGAGGTCAAGATGGAGTTCCTCTATAACGATGGGGACGATTACTACTTCATGGATGAGGCTTACGAGCAGACCATGCTGAAGCATGAGGTTCTGGGCGATGCGGTCGAATACCTGACGCCGAATCTCTCGATCAGCGTGAGCTTCCACGATGGAAAAGCTGTCGGTATCGAGCTTCCGACCGCGGTGATCATGACCGTGATGGAGACGGAGCCTGGAATCAAGTCGGCGACTGCTTCTTCGGTCACCAAGCCGGCCAAGACGGAGACTGGTTTGATCGTGCAGGTTCCTCCGTTCATCAACGAGGGCGAGAAGATCCGTGTCGATACGGCTGAAGGCGCTTACATGAGCCGCGCGTAAGCGATGGTTCGTCATTACATGGTTCGCGGCCGGGTGCAGGGAGTCGGTTTCCGCTGGTTTGTGCAGCGGGAGGCGGCTGAGATCGGCCTTCGCGGATGGGTCCGGAACACGGACTCGGGCGAGGTCGAGGTGCTGGCCGCGGGCCTGGCGGACGAACTGGCGGAGCTTGAGGCTTCGCTGCGGAAGGGTTCGCGCGGGAGCCGCGTGGACCATATCGAGCAACATGACCTTGTCGACGCGGAAGGCGCGAAGCTTGGTCCATTCGAGATTGAAGGAGCCTGGTAGGACACGATGACGATGCCGATTAACTGTGAGCCGCTGAAGGAACTGATTCGGACGGTGCCTGACTTCCCGAAGCCGGGAATCCTGTTCTATGACATCACGACGCTTCTGAAGGACAAGAACGGATTCGCGCAGTTGATCGATGCGTTCGCGCAGTATTACATCGGCAAAGAGGTCGACCTGGTGCTTGGGATCGAGGCTCGCGGGTTCATTTTTGGGCCGGCTTTGGCTTATCGGCTGAATGCCGGGTTTGTTCCGGTGCGGAAGCCGAAGAAGCTGCCGGCGCCGGTTGCTCGGGTGAATTACGACCTCGAGTACGGGACCGACGCGCTGGAGATTCACCTGGATGCGATCAAGCCTGGTCAGCGGGTGATCGTGGTCGACGATCTGCTGGCGACTGGGGGGACGATGCAGGCGACGGTTCAGCTCGTTCGGCAGTTGGGCGGAGAGATCGCGGGGCTTGGATTCGCCATCGAACTCGACTTTCTGAAGGGGCGCTCGAAGCTGCAGGAGTACGATGTGTTTTCTTTACTGCATTATGACGAGTAGCCTCCTTGCCCTGACGCTTCTGCTCCACTAAGCTGAAACCATGTATGAAGACTTCACGATAGCCGATCACTGGACGGGCGAATACCTGCGCTGCATGTGGAAGGCAACCATGGTTGCCATTGCCACCCGGCATGCGGATGCGACCGATATTCGCTTCTCGGTCAACGGAAAGCCAGTCTGGATCGCCATGCCGAATCTGGCGTGGGTGGAGCAGAAGCGGCGGACGGGCTACGTCATCACCGATTACCTGGCGGCGCAGACTGCCGGACGGTATCTGAAGGGCATTATCGAGTCGGGTTACGACAACGGTCGCGAGATGTATACGATGACCGTGGATGAGGTGCTCGAGCACGCGGCGGCGGTGGTGAAGGAAGTTGGGCGGACGGATCATCTGCCTTCGCTTCCGGTGATCAACGAGGATGTGCAGCCTGAGACGCAGCTTGGGCGTTTGCCTGCGGATAATGTGGCGGCTCCGATTTCGGCGACGATGCCTTCGCATCCTTCCTCCAATATTCCTACTGCGAACTGACTCACCGCCATGTGGCGGAATTCCCGGGGAGAACTCCGCACGATGACGACTTCGAACGATTCGACCGACTGGATATCTCGCCGCAAGCTTCTCGTTTCGCTTCCAGCCGTGTTTGCGGGCTTTCGATCGATCGCGGAGGCGCAGAGGCTGCAGAAATTTCACCTGCGGAAGAAGAAGCCGGCCCCGGCGGCTCCGTCGCTGGTCTATTTCGGGACCGATACTTACCGCGGAGTCAGCAAGGGCATTTACTCGGCTCGATTCGACGCGACGACGGGGATGTTGACGGCTCCTGTGCTGGCGGTTCCGACGGTACGTCCTGCATACTTTGCGCTTGGTCCGATTCGCAACGGCAGGAGGCTCCTGTACTCGGTCGCGGAAGGCACCGACGCGGCGACTTCGTGCGTCAACAGCTTCCTGATCGATCCCAAGTCCGGTGCGCTCGAGCCTTTGAATCGCGTGTCGGCGGGTGCGCTCGGGCCTTGCTATATTTCGGTCGACTCGACGGATGAGGCGGTGTTCGTCGCGGACTATGCGGGCGGAGCGATCGCTTCGTTCCGGATTCTTCCGGATGGAAAGCTGAGCGACCCGGTGGAGACGCTCGACTTCGAGAAGGAGATTGCGCGTTTTGGGCCGCATGGTCCGAATAGTTCGCGGCAGTCTTCGCCGCATCCTCATTCGACGCTGCTTTCTCCGGATAACCGGTTCCTGGTTGTCAATGACCTGGGCGACGATGCAATCGACATTTTTCCAATCGATCCAGCGACGGCGCACATCGGGCAGATGGAGCCCCATCGGTTTACGAACAATCATCCTGGATCGGGACCGCGGCACACGGTGTTTCATCCGAACAGGCGGTGGGTTTACAGCATCAACGAACTCGATGCGACGATCGACCGGTTTCTGTGGACGATGACGCACAAGGGCGGCGACTCGCAGGCTCTTCTCGTCGATACGCAGAACTCGACGAAGCTGCTCGCGCCGGGATTTCCGGTGGAGAAGAACACGTCGGCGGAGCTGGAGATATCGCCGAACGGGTTCTTCCTCTACGCGAGCAACCGCGGCGAGGACACGCTGGTGGTGTTCTCGATCGACCAGACGAGCGGGGACCTGAAGCTGGTGCAGCGGATCCCATGCGGCGGCAAGGCTCCGCGCCACTTCACGATCGCTCCGAGCGGGAACTGGCTGATCTGCGGCAACCAGGATTCTGGCTCGGTGACGGTGTTCAAGCTGGATGACGGGACGGGGAAGCTGACGGGTCCGACCCAGACGGTGGCGCTCGATTCGCCGATGTTCACCTTGTTCGTTTAGTCGTAGTATTCTTCCTCGTCTCCCTCCTCGAAATCCTCATCCTCCAAGTCCTCTTCGTCCTTTTCTTCCACGGGCTGGAGGGTCGGGAGTTCGTGGGTTTCGGGTTCGGCGAGGATGAGACCTTCGGGCTCCTCGGTAATGCCGCGGACGACCTCGGCGGCGGGTGGCGGGTTGAGCCGGTTGACGTTCATTCCGGCAAGCTGCAGGCCGTAGAGGAGCGCGGTGGCGCGTTTGGTTTCGAGCTGGCCTACGGCTAAGGCGTTGATGACCATGGAGAGGGCAAGCTGGACGGACTCGCGGTCTTCGATGGGCGCGAGCTCAAGATGCTGGCCTGGGATGAGATAGGCGCGTGTGGCTTCGGTGTGGCGGAAACGCTGGTGGCTGGTGTGGAGGCGCTTGTGGAAGAAGCACCACGAGCTCTCGTTGAGGGAGGCTGCGCGGCAGCGGCGTCCGTTGGTGCGAATGTGGCGGCAGAGTGTGTAGACCATGATGATTTCTCCCTTGGGTCGAACTGGTTGAACGACGTTTCGAGGGGCACCCCCCCCTTCCCATTGCCCGCGTATAAGTCGAATGGCTGCAATGACTTACAGGCAGTGATCGCCTGTAAGTCATTGCAGCCATGCGGGTTACGGCTAAATATTAGTAAACAGGAGGGTTAGCGCGTTTGATAGACGCGGCTTCTCTCTCCTGCCTTGCGGCGGAGTGTGTTATGTCTCCTTGGTTTTCTTCTTTGTTTTAATTGTACGCGCGCCACCATAACTTAAAGGACACCGACTTTTCTCTTTATTTTGAATGACTTAGGCCATTCAGGGGCTTGACAAGATTTTCCCGGTCTGCGTCTTGATCCTGGGAACGGTGCTGACTCCGGCCTCTCCCTAGTTCAGCACCTCTTCCGATAGACTGAAGGTTCCTCTGACGGAACGCCGCATGCCAGCCGAGATCATCCTCCAGCAAACCCCGGACGCCGCCGCGCTTTTCGATAAGCGCGAGCAGCTTGCGGCTGTTCGCACGATGCTCGCGGAGCGCGAGGCAGAGCTTGCACAGATACGGGCGCAGCTCAAGACGTTCGAAGGGCGCTATCTCCGGCAGGTGGGGGTGTTGTATGCCGAGCTTGACGAGCTCGAGGCGCGGATCGCGGAACGAGAAGTGGCTTTGTACGACTCGGAATCGGCGCGGCGACGGGCCGAGGAGACGCGGCAGCGAGCGCAGGAGACGCGCGACGCAGCCTTCGGCGAGGCACGCGAGGCCGAGGAGTTCGACCCTCCGCCGAGTCTGAAGACACTGTTTCGTGATGTCGCCAAGCGGATTCACCCGGACTTCGCGCGGGACGAGGAGGAGTTGAAGCACTTTACGCTCTTGATGGCTCGTGCGAACCAAGCTTACAGCCGGGGCGATACGGAGATGCTGCAGCGTCTGCTGGACGATCACCGGGAGATCCATGCGTCGATCGCCGGAGAGGGCGCGGCGGCGGAGGTTCTGCGGATTGGACGGCAGATACGGCATGCTGAACGGGACATTGCGGCGCTCGACGCGGAGCGCGCAGCGCTGCTTTCCGGTGATATTGCCCAGTTGCATCTTGATGCGGAGACGGCGGCACGAGAGCATCGCGATCTTCTTACCGAGCTTGCCACCAGCCTTCTCGAACAGGTCGCGGATGCGCGGCGGCGGTTCGAGCTTATCGACCGGCAGATCAGCGCGCATGGACGATAGGGGGAAGGGCGGGCTGCAGCATATTCCCTCGGGTGCTTCCCTGGCACTCGGCGGCAATCGCTCGAGCATCATTGCGCGGGGACGTCGCGATGCGGCCAATGCGGCTTCGAACCCGCACTACCGGCAGGCTGTGATGGATTACAACGCAGGTCACTTCGCCGAGGCCGCGGCTGGCTTTCGGATGGCTGCGGAACAGGGGCATGCGGAGGCGCAGTATCTGCTCAGCACGATGTATGACGAGGGTAAGGGGCTGCCGCAGGATGGCGCCGAGGCAGCGAGGTGGGAGCGCAGGGCAGCGGAGCAGGGGCATGCGTATGCGCAAGCTAACCTGAGTTTCCGCTCCTACGCGGCAAACGACTTCGCGGAGGCGTTCGCGTGGTGCCAGCGGGCGGCTCATAGCAACCTTGCATGGGCGCAGTACAACCTCGGCCTGATGTACCGGAAGGGCGAAGGGGTTCCGCAAAGTAATGGCGAGGCGGCGCACTGGTATCGGCTGGCCGCGATGCAGGACTTTGCCGAGGCGCAGCAGAAGCTGGCCGATCTGTACTACATGGGGCTGGGGGTTGCGCGGAGTTATGCGCAGGCGGCGTCGTGGTATCGGAAGGCGGCGGAGGGGGGCAATGCCGAGGCGCAGTTTCAGCTTGGGCATCTTTACGCGACGGGGCAGGGCGTGGAGAACGACTACACGCAATCGCGGCACTGGATTCGGCAGGCGGCGCTGCAGGGGCATGAACAGGCGGTGCGCGAGCTCAAGCGGCGGGAGTATCGGGATCCGTAAAGAAGGATGCCGGATGTGGACGATGGGAGGGTGATGAGCTTGTGTGCCCACGCTCACGAGAGCATCGCATTCGCCGTCAGATATGGAACTGCCTTTATCGTTACCGGAACCTGGAAGGACGCATGATGCGCCTCGTACTTCTGCTTGTGTTGTTGAACCCGTTTTGTGTCGGCCTCGGCACCGCGCAGACGGTGAGAGATTTTCAAGTTGCAACGGTGAAGCCAAGCGCACCGGAGACGGAAAGGTACACGCAGATCCGGGGGAACAAGTTCGCCGCTGGTGGGATTACGGTTCAGGAGCTGCTGCTGTATGCGTACAGCGTGCATCCGAGCCAGATTGTCGGCGGTCCGGATTGGCTTCGGAGCGAGAAGTTCGATGTGCTTGCCGATCCTGAGACGGAGAAGCGCCCGTCGTCGGAGGAGATGAAGGCGATGGTCGGGCGGCTGCTCGGCGACCGGTTTCACCTGGTGCTGCGGCGGGAGAAGCGAGAGCTGCCGGTGTACGCTCTCGTACGCACAAGCAAGGAGATCAAGTTCACCAGGGATGACGGGGAAGCGAAGGGCCTTCCCACGGCGACGGGCGGGTTCGAACCTCCGGGGACGCTGGCGGTGCGCAACGGGACGCTGGCGAATCTTGCTGCTTTTCTGCAACGCTTCGCGACGAGTGATATTACCCGCCCGGTGGTCGACCAGACGGGGATAGCCGGACACTTCGATTTCGATCTGCGCTACACGCCGGTGAGCTCTCAGTTCAAAGCCCAGGGTGCGGACGGGGAGGTGGAGGCGGGTTCGCCGCCCGGGTTGTTCACGGCGATCCAGGAGCAACTCGGCTTGAAGCTTGAGGCGACTCGAGCCGATGTGGATGTCTTGCGGGTCGAATCCATCCTGCAGCCTACGGAAAACTGATTCGAGGTGAGGCCGCCGTGCGGTGGGTCGTGCGCGGGATAAAATCGGGATGTGAAGACTCCGATCCTTGCTGCAAATCTCCTGGTGTTGCCGATGTTGCTTGCTTTAACGGGCTGTGAGAAGCCCACGGTGGATGTCCCTTCGTCTGTGACGACGATTGGGCAGGTGACGCCGGTTGCGGTGCATGTGCGGGATCCGCATGGGGTGAGCAAGTTTACGGCTACGCTGACGCAGAATGGCGCGGAGTACAAGGCGTTTGAACTGGCGGCTCCGTCGAAGGCGGCGGATACCGCGGTCAGCTTCGAGATTGGGGCAAAGACGACTCCGCAGTTGAAAGACGGCTCGGCGAAGCTTGTGCTTGAGGCGACTTCGGGCGGGTTGATGCATGAGAAGACGCGGGTGGAGCGTGACGTGAATGTGGTCACGCAGCCGCCGTCGGTGAGCGCGGACTCGGAGCAGCACTATTTGTATTTGGGCATGGCGGACCTGGCTACGTTGAATGTGACGGGTGCGTCCACGTCGGCGGGTGTGCGGGTTGGGGATCAGACGTTCCGGGCGTGGCCCATGCCGGGTGGGAAGCCGGGGATGTTCTCGCTGTTTGCGTTTGCGTGGAATATGCCGCAGGGGACGACGCCTGTGGTGTTTGCTTCGAATGGGGCGAACGAGGTTTCGACACCACTCACGGTCATCTTCCCGAAGAAGGAGCAGCCGGTTTATACGCAGCACGAGATACAGGTCTCGGACCAGTTTATGCAGAAGGTTCTTGGGGAGCTTGATCCGGGTGGTTCGGGCGATCCCGTGGAGCGGTTCGTGAAGGTGAACACGGAGATGCGCAAGTCGAATAACAGGACGCTGGCCGATCTCCGGCTGAAGACTGCGGATAGCTTCCTTTGGCATCAGCCCTTTATTCGGCAGGCGCACTCGCAGGCGGAGGCGACGTTCGCCGATGTGCGGAGCTATATGTATCACGGCAAGAAGATCGATCAGCAGGTCCATCTTGGGTACGATCTTGCGGTGACGCAGCATGTGGGTGTCGAGGCTTCGAATGACGGCAAGGTGGTGTGGGCGGCTCCGCTTGGGATCTATGGAAACTGCGTTGTGCTCGACCATGGGTATGGCCTGCAGACGATCTATGGACACATGAGCCGGATCGATGTGCATGAGGGCGACATGGTGAAGCGGAGCCAGGTGATGGGGTTGAGCGGCATGACCGGAATGGCGGGGGGCGACCACATTCATTTTGCGATGCAGCTGGATGGGGTGCAGATCGATCCGAAGGAGTGGTGGGATGAGCACTGGATCAAGGACCATGTGCTGAAGCGGGTGGATGTGGCTGGGTTCGAGAAGTAGGGACGGCTGAAGGCGAACGGATATCACGCTACATCCTTCGAGTTATTTGCAAGACGGCGTGAACTCGGCACTATGGTCTCCACAGGGAACGCACGGCAGTTCCGCATTTCAAAATGGCAGAGGGTGAAGGCGGGCATCGTGTGCCTGCTGTTCCTCCATGTCAGCGGGGGCACACGATGCACGTGATCGCACCGAATACATGTGGCGCATGCAAGGGCGGGCATGAACAACCTTTCCCATTCAGCATGGCTTTTCAGCCGATCGTCGATGTAAACGCGGAGGAAGTGTTCGCGTATGAAGCGCTCGTCCGGGGACCGGAAGGCCAGTCGGCTGGATCTGTTCTTGGACAGGTCACGGCGGAGAACCGGTATGCCTTCGACCAGGGCTGCCGTGTGCAGGCGATCACACTCGCGGCAAAGCTTGGGCTGGTGGATACGGGCGCGCGTCTCTCGATCAACTTCATGCCGGGCGCTGTGTATAGCGCGTCCGCCTGCATCCAGTTGACGCTGAAGACGGCACGGCAGGTGAACTTTCCCGCAGAGCGGCTGATCTTCGAATTTGTCGAGTCGGAGGAGGTGGTCGATCCTAGTCACCTGCTCGGCATTATCGAGGAGTACCGGCGGCGCGGCTTCCTGGTTGCGCTGGATGACTTCGGCGCGGGCTTCTCGGGGTTGAATCTGCTGGCCGATCTTCCGACGGATGTGATCAAGCTCGATATGGCTCTTACGCGCAACATCGCGCGGCGGCCCGCGGCGCACGCTATCGTTCGGAGCATGGTGGACCTGGCGAAGACGCTTGGGAGCTACCTTGTCGCTGAAGGTGTGGAGACGTTGGAGGAGTACGAGGCGCTTCGCGATTGCGGGATCCACCTGATGCAGGGTTATCTCTTCGCAAAGCCCGCCTTTGAGGCTCTTCCAGAGTTCACGCTTCCACGGGTGCTCAAAACCGAAACGGCCTATCGCATTCCGTCCACACCACGGGAATTGCCGGGGGTGCTTGCCTGAGGCGGCAGGGTTGCCGATGCTCTTCGCCGGGGGCAATCACGTTGAGCCGTTGTGGTAGTTTTGAGCGTCGGAAGAAGACTCTCGAAGGATGCGCTCAACGTGAACTGTAAAGAGAAACTGATGTCCTGCCGCTGGATGATGCTGGCTCTGCTCGCTATTTTGGCTCCGTCGTACTATCTCGGATCGGCACAGGCCGCGGGAAAGGTGACTCAGGAGACGGCTCCGGTTCCGCTGGTTGCCGCGCCGAAGGGGGATCCGGTGGTTGGGGCGGATGGGTCGGCTGTGTTCTCGCTCGATTTGCCGAATGCGAAGGACGTGAAGCTTACCCTTGAGGGTGGCGCGGCTCCGATGCCGATGGTGAAGGATGACGCGGGGCGTTGGACGGTCACCGTTCCACATCTCGATCCGGAGTACTACTCGTATAACTTCGTCGTGGATGGGGTGAGTTTTACCGACCCGCATAACACGATGGTGAAGACGAGCGCGTTCAGCGTGCAGAGCGTCTTCCTGGTGCCGGGGGGCAAGCCGTGGGAGATCGCGGATGTGCCGCATGGCGAGGTGCATCATCATCTGTATCACTCGGCGATCGTGCAGGCGGATAGCGAATACTACGTCTACACACCGCCCGGGTTCGATGCCGGTTCGAAGAAGACGTATCCGGTGCTTTACCTGCTGCACGGGTATAGCGACGATGCGAGTGCGTGGACATCGATGGCGCGGGCGAACCTGATCCTGGATAACCTGATGGCGGCGGGGAAGGCGAAGCCGATGATCGTGGTGATGCCGCTGGGCTACGGCAACATGGAGATGATCACGCGGGGATGGGCGGCGTGGCGGGATCCGGGGCTGCCGCGGGATAACTTCCAGAAGTTTGGCGAGGCGCTGTTTCGCGAGGTGATGCCTCGGGTGCAGAAGGAGTATCCGCTGTCGTCCAAGCGGGAAGAGCATGCGATTGCGGGGCTCTCGATGGGTGGGGCGGAGAGCCTGCTGGTCGGGCTTGGGCACACGGAGGAGTTCGCGTATGTCGGAGGGTTCAGCGCGGGTGGGATTGGGAGCGGGCCGTTCGACGCGGAGTTTCCGGCGATTACTCCGGCGACCGGTGCGGCGGTCAATGGAAAGCTGAAGCTGCTTTGGATATCGTGCGGGACAGACGATGGACTTTATGGGCCGAACCAGAAGCTGGTGGCGTGGCTGAAGGAACGAAATGTAACGCCGAAGGTAACGTATACGCCGGGCCGGCATGTGTGGATGGTCTGGCGGGATAACCTGAGCAACTTTGTGCCGTTGTTGTTCCAGTAGGTGTGAGGCAACGGCAACAGAAGACGCAGATTCCCTTCGGGAATGACAGCCAGAGAGGCAATGGCAGGGGCAGTGAGCGCTAGACGGCGGCGGCTAGTTCCATGTGGCTGCTGTAGATGGCTTCCGTGGGCGAGGCGGCGGTGCTGCCGCGGCTGTATTGTCTCGGGGAGCAGCCCATGCAGCGTTTGAATGCCTTGCCGAAGGCGCTCTCGGACTCGTAGCCGAGGGAGAGAGCGATCTCGGAGATGGAGTCGGGGGAGCTGGTCAGCTTGTCTCCGGCGAGCATCATGCGCCAGCGGGTGAGGTACTCCATGGGGGTCTTGCCGACGGTCTCCTTGAACCTCAACGCGAAGATGGAGCGTGACATGCCGACGCGTTCGGCGAGCTCCTGCAGGGTCCATTGGCGGCCGGGAGCGTCGTGCATGCAGGTGATGGCGATGCTCATCTGCTTGTCGGCGAGAGCGAAGAGCCAGCCGACGCCGCCTCGTGCGCCCTCGGCAAGATGCAGGCGGAGAGCCTGCACGAGCATCATGTAAGCGAGTTGCTGCGCGATGAGCGTGCCTCCGGGCTGCGGGTTTCGCAGCTCTTCGCTCATGCGATCGAGCGACCAGCGCATGGCGGCTTTGTCGGACTCCTTGCGGATATGCACGATGGGTGGGAGGGTTTGCAGAAGCATGCCGGCCTGGCTGCCTTCGAGGAGGAAGTGTCCCCCGGCGATGTAGCGGTCGCCGGGCGCGTTCCGCCGGACCATGCTGCCGCTTTTCAGTGCCTCGAGGATGACGGTGAAATCGACCGGGGTGAGGGAGAGGTCGGTCGTGAGGCAGAACGGGAGACCGCGCGGCAAGAGGAAGCAGTCTCCCGCGGCGAGGAGCACGGGGCCGGGAACGCCTTCCACCACGAGCCAGCACTGGCCGGCGATCATGGCGTAGCACTTGATGCCCTGATGCCTGGGGAAGCGGATCGCGAGGTCGCTCGTCACTTCGAACGCGCCGGAGTTATAGCTGCGGGGTTTCAAGAGCGAGAGGACGTCTGAGAGTGGGTCCATTCTTGTTGTTCTTCCTGGATTAGCCTTCGGACGATCAGACCAATGGTACGGACTTTCAGTATAGATCGTATTGTTTTGTATCCCATCCAGGTTCGGGACGGATAGAAGGCAGTGCGCGATCCCACATCTCAAAATGCGAGATGCGGGGCACCCGCGATTGGAGTGGGCTGGATGCAGGGGCGCGTGTATGCTTTTCGCATGTTCAGGCGCCTTATTTCAAATGCTGCCTTCCTGCTGGCTGTGAGCTTCCCTGGTTTTGACGCCGTGGCGCAGACTCAGAGGTCGATTGCACCTCCCCCGGTGGCCCCGGTGCGGCCGGTGACGGATACATACTTCGGGCAGCAGGTGGTCGATCCCTACCGGTATCTCGAGGACCAGAAGTCCCCTGAGGTCGTGGCTTTCATGAAGGGGCAGGCGGACTATACGCGGGCTGTGCTGGACAGCATTCCAGGACGCAAGGCGTTCGCGGACGAGATGTCGCGCTACATGAATGCCGAAGAGGCGGCGATCACGGACGTCAAGGTGGCCGGACCGTATCTGTTCTATCGGAAACGCAAGCGCGGGGAGAACCAGGCGAGCCTCTATGTGCGCATGGGCGGCGGAACGGAGCGCATGCTCCTGGATCTGCCGAAGCTTTCGACGGCGACGACTCATGTGTCGCTGGACGACTACTCTCCCGCGGATGATGGCAGGCTTGTGAGCGTCGATCTTTCGCCGGGCGGGTCGGAGGAGAAGACGGCTCATCTGTACGAGACGGCGAGCGGGCGGGAGTTGCCGGAGAAGCTTGAGCGTACGGAGGGTGGCGTGTTTTCCGCGGATGACAAGATCTACTTTTACCTTCAGCTTGAGAAGCTTGGTCCGGACGCACCGCCGACGGACAAGTACCGCAGGGTGATGGTGCATCAGCATGTTCTCGGTACGCCGGTCGAGCAGGATGTAACGGTGATCGGGCGGGGAGTCTCGCCGGACATCGATGTTCCGGAGTACTCGTTCCCGTTTGCCGCGACAGTTCCGGGATCGAGGTTCGCCTTCGCGCTGGTGACGCCCGGAGTCGATCCATACGGCTCGGTCTATGTTGGGCCGCCATCCGCGCTGACGACACACACGGGTTGGCGCAAGGTAGCCGATCATGACGACAAGGTGACGGATGAGGCGCTGCATGGGGACGATCTTTACCTGGTCAGTTTCGATGGGACGCTGAACGGCAAGATCCTTCGCGTGGATGCAGGGCATCCGGATCTGAAGAAGGCCGAGGTTGTGCTGCCAGGGAGCGACCTGGTGCTGAGCGGAGGGTTTATCGGCTCGAACGTGCTGCATGCGGCCCAGGACGGGCTCTATATTGAATGCCTGCAGAACGGGATCGGGCGGGTGTTGCGCCTGCCGTATGGCGCGGGGCCGAAGGCGGTGATGCTTCCTCTGCCGCTGAAGGAGCATGCCGACGCCGTGGCGACGGCGTTGTCGGCTCCGGGAGCGGTGATCGACCTGACGAGCTGGACGGAGCCGGGGGATGGGTTTCGGTACGATCCGAAGACAGCCACGCTGACGGCGATGCACCTGAAGGTTCCGAACGGGATCGATCCGACCGACCTGGTGTCGGAAGAGCTGACGATCAAGGGTCTGGACGGGACGCCTCTGCCGCTTTCGATCGTGTACAAGAAGGGGCTCGTGCGGGACGGAAAAGCTCCTCTGGCGATGATCGGGTACGGGGCCTATGGAGATGCGTTTACGCCGGGCTTCAGCCGACGCAACATGGCGTGGCTTGAACGCGGAGGCGTGCTGGCGATCGCGCATGTGCGGGGCGGGGGGGAGCTTGGCGAGGGTTGGCACCTGGCGGGGAAGAAGCTGACCAAGCCGAATACCTGGCGGGATTTTATTGCGTCGGCGCAGTACCTGATCGATGCGAAGTACACGTCGAAGGAGAGGCTTGGGATCTGGAGCCAGTCGGCGGGTGGGGTTTTGATTGGGCGGTCGATTACGGAGCGGCCGGATCTGTTCGCGGCGGCGGTGGACGGGGTTCCTTGCTCGGATATGCTGCGCGAAGAGACGGGGGCTAACGGGCCGGCCAATATTCCCGAGTTTGGCTCGGTGAAGGAAGAGGATGGGTTCAAGGCGCTGCGGGAGATGGCGGCGTATGAGCATGTCTTGCCGGGCACGAAGTATCCGGCGACGCTGGTGACGGCGGGCGCGAACGATCCGCGGGTGGATCCGTGGGAGGGGGCGAAGATGGCCTCGCGTCTGCAGGCCGCGAATGGCGGGACGAAGCCGATTCTGTTCCGAGTGAACTATGACGCGGGGCACGGGATTACGGACACCGTCGCGCAGCAGGTATCGGACTGGACGGATATCTTTACGTTCTTTCTTTGGAACTTCGGGGATGCTGGGTTTCAGCCTATGGTGGTGGCAGGGGCCGAAGGACACGGGCGATGAAGGAAATCCGAGTGGGCGGGCTATAGATTCTTATCGAATTTTCTCTTGTCTTAGGAGACGGGCGAGGCTATATGTCTCGGTATGCGTCGCGTCCTTCTTCTCGCGTTCTTCGTGACTCTGGCGGTGTCCGCGCGGGCGGAGTTCTACGTGCCGGACCGGGAGTATCGCTGTCCGCCGAGTGACCACGGGTGTAAGAGCCCGCATGGGCTCTCCTCGTTCGAGGAGCATACGACGGCGAAAGGGAACCCGTTCACGATCAACTTTGTCGAATACAACGACGCGGGACAGCCCTGGAACCATGTCGAGCTGACGGACGCGCTGGATCAGGTGAAAAAGGCCACCGGTCCAAAGGGCGACCAGTCCGCCATCGTGATGATCTATATCCACGGATGGGAGAACAACGCGGACGAAGTGCCGGGCGATTGCCAGGATGTATGCCACTTCCGGGACACGCTGCTGACACGGCTTGCGGATGAGCAGGGGGCGGCGGCCAGGCCGCTGAAGGTCGTCGGGATCTATCTCGCGTGGAGAGGACTTACGTTTACGGTCGAACCGTTCAAGCATGTCTTTAGCTATTGGCCGCGGCGAGGGGTGGCCCGGCATGTCGGGCAAACCGGAATGTATCAGGCGCTGACGGAGATTGAAGCCGCCGCCAAGCCGCAACGGGATCAGTATGTTCTTGTCGTCGCGGGGCATTCTTTCGGGGCGAGGGTTCTTGAGAATGCGGCGGAGACCAAGGATTCCAAGCATACGGGTTTCATGCGGGTCTATCGAACCAATGTGCAGCGGTACGCCCAGATGCGGAGATCGCAGAGTATGACCGCCCAGGCGGAGGCATTGACCCTGAACAGCGATCTTCCCGTCGACCTGATCTTCTATGTGAATGCGGCAACGGCTTCGACGGTCTCCCGCGAGACGATCAAGGAGACGCAGAGCACCTGCGCGGCGGAGCCTCAGGCCCCGATCTGCGGAGCGAACCCGTTTTACCTCGCTGTGACGTCTCACGCCGACCTGGCAACGGGAATCATTATGCCGATCGCGAATTTTGTCTTTCCGGCGTTGACGTCGGATCATCTTCGCCTGATCTCGGCGGCGAACACGTGGTCGCTGCACACGCATGCGGACCCTGTGCCGGGTTGCGGACAGGACGCCGCCATCTGTTTCTCAGTCGGCAGTGGCACGGCTGCGGTGATGAAATCGGTGCATGCGATCCCGGGGCGGACCCAGATTCCGGGAGACGACAAGAGACCGTTCTGGATCTTCAATGTGGGCAAGGATGTGATCAAGGATCATTGCGATGTCTGGAACGATTCGGTGACGGATCTGGTGACGCACGTGATCGTAGGCAAGGTGCAGCGGAAGGGGCTGTCGAACTAAGTTGCGGCTTCCGCTCAGCGCGGCTACATTGGGTGCGTAAGTCGGAGGGTGTGATGAAGAAGCTTGCGCCGGTGGAGGCTGCAACTGCGCTGATCGATGGGAGGATCAAGGAGCTTGGCGACTGGCGGGGGGAGATGCTGGCCAGGGTGCGGGGCATCATTCGGGCGGCGGACGCTGAGGTCGTGGAAGAGTGGAAGTGGCGGGGGGTTCCGGTGTGGTCGCACGGCGGGATTATCTGCACGGGCGAGACGTACAAACAGGTGGTGAAGCTGACCTTTGCGAAGGGAGCGGCGTTGGCGGATCCTTCGGGGCTCTTCAATTCGAGTCTTGAGGGGAATGTTCGACGGGCTATCGATATTCGTGAGGGGGAAGCGGTGAGCGAGGGGGCTTTGACGGAGCTTGTTCGGGCTGCGGTGGGGCTGAATCTGAAAGGGAAGAGCAAGGCAAAGGTGGGGCGGGCAAAGGCAACGACAGACGCAGATTCCCTTCGGGAATGACAACCAGAGAGGCAACGGCGGCGAGTGGATTGCTTACCCTCCCACCCTAACCGACGATGAGGCTGTCGGTGAGGGTGGGGCACGCGGATGCTGGTGGTCGCGAGTTACTCGGCGTGGTAGTTGGGGGCTTCGCGGGTGATGACGACGTCGTGGACGTGGGATTCGCGGAGGCCGGCGTTCGAGATGCGGATGAAGCGGGCGTTTTGCTGGAGCTCCTCGATGGTGCCGCAGCCGAGGTAACCCATGCCGGAGCGGAGGCCGCCGACGAGCTGGTAGACCATGGCTTCGAGAGGTCCGCGATGGGGGACGCGGCCTTCGATGCCTTCGGGGACGAACTTGGCGAGGCGGTTCTGACTTGTGGTCTCACGGGCGGTCAGGCTTGGACGCTCGCTCATGGCGATCTCGTTCATGTCGTCCTTGCCCTGGAAGTAGCGCTCGCCCGAGCCCTGGGCCATGGCAGAGAGCGAGCCCATGCCGCGGTATGCCTTGAAGGATCGGCCCTGGTAGAGGATGGTCTCGCCCGGGCTCTCGTCGACTCCGGCAAAGAGGGAGCCCATCATGACGACGCTTGCTCCGGCGGCGATGGCCTTGGTGACGTCTCCGGAGTACTTGATGCCGCCGTCGGCGATGATGGGGATGCCGCGTTCCTGCGAGGCGCGGTAAGCCTCGGAGATGGCGGTGATCTGGGGCATGCCGGCGCCGGTGACCATGCGGGTGGTGCAGATGGATCCGGGGCCGATGCCTACCTTGACGGCGTCGGCGCCTGCGTCCATGAGGGCGATGGCGCCTTCATAGGTGGCGATGTTTCCGGCAAGCAGGTCGATGTGGGGGAAGGCCTTCTTGCACTCGGCGACGGCTTCGAGGACGCGCGAGGAGTGGCCATGGGCGGAGTCGATGGCGAGGGCGTCGACGCGGGCCTCGATGAGGGCGGCGGCGCGTTCGAGGAAGTCACCCGTGGCCCCGATGGCCCCGGCGACGCGGAGGCGGCCCTGGGCGTCCTTGCTGGCGTTGGGGTACTTGAGCTTCTTCTGGATGTCCTTGACGGTGATGAGGCCCTTGAGCTCGTACTGGTCGTTGACGACGAGGAGCTTTTCGACGCGGTGCTCGTGGAGGATGGTCTCGGCTTCTTCGAGGGTGGTGCCGACGGGGACGGTGATGAGGTTCTTCTTGGTCATCACGTCGTCGATGAGGATGGTGGTGTCGTTGACGAAGCGGAGGTCGCGGTTGGTGAGGATGCCGACGAGCTTGCGGTCACGCGTGACGGGGATGCCGGAGATCTTGAAGCGGCGCATGACCTCGAGGGCGGCGGCGATGGGGCGGTCGGGGGAGATCGTGACGGGGTCGACGATCATGCCGGACTCGGAGCGCTTGACCTTGTCGATTTCGCCGGCCTGCTGCTCGATGGTGAGGTTGCGGTGCACGACGCCCATGCCGCCCTGCTGGGCCATGGCGATGGCGAGGCGGGATTCGGTGACGGTGTCCATGGCGGCGGACATGAGGGGGGTGGTGAGGGTGATGTTTTTGGTCAGTTGGGTCTGGGTGCTGACCTGGGTCGGGATGACGTCGGAATAGGCGGGAACGAGGAGGACGTCGTCAAAGGTGAGGGCTTCGGGGATGCTGGCGAGGATCATAGGTGGTCTTTTGGACTTCGATTTCTGCGGGCCGGGCTGTTTTGACTGGGTTTAGGCCGTTTGGATTTGTTCGATTGTAGGGACGCGGCCGGTTTGGGGCAACTTTGTGTATCGGATTTTGATGGAGCCTCGCGCCATTTCGATTCAATTCGTGTCCCGGCGGGAGGTGAGCGGCTAGACTTTGCAGATGGCCCAGATGTCTCGACCTGCACAAGTGAAGATGGCGCATGTCGCTATCCTCCTTCTGCTCTTCGTCGTGACGCGTGGATGGGCCATTGCGGCTGGTTTCCATTACCTGGGCAACGAGTCGGTGTGGCTGGTTCAGCTTCTGGACCTGGAGATCCTGCACCATCATCTTCTGCGCGGACTGCTGCACCTGCATGGGCAGCCGCCGCTGTTCAACATGTTGATCGGCGTTGCGGAGAAGATCGGCGGGACTGGGTTCGGGCGCGTGGTGGCGGGGTTTCAGCTTCTTCTGTCGCTGGGGGCGGGAATCGCGGTGTACTTCGCGCTGATTCTGCTGGATCTGCCTCCGATGGCGAGTTTTGCGGTCAGCCTGTTGCTGCTTCTGAATCCCGCGCTTGTGCTGTGGGAGTTCGACGCGCTCTATACGGTGATCGTCTACGCGCTGCACTGCTTCATCGCGCTGGCGCTGGTGTGCTTTGTACGGTGGCGATCGAACCGGGCGCTGCTTTGGCTGATGGCGCTGGCGATTACGCTGACGCTTCTGCGGTCGTCGTACCAGTGGACGTGGGTGGCGGCGGTGTTCGCGCTGCTCTGGTGGCAGATGCCGGAGAACAGGCGGCAGATTCTGCGGGTGGGATTGGTGGGAGTCTTGCTGGCGATGGCCTGGCCGGCGAAGAACTATGTGATGTTCCGGCACTTTACGTCGACGACATGGGGGCCGTACAGCGTGTCGCGCCACTGGCCGGGCCCACCGTATGACGAGCCAGTGGCGGGATGGGTGCGGCAGGGGCTTTTGCCGACGTTCAACAGGCCGGTGATTCAGCAGGAATCGGCGTGGCTTGATCGTACGTGGCCGACGGCTAAGACGGGGTCACCCGAGTTGGATAGTACGCATAAGTCCGATGGGGCTCCGAACTGGAACGGGCTGAGCCGGTTGGAGATGCTGGATCAGCAGGCGAAGGAGGACAGGTTCCTGCTGCGGCACGACCCGCAGGATTACGTGCGCACGATGATGCTGGGGATGCTGTATTACCTGCGGCCGTCGTCGGACTACTTCACGCTCGGGTATCCGTGGTGGTTCTGGGATCCGAGCGTCGAGCAGTACCAGCGGATCGTACGGGTCGACCAGGCGGTGGACGCGGTGTGCTGCGGGATTGTCACGCTGCGACCCGTCACGCGTGCGGGGAAGGCGCAGGCTGCTTATATTCCGGGAGGCGGACGGATCAGCAGCGTGTGCGCCGGGGTGGTGGTGGCGCACCTGCTTGTGTTTGGGTGCCTGCTCTCGTTCTTCTGGGGCAAGAGGATCTGGGCGGGAAGCCGGGAGCAGAGGATTGTGGCGATGGTACTGACGCTGACGGTGACGTACCTGTTTGTGCTGGTGACGGTGGTTGAGGTGGGGGAGAACATGCGGTTCCGATTCGAGACGCATGCGCTCGTGGTGATGGTGGCCGCGGTATTTCTGTGGCAGGTGTGGGAATGGCGGCGAGGGAGGCGGGTGGGTGGTCCTGTTGAAATTGGGTGAAGGCTGGCGTATCATCACAATTGCAGACGAATTTGTTCCGTCAGATAGCCTCTCGTGAACGCACCGTGGGGGACGGAAGGGAGGAGTGGGCTGATGCCCACTTTTTCTTTGCTCCAAAGTTGGTTTGAGAACCACTGCCGCACGTGATTTTCAGGTTACAGAACGGGCTTTCAGCACTCTATGGCGATTCAGTTGGACGAAATTCGGGCAGTAGCTTCGCGGGTCGCGGCATCCCATCATCTGGACGTGGTGGATGTCGAGTTTACCGGCGGCTCGAAGTTCCGCACGTTGCGGGTGTATCTCGAAAAAGACGCTGAGGAGCGGGCCAAGCTGAAGGCCGCCGCCGAGGCGGATGCTGAGTTGGACCTGCCGAAGGGCGTTCCGGTCGAGATGCTCTCCGGCGTGACGCATGAGGATTGCGTGCAGTTCGCGCAGGACTTCGGGACGGTTCTGGATGTCGAGGACCTGATCCCCGGAGCGGAGTACACGCTCGAGGTCTCCTCCCCGGGCCTTGAACGGAAGCTGGTGAAGGCTGAGGATTATCAGCGCTTTACCGGAAGCCTCGTCAAACTACAGACGTTTTCGCCTGTCGTTACTCATGGAAACGGGGCGAACAGGCAGTGGCAAGGGCGGTTGGTGAAGCTCGAAGGCGGGAACCTGACGCTCGATCTTTCGGCCGTGAAACAGAAGGGTAAGGCGAAGAAGGCGACGGCCGAGGCACAGACGGTCGAGATTGCGCTGCTGAATGTTGAGAAAGCGCATCTGGTCGCCGAGATCTAAGTCCGGCGAAACAACGTTTTAGTTTCAGGGTTAGTTTGGAGCGGCGGGTTTCTGGCTTGTCCGCAGTTTTTGATCATGAAGGATGTGTGACGAATGGCAAGTGTTCTGTATCAGTCGATCGAGATGTTGAGCCGCGACAAGGGGATTGATCCCGCGGTCGTGGTGGGTGCTGTCGAAGATGCGATTGCGCTGGCGACGCGCAAGTACTACAAGACCCAGGAGACGATGCGGGCCGAGATGGACAAGGAGACGGGCGAGATCCGGGCTTATGTCTATAAGACGGTCGTCGAGACTCCGGAAGAGGTCGAGGACGAGATGAACCAGATCTCGCTGGAGCAGGCGCGTGAGCTTGCGCCCGAGGTCGAGGTCGGCGGCGAGCTTCGCTTCTACAAGGACACGACTCCGCTTGGGCGCATCGCCGCCCAGATGGCGAAGCAGGTCATCTTCCAGAAGGTGCGCGAGGCCGAGCGCGATACCGTGTTCAACGAGTACAACCACCGCGCGGGCGAGGTTCTGAACGCGACGGTGAAGCGGCTGGAGCCGATGGATGTGATCTTCGACCTGGGTAAGGCCGAAGCGCGGATGCCGAAGCGGGAGCAGAGCCGGCTGGAGCAGTTTGCCGTGGGCGAGCGGGTTCGCGTTGTGCTGTTGCGCGTGGACCGTGCGGCGAAGGGGCCGCAGGTGATTGTGAGCCGTGCCGCTCCGGCGCTGGTGCAGAGCCTCTTCCAGAGCGAAGTGCCTGAGATTTATGATGGAACGGTTTCGATCCGGGCGATCGCGCGTGAGGCGGGCGAACGGACCAAGATCGCCGTCATGAGCCGGGATAAGGATGTCGATCCGGTTGGCGCGTGCGTCGGCATGAAGGGCATGCGGGTTCAGTCGATCATTCGTGAACTGCGCGGCGAGAAGATCGACATCATCGAGTTCTCGGAAGAGATCACGACGTTTGCCGAGAAGGCGCTGCAGCCGGCGAAGGTAAGCCGGGTGTCGATCACGGATCTGGCCGAGAAGCAGATTGAAGTGATCGTCGACGATACGCAGCTTTCGCTGGCGATCGGGAAGAAGGGCCAGAACGTCCGGCTCGCGGCGAAGCTTCTGCAGTGGAAGATCGACATCAAGAGCGAGGAAGAGAAGCGCCAGGAAGTCGAGCAGCAGATGCAGGCGATGAGCGGCGGTCCGACGACGCCGATCGAGCAGGTATCCGAGCTTGGCGAACAGATCCTTGAGAAGCTGATCGCGGCTGGAATAACGACGGTCGAGGAACTGGCGGATATGACGCCGGAGCAGTTGGAAGAGGTTCCGGGAATCGGTGAGAAGACGGTCGAGAAGATCTCGGTCGCGGTGCGGCACTACTTCGGACACTACGATCCGGATGAGACGCGGCCGGTAACAGCAGAGGACGCCAACGCCGCGGAAGGCGCGGAGACGGAGGAGAAGTCGATGGCAAAGACACCGGAAGAGATCCTGGCGGCGCAGGCCGCGGAAGCGGGCGGAGCGGAAGAGGTTGAGACGCTTTCGGCCGAGGATCTGGCTGCGCTCGAAGAGTCCAGGGCAAATGTAGATGGGTTCAGTGATAACGACGATCGGGAGTCCGCGATTGAGACGGACAACGATACGTTGGATGAGCTTGTGGCCGAGAGCCAGGAGGTCTCCGACGAGGGGATCGATACGGACGGGCACGACCGTGGTTAGCGGCCACGCACAACAGGATTGGAGTCGCAAAACCTGCGATTTCGTTGATAATAACGGTAAGGGTACACATTCTTCCATCGATGGAGCTGATATGACCAGCTAGCGCCGCAGGGGAGATGAAAAGGGACGGATGAGCAAAGTTCGCATCAATGATCTTGCACGAGAACTCGAAGTCAAGAGCAGGCCGATTCTGGATGCGCTGGAAGCAATCGGCGTGTCCGGCAAGACGCACTCCTCCTCGATCGAGGAGGATCAGGCCGAGAAGGTTCGCGCCTATTTCAACGGGACGCTGCGCACGAGCAGCGGCAACCGTTCGCATGTCGAGGCAAAGCCCAAGTTCGACTTATCGCACGTCTCGAAGCCGGGTGACGCGCTGAAGGCGATTCTCGAGCGCAAGCAGGCTGCCGAGGCTGCGCGGAATGCTCCGCCACCGCGTCCCCAGGCTGTGGTCGTGGCACCGGCGAATCCTCCGGTCCGTCCCGTGGTTGCGACGCCTTCTTCGTCCGCCCCGGTCGCGGCCCAGACGCTTTCGACGCGGCCCGTGGTGGCTCAGCCTGTTGTCGCTCGCCCTGCCGCTCCTGTGGTGGTGGCTCCTGGCGCGCGTCCCGCAGGGACGATCCCAAGCGGCGCGGCGACTGCTGGAGCGGCTCCGGTTGTGGCTGCGGCACCGCCGGTTACGGCGGCTCCCGTGGTTGCAGCGCCTCCCGTCGCGTCGAGCGCACCTGCTGCGGCTGCTTCTCAAAGTGCGAGCCAGGCTGGTCCGCGCCGGATCGTTCCTCTGCCGAGCCAGGGTGCGCGTATTGTTGCGCCGCCTCCCGCGATTGCCAGCCGTCCGCCGAGCGGAGTTTCGGTTGGGCGTCCTCCGGTTGTGGTTCCGGGGGTAGGGACTATTGTTGCCAAACCGGCTCCGACGGCTCCCATCGTTCCGGGTGCGCGTCCCGCGGGCACGAAGCCCACGACGACGGCCGCCGAAGCGACGGCTGCTTTTTCGTCGGCGGCGGTGGCCAGTTCGGCTCCCGAGCCAGTCGTGGAAGCTCCGGCACCAGTGGTTGAGCCCACGATCGATGCGGTCAGCACGGAGTCTACTCCGGAAGCCACGGCTACCGCCGCTCCGGCTGCTCCTCCGGTGCGTCGTGTGATCATGCCGCAGACCGGGCCTCGTCCGATCTATGCGGCTCCGGCGGTTGTTCCGGGTGCTCCTCCTCGGAACCGTCCTATCTTCGAACGGCCACGGCCGGGCGGACCGGGTGGCCCTGGCGGACCCTCGGGTCCGGGGGGCATGCGTCCTCCGATGGCTCCGGGCGCTCGCCGTCCCATGCATCCGACGCGCAATGCGCCGACGGGTCCTGGCGGTCCGGGTGGCGTACCGGGACGTCCTGGCTTTACGCCGGGTGCGCGTCCGGGCTTCCCGCCACGGCCGGGCTTTCCGCCGAGGCCGGGTGGCGCTCCGGGTGCTCCTGGAGTTGCTCCGGGACCGGGCGAGGGCATGCGCCCTGCCGCACGTCCTGGGCAGCGTCGCGGAGGCCAGCGCTATGAGAAGGTGAAGGAAGGCCCGATGAAGGGCTTCCAGCCGCCACCGCGTTACGGCGGTATGCCCATGTCGCGCGAGCCGATGCCGATCACCAAGACGATCTCGGTGACGGAAGGTATCTCGGTGAAGGATCTGGCCGAGAAGCTCGATGTGCGCGGCAAGGATCTCATCGCTTCATTGCTGATGCGTGGCGTGTTCGTGACCGTGAACCAGTCGCTCGAAGGCGAGCTGGTGAAGGATGTGGCGCGCCAGTTCGGCGCGGATGCAACCGTGATCTCGGTCGAAGAGCAGCTTGAGAACGAGGCGATCGAAGGCTTCCTCGAAGATACGACCGGCATGGTCGAGATCATCCGGGCTCCGGTGGTCACGATCATGGGCCACGTCGATCACGGTAAGACGAGCCTGCTCGATGCGATCCGGCAGACGGATGTGGCGGCGGGTGAGGCCGGCGGGATCACGCAGCACATCGGTGCTTACAAAGTACGTGTGTCGAAGCCGGAATCTCCGGCGTTCGGGCGCGAGATCGTGTTCCTCGATACCCCGGGTCACGAGGCGTTTACCCGCATGCGTGCACGCGGTGCGAAGGTCACGGATATCGTCGTGATCGTAGTGGCCGCGGACGATGGCGTGATGCCGCAGACCTTGGAAGCCATTGATCACGCGAAGGCGGCGAACGTGCCGATCATCGTGGCCATCAACAAGATCGACAAGCCGGGTGCGGATTCGAGCCGTGTGAAGCAGCAGCTTGCCGAGCGCGGATTGCAGCTCCAGGGATGGGGCGGCGATGTCGAGTTCGTCGAGGTGTCGGCGAAGCAGAAGCTGAATCTCGATCTGCTCGAAGAGATGATCTGCCTGGTGGCGGACGTGGCGGCACCGAAGGCTGTGCCGGAGCGTCCCGCTGTCGGAACGGTTATCGAAGCCAAGCTCGATCGCGGTCGCGGCGCGGTTGCCAGCATCCTCGTGCAGAACGGAACCCTGCGGACGGGTGACAGCTACATCGTCGGCAACACGTTCGGTAAGATTCGCGCCATGTTCGACGATCGCGGACGTCCGATTACGGAAGCCGGGCCGTCGACGCCGGTTGAGATTCTCGGACTTGAAGGCATGCCGGATGCCGGGGACACTTTCCTGGTGATGGCGGATCGCGACAAGGCCAAGGGCATTGCGCAGTACCGCAAGATGAAGGAACGCGAGGCGCAGCTTGCCAAGAGCTCGCGGGTCTCGCTCGAAGGACTGGCGGAACAGATCAAGCAGGCTGGCGTCAAGGACCTCAACATCATCGTCAAGGGCGATGTGCAGGGTTCGGTCGAGGTCATTGCCGAGGATCTGGAGCACATGTCGACCGAGAAGGTTCGGATTCGCGTGCTGCACTCGGGTGTCGGTGCCATTACCGAGTCGGACATCCTGCTCGCTTCGGCTTCGAATGCGGTCGTCATCGGCTTCAACGTTCGTCCGGAGCGGAAGGCGCAGGAACTGGCCGATCGCGAGAACGTCGAGGTTCGTCTGCACTCGATCATCTACGAGCTTCGCGACGAGATGGAGAAGGCGATGTACGGCCTGCTCGATCCGGTCTTCAAGGAGAACTACTCGGGACGCGCGGAAGTGCTCAACGTCTTCAAGATCACCAAGGTCGGTCAGATTGCGGGTTGCCGCGTGACCGATGGCCTGATCAAGCGTTCGGCGCAGGCTCGCTTGCTGCGTGACGGAGTCGAGGTCTGGAAGGGTAAGATCTCGTCGCTCAAGCGCTTCAAGGACGACGTCGGCGAGGTTCGCGAGGGTGTCGAGTGCGGTATCGATCTGGCCGGCCACAAGGATATCCGCGTGGGCGATGTGATCGAGACGTTCACGACGGAGAAGATGGCCGACGAGCTTGGGCAGAACACGCTCGTGGTTCGCAAGGCGGAGAAGGCTGAGAAGGATCGCGAGGCGGCTGCTGCAGCCGCGGCCGCTGCGGCGGCTACCCCGGTGAACGCTTAATCGAAAACGCACTTGCTGCATCCAATAAGGGCCGGGACTTCTGTCTCGGCCCTTAGTTTTTGGTCGGGAGGCAGATGTATGGCGGAGTACACGAAGAGCGCGGAGGCCATTGCTAGGCTGACGCCGGAAGAGTTTCACGTGACGCAGCAGAGCGGGACCGAGGCTCCGTTCGAGAACGCTTTCTGGGATCAGGATGAGCCGGGGCTGTATGTCGATATCGTCTCGGGTGAGCCGCTCTTCACGTCGATCGACAAGTTCGACAGCAGTTGCGGATGGCCGAGCTTTGCGAAGCCGGTTGAGCCTGCGCACGTGGAAGAGCGGTTTGATGGGAGCTTCGGGGCAAGGCGGACGGAGGTTCGTTCGACGCATGGCGACAGCCACCTTGGGCACGTCTTTGATGATGGTCCGAAGGAACTGGGCGGGTTGCGCTACTGCATCAACTCGGCTTCGCTGCGGTTCATTCCGCTCGATGAGATGGAGAGCGAAGGGTACGGCGAGTATCTCAAGCTGTTTGAAAAGGAAAAGGAGTAACGATATGGCTACGGAGAAGGCGGTTCTGGCGGGTGGATGTTTCTGGGGAATGCAGGATCTGATCCGGCGCTATCCCGGCGTGATTTCGACGCGGGTAGGGTACACGGGCGGCACGGTGGAGAACGCGACGTACCGCAGGCACGATGGGCATGCGGAGGCGATCGAGGTGGTCTTCGATCCGGCTAAGCTGAGCTTCCGGACGCTGCTGGAGTTCTTCTTCCAGGTGCATGATCCAAGCACGAAGAACCGGCAGGGAAATGATGTCGGGTCGAGCTATCGGTCGGCCATCTTTTACACGTCGGACGAGCAGAAGAGGGTTGCGGAGGAGACGATTCTCGATGTCGATGCTTCGGGGCTCTGGCCGAACAAGGTTGTGACCGAGGTTGTTCCGGCGGCGGCGTTCTGGGAGGCTGAGCCGGAGCATCAGGATTACCTGGAGCGGATTCCGAATGGGTATACGTGCCACTATGTGCGTAAGAACTGGGTGCTGCCGAAGCGGGCTGTTGCGGCTACGGTGTAAGAGACGGTCTGGACACTCATCTGAGCCAGCCGCTCATTCTCACGTTGCAGATTGACGACACGGCGCAGGCCTTCTATGAGGGCCTGCGCCGTCGTTATTTTCCGCCGGAACGGAATGTGATCCCGGCACACCTTACCCTCTTCCATCAGCTTCCCGACGAAGAACGCACGAGGCAGGTGCTTCGCGAAGTGGCCCAGGCTAATTCAAGCTTTCTGCTCACTAACCCCATGCCGCGTCCTATCGGTCGGGGAGTCGCTGTCTTCTTCCAGTCCGAGGCGGCTAGAATGCTCCACGCGACACTCGCTGCTGGCTTTCAGCAACATCTCATCCCGCAGGATCGACAGCGCTTCCAGCCACACATTGTGGTTCAGAACAAGGTAGATGCTGAGACTGCGCGGCGCACGCTTCCGGAGGTGCAGGCTGTTTCGCTCGTCGAGCCGCATGCCGTCGGTTTTACGCTTTGGCGTTATCTGGGTGGGCCGTGGGAGCGCCTCAGTGATTATCCTTTTGATCCCACGCGTCTACGCTAGGCTCCAGTCGAGTTTGCCGAAAACGCTCTGAGGACGCCTACGGGCACTGATCGACAGATCGCCCCTACGTTTTCGCCCCGCGAGCTCTAAACCGGTCAACGGCGGCACCGAGTAAAGCCCCGAGATAGGCCGGCGACGTCAGTAGAGCAATGAACAGAAACTCGATGGGAAACAAGTTGTGATCGGCAGCGCGGGTAATTGAGTCAACCACGATCAGAACGGCATTCGCGGCGAACAGCGTCAACAGTAAGCAAGTCGGAACCCAGAAACGGCGACGCCTTAGGCCGAGACTTAACAGGAAACCACAGATCAGCGCGGCTACTGCAAATGGCCACCAGTTGAGTGACGACTGGCTACGCTGTGAGTACGGCAGAAAAGGTTGGAAGAAATATAGGAATAAGACCGCTCCAGCAATGACGCTAGCGACATATCGGAAACTCATATCGGAAATTGCTACAGAGTTGATTTTGTACATGCTGGAAAGGTCACTCAGTAAGTACACGTTAAATCAAGCAGCATTTTTGCAGTGATCGCCTACGAGCCAGGAGGCATGAGGGAAAATGTCGCGCAGTTCTATCAGGAACTTACTCAGCGTTGAGTACCGTCTCGAACAGCAGCAGGCAGACGATCGTGAAGATGATGTCGTAGCCGGCGAGCATGCGGATCCAGAGGGTTGGGTTGAAGCCCTCGTCGCCGGTGAGGATGCCGGCGCTGGCGTTGATCATCGCCAGCAGCGCGGGGAGCGAGATCGGGAACAGGATCAGCGGGAGAAGAAGTTCGCGGTTGCGGGTGCGGAGGCCGAGGGCGGCGAAGAAGGTTCCGTTGCACAGCAGAGCCCAGGTGCCGAGCGGCATCACGAGGGCGAAGAGCCAGGTCTGGCCCAGCGGGTGCAGGTTGTAGAAGATGGTGAAGAGCGGGGCGAGAACCGCTTCGATGATGCCGACAAAGAGGAGGTTCGCGAGCACCTTGCCGACGAAGAGCGCGGACGCAGGGGCAGGGGCCATGCGCTGGGCCTCGAGGACGGCGTTGCGCTGCTCGCGGGTCCAGGTCTGGTTGAGCGCGGTGGTGGTGGCGAAGAGGATGGCGACCCAGAGGACGCCGCCGGAGATCTGGCGGGCCATGGTGGGGTTCGCGGTGGGGTCGAAGGCGAGGGAGAAGACGACGACGACGAGGAGCGCGAAGAAGAGCATGCCATTGATGGCGTCGCGGGAGCGCCACTCGATGCGGAGGTCTTTTTGCAGGTGCTGCCAGACGTGCTGCCAGTAGCTGGTCATCGGGTGATCGCCGTCCGGGTGAGATCGGCGAGGGTGGCCTTCGTCGCGGCGAGGTAGTCGGCAGGGGAGAGGAGGATCTGGAGGCCGCGCTGGCCGGCGGAGACGGAGATGATGTCGAAGAGTTCGATGGTCTCGTCGGCGTAGGCGGGGAAGGGCTTCTTCGCTCCCATGACGGTGACGCCGCCGCGGATGTATCCGGTGAGGGGTTCTACTTCTTTCAAGCTGGCCAGTTCGATCTTTTTGGCTCCGGAGGCGTGGGCGAGCTTTTTGGGGTCGAGTTCGGCGTCGCCAGGGACGACGGCAAAGATGTGGTCGCCGGACTGCGTGGTGGTGAGGAGGGTCTTGAAGACCTGCTCGGGTGGCAGGCCGATCTTTTTCGCGACGGAGATGGCGGTGAGGTCGTCGGGATCGACCTCGTAGGTACGGAGTTCGTAGTGAAGGTTCAGGCCATCGAGGAGGCGTGCGGCATTGGTCTTGGCTGGGGCTGCGGCCTTCATGCGTGTGCCCCTACTGCGGATTCGACGCTGATAATCTGCCCGGCGGCCATGGTGAGCGTGATGTCGGCTAGTTCGGTGGCGAGCGCGGCCTGGTGGGTGGTGAGGATGATGGTGCGATGGCCTCCACCGGCGACGGGCCAGGTGCGGAAGTCGGCGAGGAGTTCGACCATCTGGCGGGCGCTGGCGACGTCGAGGTTGGAGAAGGGCTCGTCGAGGAGGAGGATCTGGGGGTCGATCTGGAGGACGCGGGCGAGGGAGGTGCGCTGGCGCATGCCCTGGGAGTACTGGCCGACGGGACGCTTGAGAAAGGGGTCGAGGCCGACTGCGCGGAGGGCCATCTCTGGGTTGCCGACGCAGGCGCAGCCACCGGGTCCGCGGTGGAGTCCGGCGAAGTACTGGAGATTCTCGATGGCGGAGAGCTCGTCGTAGAGCATGGGGGCGTGGCTCATGAAGGCCATGCGCTGACGCTGCTGCTGCGGGGTCGAGCCGAAGACCTGGACGCTGCCACGTGTGGGATTGATGAGACCGGCGATCACGCGGAGAAGAGTGGATTTTCCCGCGCCGTTTTCGCCCAGAAGCATGGTGACGGAGCCCTGATTGAACGCTGTCGAGACGTTGCGAAGGGCGGCGAAGGAGCCGTAGATCTTGGAGCAGTCTTTAAGGGCGACGGCCGGGCCGGTAGTCGTGGAAGATGCGGCGGGCGTGGGGTGGAGGGTCGTCTGCATCGCTGATGGGAGTATAGGGCAGAGAACGGCAGAAGCCCCACACACGAGATGGACTCTTAAGCTAGCGGGGCAAAGAGACGGCAGTGGCGGCGGCAGCAGGAGCCTTCGCGGATGGCTTCGGTCCAGCGGGGGTGGCTCCGGGAGCCGCCGGAGCGTACTTGGAGGCGCACTTTGCCTGAAGCTGTGTGGCGTGGAAGACGCCGTCATGGCCGTACATGCCGACGGCGAGCGCCTGGGCATCGTCCTTGAAGGTGTCCGGCGGTGGTTCCGAACCCTGGTAGCTCACCTGCAGCAGCTTGCCCTGCTCCATAAGCTGGAAGCTGGCGTTCGTGCCGACGCGCTTGATGCTTCCGGGAGCCACGTTTCCGGCCACGCGCAGATGCCGGGTATAGGCCTTGCCGCCCATCGCATTCAGCTCGGAGATCGTGACATAGTAGCTTTTCGTGTCGCGAACGCCGGTGAAGGCGAGATAGCCGACCGTCGCGAGGATCACCGCGACGGCAATGATGATCTTGACGGGGCTCTTGGCAGGCGTTTGCATCTCGCCTAAGTGTAGAGTCCCGGATGGCACAGGGTCAACGAGGTCCGGCGTCCGGTCGTCGGAATCAGACATAAATCGGTTTATGTGAAGATGATAGGAAGATAGTGCGGCGACCTCGGAATCGGAAGCTCCTTGAAAAAAAAGGCGGACATCCGAAGAATATGTCCGCCTTTTGCTTGTTTTACTTAACCCGAAGCTACTTTACCGTCAGACTCAGGTTCACCGTTTGTGTCAGGTTACCGGTCCCGGTAACGGTTATCTGCACGGAAGACGTCCCTGCGGGGGTGGTCGTAGACGTTGTCGTTGGCGGGGTTGCACTCCCGCTGCTGCATGCTGTCATGCACGCGAAGCCGCCGAGAGCGAATACCAGAAACAGCAGTCCGCCCCGTGGAAATTTTCCCTTGCGTTTCATCCCGGCAACGGCCGCGAGGCAGCCGGGGACGCCAAAGATTGCCGCCGGAAGGAACGGATGATTGCCCGGCGATAGCGGTTCGAACTCGCGAAGTCCGGCAGATGTGCCTGTGCCGGATTTGATCGTTAGGACCACATCGGATGGCGAATTCGTTCCCGAGAAGGCGATCGTCGAAGGAGAGAAGCCGCAGGTTGCATTCTGCGGCAAACCCGAGCATGCGAACTGCACGGTTCCCTGATAGCCCGGAGCCGGAGCCAAGGTCAAGGTATCGGTGACCGAGGTGCCTGACGTCAGCGTCAGTGCGGTGGAAGCGGAGGCGAGACTCAGGATCGAGGTGGCTGGTGAGTACGATTCTGTGAAATCGGCATCGCCCTGGTATTGCGCGGTGATCGATGTGCTCGCCGAGGGTGTCGTGGAAAGGGTGTATGTCGCCACGCCGCCCGCAAGTGTGGACGTACCGATCAGCGTTTGGCCCCCGAAGAAGCTTACCTTTCCCGATGGCGTTCCGGCTGTGACTGATGTGACGGTTGCGGTCAGAACCTGATTCTGGTTGGACAGAGCGAATGAGGTTGTGGAGCCGGCCTGAGAAATCGTCAATGTTCCATTCGACGCACTGACGGCATAGTTGGCCGCCGCGGCGCCGCTCACCGCGGGAACGATCGGATACGCTCCGACGATGCTCGTCCCGCTGGCGGTGGTCGTGAAGGTCTCCGTCAGAACATCTCCATTGACTGCTCCCGTCAACGCTCCGGCGAAGGTCGGATTCGCTGCGCCATATACCCTTGCCGCATTGGTCACGGTCGCGTTGAGCGGCGCCTGGGTTACCGAGAGTTTCACTGTTTGTGTCGCTGGTGCGTAGTCGGTCGTGTTTGCAGGTGTAAAGGTGACGGACAGAGTTTGGCTGCCTGCTCCGAGCACGGTTCCGACGGCGGGTGTGTAGACGAAGGTTCCTGCCACTACTGAGGAAGCGTTCAGTTGGGTAGTGCTGAGCGGCGTTCCGTAGGTGATCGCGGCCGGTGTGGCCCAGGTAAGCGACGCGGGGGCGATTCCGTCGAGAGTAATGGCTCCCGAGGTGCTGGTGCTGTAGATCGTATCGCCGCTATAGGTCGCCTGGATGACTTGCGTCTCGCCGCCCGGGATCGCGACGGCCGGCACGGTGACGGTCGTGGTTGCGCCAAGATTCAATAAGACTGTTGCACCGACGCTTCCAGTTGTTGCCACCTCGAGTGGAATCACATCCGGCCTGCCATCCCCGTTGAAGTCGGCGACTGTGAGGTTATTGGACGCCCCAAACTGGGTGGTAGCCGGGAAGTACCCACGCTGCGGCTGAAATGTTCCATCGCCGTTTCCGAGGAGGACGAGAAATAGATCCTCGTGGCCGGCTGCATCCGGCGGATCCCCGCCGAGGAAGCTGCTCACCATCAGGTCGGCTTTGCCGTCTCCGTCAAAGTCGGCGATCTGGACAGAATTCGGAAACGCGTCTGCTGGAAGCGCGTAAGCGACAGGTTGCTGAAAGGTTCCGTTCCCGTTTCCGATCAGGACGTAGACCGTGCTCTGAGATTCTGAGCCGTTGCTCGTAGCGATGCTCGTGACCGTCAAATCGGGTTTTCCATCGCCATTGAAGTCGCCGATGGCCACGGAGCCGGACGCTTGCTGAGTCGTATATTCCAGTGGTGTTTGGAATGTTCCGTCCCCGTTGCCAAGCAAGACAGAGACGCTATCGCCTTGGGAGGTCGACTGGGCGGTGCCGTAGTTCGCTGAAGCCACATCGAGCTTGCCGTCTCCGTTGAAGTCGCCAACGGAGACCGCTTCCGGCGTCAACGGCACAGTGCTCAGCCCGCGGTCGAGCCCGGTTAGAGCAGTGGTCTGCGCCGGTTGGAACGTTCCATCCCCGTTGCCCTGCAGGAGAGCAAGGCCATTCGTGACGGCAACGATCAAGTCGAGATTGCCGTCACCAGTAAAGTCGCCCGCTGCCAGTCCCTTCGGGCCATCGCCGGTCGCAAAGGTCGCAGTCTGCGCCTGGAACGTTCCGTCGCCGTTGCCGAGAAGCACGGACACATTGCCCGCACCAATCATAATCAGGTCGAGCTTTCCGTCGTTATTCAGGTCGGCGACCGCTGCCAGCGTCCCTCCGAGGGAAAAGCTCGCCCCAGCCTGGAATGAACCGTCTCCAGCGCCCAGGAAGATCTGCACCGTGTTGTTTGAACCGTTATCCACCGCGACGTCCGGCTTGCCATCGCCGTTGAAATCGCCGGACTTCGTCACAGAGCCAACCCCAGCCACAGGAAGGGCGGTTGATTCCCCGAAGGCCAGTGCTCGCGTGACCATACCACCGCTGAGCGGGATCGGTGCGAGTTGCACAGCAGCATTGCTGGAGTCGATCAGATTGACCGTACCTGTGGGTCCGGCCAGGCTCAGCGGTCCATATCCCGAGACGCTGGCGGTGAGATCATAGACGCCCGTAACGCTCTCAGGAACTGACGCGAGTGTTGTGACCGAACCGTATTTGCCCGTGACTGCCAGGGAACTCACCGCAGAAACACTCCCGGACGAGGTGGTGGTGCCCGTGAAGATCGCTTTGAGAGAGTGGGAACCGCTGCCGGGCCTGAAAGCAAAGCTCGCCGTGCCTTGGCTTGTGAGTTGCGACTCGGTGAGTGCTGCCAATCCGCTGCAGCCCGCGTTAAGGCTTACATCACAGAAGACAATTGAACCTGAGGTGACTGCGGTGCCGGAAGAGCTGACCGTTGCTGTCAGTGTGACGACCGTGCCCTGAGTCACGGAGGAGGCTGATGCGCCCGAGGAGCTGACGGATAACGTTGTTGACGTCGCTGTCGCGGCAAACATGGGTACGCCCGCGACGATCGACAGGAAAGCAGTGATCGAGCACAGGAGGGAAGTGGTCCAATGTAGCTTGATGGAGAACTCAAGTTGAGCGGCGGGGGGTACTGAAAGGGAAGGGATCACCCGAGAAACATATCGGAAGACATCCACCACCGCAAGTCACATCCATCATTCCGAATCGTGAAATCTCGCCCTATCCAAGGCCGGAATGATCGGGAGAAGCCATTCTGCGGGGATCGATCGCTACGCGTGCACAAGCAGCAACTATCACGCAGCTGCCTTGCGTTCTGACCGGCGTCTGTCACGTTCTGACGCGTATACTCGACCCGTGGGTTTAGGCGGGTAAGTCACCGACAAGCAGGGGGTTGAGACGCATGAGCAGTGGCAATGGCAATGGAAGCAACGGCAACGGGGCGCATGGCGCGAGCAATGGCCAAGCCGGCAACGACTATAAAGTCCCGACGGGCCGGGCGGAGTGGATCGTCAAGCGCAAGGCCGAGGCCGCGCGGACGGGCGATACGAACATGTCTCAGATGCACTTTGCGCGCAAGGGCCTCATCACCGAGGAGATGGCCTACATCGCGCAGAAGGAGAAGATTTCGGCGGAGCTGATCCGGTCGGAGGTGGCGAAGGGGACGATGATCATCCCGGCCAACATCAACCACGTCGAGCTTGAGCCGATGGCGATCGGGGTGGAGTCGCTCTGCAAGATCAACGCGAACATTGGCAATTCGGCCCTGGTGTCGAACGTCGATGAAGAGCTTCGCAAGCTGCACACCGCCGTCCACTATGGCGCCGACACCGTGATGGATCTCTCGACCGGCGGCGACATCCCGATGATCCGCGAGCAGATCCTGCGGCACTCGCCCGTGCCCATCGGGACGGTGCCGCTGTACGAGGCGCTGAGCCGGGTGAAGAAGGTCGAAGACCTGAACATCGATCTCTATCTCGAGGTGATCGAGGAACAGGCGCAGCAGGGGGTCGATTACTTCACGATCCATGCCGGTGTGCTGATCGAGTATGTGCCTCTCGTGGCCAAGCGGATTACCGGCATCGTCAGCCGCGGTGGCGCGATCCTGGCGCAGTGGATGACGTCGAACCACAAGCAGAACTTCCTCTACGAGAACTTCGACCGCATCACGAAGATCATGGCGAAGTACGACGTCAGCTACTCGCTCGGTGACGGGCTCCGTCCGGGCTGCCTTGCGGATGCTTCGGACGCGGCGCAGTTTGCCGAGCTGAAGACGCTTGGCGAGTTGACGCGCCATGCGTGGAAGAGCGATGTGCAGGTGATGATCGAGGGCCCGGGACATATTCCGATGGACCAGATCAAGCTGCAGGTCGACAAGGAAGTCGAACTCTGCGATGGTGCGCCGTTCTACGTTCTTGGGCCGCTCGTTACGGATATCGCTCCGGGCTATGACCACATCACCTCGGCGATCGGCGCGGCGATGATTGGGTGGCACGGCGCTGCGATGCTCTGCTATGTGACGCCGAAGGAGCACCTTGGCCTGCCGAACGAGAAGGACGTGAAGGACGGCATCATTGCGTACAAGATCGCGGCGCACGCGGCCGATGTTGCCCGCCACCGGCCGGGCGCGCGGGACCGCGACGATGCGATCTCGCATGCGCGCTACACCTTCGACTGGGACAAGCAGTTCGCGCTCTCGCTCGATCCGGAGACGGCGCGGAGCATGCACGACGAGACGCTTCCCGACGACTACTACAAGGAAGCAGCCTTCTGCAGCATGTGCGGCCCGAAGTTCTGCAGCATGAACTGGTCGAGCAAGGTCGACAAGTTCAACGAGGCGGAGCATGGGCTGAAGAAGCCGGACTTGACCCAGATCATGACCGAACAGATGGCAATGCGCGGGTAGACGCAGGTCGCCAGCCTGGTGCCGGGGAAGCCGCAAGCCCATTCGGGGTCTGCGGCTTTTCCGTTGCGGTTAGAGGATGGCGGCGATGTGTTCCAAGGGATCGGGAGCCGGGCAAGGGGAATCAAGACGCGTTGCGTCTTTTTCGGATGCTGGACTGATTTCGACGAGACTGAAGTTGAAGGCGATGCCGGCGACTCTCCTAAGAATCAGCTGGGGCGCGCATCGACCGCAGTGTTGCCGATCGTTGGCGAGAGAGCGTAGCTCGATCATGAGACTACTCGTGATCTTCGGATTCAACGAGTACGGCGACGATTGCGGGAGCAACAACCATTGCGAGGAAAACAGACGCGAGAAGGAAATTATGGATGACCATTGGTGGACTCCTTGGTTGGGCACTCAAGTGCCTCTGCATGCATCATCGGACCGGCATCCGGATAACTGAATAGCACTCTCAGCCGAACTTTTTCCCCATAAAGTTGTATGGCTGAAGAGGAGCGCTTCTGGCTATTCTGAAGATCCTAGTCGCGGCGGAGGATCCCGTTTTTGAGCTACTGGGAAGGGGCTGCACGGATGTTATTCCGCGCAGCCCCTTTGCTTTTGCCAGGTGTCCCGGTTTACTTTCCCGCGCCTTCGAGGATGGCGGCCGAGCGGCTGAGCGCAGCGGCGAGCGCCACGATCTGGGCTTTCGCCCGCGCCGCGTCGGGCACGTCGATCGCTTCGGTAACGCCTGGGATCACGACGGCGGCGTATCCGGTGAACTCGCCCGGAGCGTAGATCGTGTGGCGATACCACGGGCGATTGGGCAGGCCATCGGGATCGAGCAGCGCCGTCTCAGCCTCGCGCAGAGCATGGTTGAGAGCCGCCTCGTTGCCCGTGGCCGCGACCTGGCGGGTGTGAACCGCAATGCCTGCCTTCGCGAAGCGTTCGGCTGCTGCCTGAGCGGCAGTGAAATCGAGCTGAAGACCAGCCCTGGTGGCTTGCTGACGCGCATCGTCAAGATAGCCCAGGATCTCGCGGCCATAGAGCGAGTAGTCGTAGGGGAGCACGTCGGCGTTGGCCATGTGCAGGATCTCGAGGCCGAAGACGCGGGCCTGCTGCTGCTCGTAGACGAAGGTGGGGTCGGCGTTGCGGATGAACCAGTTGTAGTTATCGAAGACCGAATGATAGACGCCGTAAGGGCCGTCCGAGCCGATGTCGGTCGAGGGGACGCCGGTGTGCTGGATGAACGGCGTGTAGTCCGAGCCGGAGCCGAGCGTGCCGATCTTCACGTCGAGCGCAGCTTCGGGACGAGAGGCATCCGCTGCCGGGCGGCTGCGGCGTGAAGACGTGGCCTGTTCCCTCTGGTCCTTCACCCACTGCTCATGCACGGACCCGCCCTTGGGGCTTGGAACCTCGTAGGTAACTTCGCTGACGAACTGCTTGAGTGAGGGAACCGCCGCCGCATTGAAGCTTGGGCCGGAGACACCGACGTCCGTGTTGAAGTAGGCGACGGCGTGCCTCAGAGGCTCCTGGTGCTGCTCGACCCACTCGGTCGAGCCGATGAGGCCTTCCTCTTCGGCGTCCCAGGAGCAGACGACGATGCGCCGCTTCGGCTTCCAGCCCTGCTTCAAAAGGTCGCCGAGACCGTGGACTGTCTCGAGCATGGCCGCGGTGCCACTGTTTGGATCGACCGCTCCGTAAACCCACGCGTCGCGATGATTACCGGCGACGACCCAGTCGTCCTTCTGCGCGGGGTCGGAGCCTTCGATCGTGCCGACGACGTCCCAGATCGTGCGCAGCGCGATGTCCTGTTCGAGATGCATATGGACGGTGACGGCCTTGTCACCGCCGAGGTGATAGGCGAAGGGTAGCGCCCCTTGCCAGTCGTGTGGAACGCCCGGACCGGCGAGCGCCCGGAGGATCGGGGCGGCGTCCTTGTAGGAGAGCGGGTTAGCCGGAATGCTTGGCTGGTTGTTCTGGAGCTTGTCGGCTGGAATGCGCTGCGAGTCCGGCAGGTCGACTGTTGAGGCGACGCCCGGAGTCTCAGGATCCCCAGGGTAGATGGGCAGGAACTGCGTCGAGCCGCGCTGCACGGCAGACTCAGGTCGGTATGCGCCCTTGGGATAGGCGTCGCCGCGGAAGTAGCCGTCGTCGGCGGGGTCTGAGTAGATGAGCACGCCCTTCGCCCCGCGCTGCTGGGCGATGTAGACCTTCACCCCGCGAAAGTTGTTGCCGTAGCGGACGAGGACGATCTTGCCCTTGACGCTGATGCCGAGTTCATCGAGCTTCTTGAAGTCAGCGAGCGTGCCGTAGTTGGCGTAGACGACCTCGGCGGTGACGTCGCCCGACGGGGATGATCCGTTGAATGCGGGAAGAATGCGTGGGTCATCCTGGAATGGGTCGCCGCCATCGACGGCGGGGTCTACGTGCTCGGGCGTGGGGCCGCTCATGAGCTTCTGGCCGCTTGCGCCGAAGGCCTCGACGACGATCTTGACCGGCTTGTTCAGCAGAACGCGGTAAGGCACGATGTGCGTCTCGAGCCCGGCGGCCTTGAACTTCTCTTCGACATACTGCGCGGTCTTGTAGTCCTCGGGCGAACTGGCCCAGTGCGGGGCGCTGGTGAGGATCTTGAGGTGCTGCCCGGCGAGCTTGGCATCCGGTATGGCGAGGAAGGCTTTATCCCACTTTGCCTGCGCGGCGAAGTCGTGATAGCCGAAGACGTTTGCCGGAGCTGCGGGGGTTGCCTGGGCGATGGCGGCGGAAAAGGGAAGAAGGGACAGGAAGGCCAGGGATGCGGCTCGGATCACGCGAAGAGTCTCCAGGGGGCGTTCGGTCGTGCAGGAATGTGCGAGGAAGCGGCGGACCGGCTCCCCCCGGAGCGCATCGGCGCGTTACGCGGGCTGGGTGCAGAACTTGCAGCGCGTGGCGGCGAGAGGGATCTCGGAAAGGCACTGCGAGCAGGGCTTGGTGGTGACGGCTGCGGGTCCCTTGAGCCTGGCGAGGAAGTAGTTCGTCGGAAGCACGATGCAGAAGTACACGACGCCCGCGATGAGGAGAAACGAGATGACGGAGTTGAGGAAGTCGCCATACTTGACCACGCCGCCATTGACGGAGAACGTCAGGGCAGAGAAGTCAGGCTTGCCGACGACGGCCGCGAGGAAAGGATTGATGATGTTCGTGACGAGCGAGTTGACGATCGCGGTGAAGGCCGCGCCGATGATGACGGCGACGGCGAGGTCGACGACGTTGCCGCGCAGGATGAAATCACGAAATCCCTTGATCATGGTTGTATCTCCCGGGGTCGAACGGATAAATGCATTTGCGGGGGAAGTTTATCATCTGGCCGAACGGCCGCTGCCTCGGGCAAACGGTTCAGACCGAACGCCGGCAGAGACGATAGACTGGAAGGGCGCACGCAAGAGCCCTGTCCGTAAGAAAACAAAAAGGAACAAAGCATGATCGCCCGTTATACCCGCCCCGAGATGGGCCGCGTCTGGTCCGAAGAGAATAAATACCGCTGCTGGCTGACGGTCGAAGTCGCCGCCTCGCAGGCGCTTGCCCAGGCCGGCATCGTCCCGCAGGAAGCCGCCGATGCCATCCGCGACAAGGGCGACTTCACCGTCGCGCGGATCCAGCAGATCGAGGACGAGGTGAAGCACGACGTCATCGCCTTCACCACAACGGTCGCCGAGTACATCGGGCCCGAATCGCGCTGGCTGCACTACGGCCTCACCTCGACCGACGTCGTCGATACCGCGCAGGCGCTGCAGCTAAAGGAAGCCTCGGGGATCATCCGCGCCGGTATCGTCAAGCTGTCCGATGTGCTCGCCCGCCGGGCACTCGAGTTCAAGCACGCGCCCATCATCGGCCGCACCCACGGCGTCCATGCCGAGCCGACCACCTTCGGCCTCAAGCTGCTGCTCTGGTTCTCGGAGATGCAGCGTAACCTTACGCGCTTCAACGCAGCCGCCGAAGACCTTCGCGTCGGCAAGCTCTCGGGAGCGGTCGGCACCTTCGGACACCTCAAGCCCGAGCACGAAGAAGCCATTTGCGATGCGCTCGGTTTGCGGCCCGTCGACATCGCCACGCAGGTTGTGCAGCGAGATCGGCACGCGGCGTATATCTCGTCTCTCGCCATCCTCTGCTCGACGCTCGACAAGATCGCAACCGAGATCCGCCATCTTCAGAGGACGGAGGTTCGTGAGGCGGAGGAGTTCTTCTCCGAGAAGCAGAAGGGCTCGAGCGCGATGCCGCACAAGCGCAATCCAATCGCCAGCGAGCAGATCTCGGGCCTCGCCCGCGTCGTCCGCGCCAATGCGCAGACGGCCTACGAGAACATCGCCCTCTGGCATGAGCGCGACATCTCCCACTCCTCCGCCGAGCGCGTGATCGTGCCCGATTCGACGATCCTCGCCGACTATCTCCTCGCGAAGACCGCGAACCTGATCGACAGGCTGCTCGTCTACCCGGCGCGCATGATGAAGAACCTCGAATCCACCGGCGGCCTCATCTTCTCCGGTCAGCTTCTGCTCGACCTGGCCGAGTCCGGGATGCTTCGCGAAGACGCCTACCGTCTCGTGCAGGGGCACGCCATGCGGGCATGGAAAGAGGACCTCGTCTTCCGGGATGAAGTGGCCCAGGATCCTGCGATTACTGAACGGCTCAGCCCCGAGAAGCTCGCGCATGCCTTCGACTACCGGCGGCAGTTAGCGAACGTGGATGCCATCTTCGAGCGTGTGCGGAAGAGCGCGGAGAGCGCCTAGAAGCGATTCCTAACTCGAAGGCGCGGTGGCCTGGGGCTCCAGGTCACCCGTCTCTTCATCGCCTGTCCCGCGCTGCAACACGACGAAGTCTCTCTCGATCCGTCTTCTGAAATCCTGATCAAGGCCCTGAAGACCCACCAGATCCACCTTGAAGTGAACCGGCGACTCGTCGAGCGAGTCAAGCACGCGACCTTTGTCAGCCCATGACAGCTCCCCGGCAACTGCCAGGTCTAGATCCGAATACTTCTTGAGGTGGCGTCCCGTCGCGCGCGATCCAAAGGCCCAGACGCATCTCCCCGGAAGATATCTGGCCAATGTCTCGGCCACGATCTGCCACTCCGCCTCGGAGATATCAAGCCGGGTTGCCATGTTCGTTAGCGGCATCACTCGCCACTCCGTGCCACAAGCTGTTCCTAACGGTAACTGGCCTCCTCCAGAAAACGAGGAACCTTGCCCATGATCATCTCGGCTACGGGCTCGCTATAGACATGCGCAAGCTGATTCCGGGCATCGCGAAATTCGCTCCACATCGCCCAGTCCGCCCGAAGCACACCACGCTCGTTCGCCGTTGGCACGATCATGCCTAAGCTCATCTCCTGCACCTCCTGGGCATCGACAGCGTCTTCGACCAGAAACCGCTCCATCATCGTCCGGCAAAGCCCATAGGTAAACTGAAAGGAAAGCAACACCGAATCACGCATCGAAATCATCAACTCATCGTCTCGATGCTCCGTAAACAGCAAAAGAGATCTACGCAGCCGTTCGATCGCCTGGCCAAGCGGCTTGTAGCTCACCTCGTTCACGCACCCATTCTATCCCGCTGCTTTTTATGCAAGACACCCTCATCCAGATCGCCGATGCCGCCCTAGCCTCCTCGTCCGAGCGCAGCGGGCACCACCTCGTCTGCCATCCCGGCTGCTCGCAATGCTGTATCGGCGTCTTCCCTATCGCGCACCAGGACGCTGACCGCCTCCACGCCGGCCTGCTTGCTCTAAGCGATCAGGATAAGGCGAACCGCATCCGCGCCCGCGTCCAGCAATCCCTCGCCCGCCTCGACCCGTGGTTTCCTGGCGACCGCGTCACTGGCGTCCTTGGCGAGAACTACGAAGAAGCCATCCTCTTCGAGGAGTTCGCCAACGACGAGCCCTGCCCCGTGCTCGACCCCGTGACCGGCACATGCGATCTGTACGAGTCGCGCCCCGTCCTCTGCCGAACCTTCGGCCCGCCCATGCGCACCGAGGAGGGCAATCTCGCTACCTGCGAGCTTTGCTACATCGAAGCCAGCACGGAGGAGATCGCCGCCTGCGAGCTTGACCCTGAATTCCCGGAGATCGAAGAGCAGAGTAATGCTGCTTACGATGCCGCGACAGGGAAGCACGGCCAGACACTCATCGCTTACGCGCTTCGCGGTGCCTGAGTTACCAGCCTGAGATGTCCGTCCCGTCAAACTGCCGCACAGACCATCGGCGATAATCAAGACCGTGACGCTGTCCACTCCACCACGTAACCTCACCCTTGCCGTCACCGGCGCAAGCGGCTCCATCTACGCCGCCGAAATGCTGCGTGCGCTCGAACGCGAGGAACGCGTTGCCAAGGTCAATCTCATCGTCAGCGAGAACGCTCTGCGCGTCTTCGCCGAGGAGATGCAGATCAGCGGACGCACCAACGTGGTCGAGAAGATTCTCGGACACGGCTCGGCGAAGATCGAGAACCATCCCGTCGCGGACATCGGGGCGAACGTGGCGAGCGGAAGCTATCCCTCGGACGCGATGATCGTTCTCCCATGCTCGATGGGAACCCTTGCGGGCATTGCCAACGGCATGGCCGCAAACCTCATCCAGCGCGCAGCCGACGTTTCGTTGAAGGAGCAGAGGCCGCTGATCCTTTGCGTCCGTGAGACGCCGCTGAACCGCATCCACCTGCGCAATATGCAGCTTGCGTCCGACGCCGGAGCCACGATCTTCCCGGTGATTCCGACGCTCTACAACCTTCCGCGGAGCACAACGGATATGGCTCGGCAGTTCGTCGAGCGTGTGCTCGCACATGTTGGCCTGCCGCAGCCCGGAGCCTTCCAGTGGAAGGCGGACCGCCCGGCCTCCAGCTAGTGACCCGTCTGGTAGGTCCGCTCCCCGCCATGGGGAGCTGGATCCGCCTTCAGGAACTGCACGGTCGCCTGCAGCACTGGCTCCATGCACTCCGCCGGAGCAAGGTGACCGCAGCCTTGCATAATCGCCAGCGTCGATTGCGGAATCCCTTGATGGATCGCTTCGCCCGTTGACAGCGGAATCAGATCGTCATGGCTGCCCCAGACAATCAAGGCCGGCTGCCGGATCAGGTGCAGGCGGAAGTCCATCAGGTCGCGCCCGTTGATCATGGCGGCCACGCTGCGCTTCACGATCCAGCCATTCCGATCGAGCTTGCGCAGTGCGTCCCGCTGAATGAATGGTGCCATGCTGCGTGGATGAGGCGAGATCGCGGCCATCAGCCGATTCAGACCTGCAATGTCTGTTGGCACGAATAAATCCGGCTGGAAGGTCGCGGCAAAGTAGGTTCCGGCGCTGTCGTACAGCAGCAGCCGCGTGACTCGCTCGGGTTGATCGACGGCGAGCTTCATCGCGACCCAACCGCCCATCGACCACCCGGCGACGTCGGCCTTCTCGAGATGCACCGCGTTCAGGAAGTCGACCATCGTTTTCTCTTCAAGTGCGATGGAGTAATCGACATCCGGTCTGGCGGAGCGGCCATAGCCAAGGAGGTCGGGAACGTAGGTGAAATCCCTGGGCCGCGAGTCGCGGGATCAGGGGTGACCAGTCCTCGCCGCGCGAGCCAAGGCCATGGATCAGGACGAGCGGCCGGTCCGGCGATCCGGCTGGAGGCAGCGCCTCGAAGTAGTGAATCTGGTAGGCTCCAGCTTGCACATAGGCGCCACGAACGTGCTGTCGCCAGAGATGGAAGCGGATCGCCTCATCGGCCACCTCCAGAGGATGCTGGTAGAAGAACAGCCCGGCGCAGATCAGACAGAGCACGAGCACGACCGAGGCAGTCTTCAGAAAGAACTTCATCCGGCGCTCTCCTTCGAGCCTTGGATGCTACAGGCGGAAGGGCTTGCCGTATTCTTCCGTGAAGACGGTGTGGCCCATGTCATAGCGGCCCCCATCATATTTGTCCGCTCCCTTGAGCGTGCCGATTGCGAGCAGCGCCACGACGTGGTAACTGAGGGGAAGACGAAGCGTCTCGTGAACTTTGTCCTGCTCGAAGCCTTCCATGGGAGCCGTATCGTAGCCAAGGACTTCGGCCATCAGGAGCATGTGGGTGAAGGCCAGCATCACCTGCTTGTTGAGCCAGCCCTTCATCTCGTCGCTTGAAAAGCTGGTCAAGAAGCTCTGCACGCTTGACTTTGCCTGGGCGGCATAGCTCTCCGGCATGCCTCCCTCGCGCCCCTGCTGCAGCATGAGATCGAGGTCGCGACGCCAGCCATCCGCGTCGCCGCACGCCACGATAACCGCCGAGGCCTCTTCCACCTTCGCCTGGTTGTAGCTGGCAGCGCGAAGACGCCTCTTATGGTCCGGCGTCTGGACGACGATGAAGCGCCAAGGCTGCACGTTGTATCCGCTTGGGGCGGCAAGCCCGGCCTGGAGGATGGTCTTCAGGTCTTCGGGAGGAAGTGGGGCGCCATCAAAGCTCGGCGTTGCCCGCCGGCCATGGATTGCCTCACTCAGCGTTTTCAGGCTCTTGGACATGGGTGCCTCTCTCGTCTCTCATGTGGGACGCATCATTTGTTCCTGGGTGGATCAGAGGATGGTAACGCTCTACCATCCTGTACACAGAAGCCTGTTCCGCTCATCGCAGCATGAAAGCAGGGGCCGGGGAAAGAGTAGCGCTGAAGCGATACCCTAAGGTATCTCAGACATTGCCTGTTCGGTGGCGAAAGGACCCTGGCCGCCGGTGTCGGCGAAGACCCAGACGCCGTGGAAGGGCTTGCGCAACTCGGGATAAACCGTCAGCAGGGCGGTCATCGCCGCCACATTCCGTTTGCGCGCGGCTGCCGGGTCGGCGATAGCCTCTGCCTTAAGGTGGACGGCGATGTCGACCTTGTCCTTCGCGAGCGAATCGTCGGTATCGAGCGAGGTGAACCGGTACTCCGTGCCGTCCGGTCCCTTGACCACAAGCGGCGTGTCCGGACCGATGCCATCGGAGAGTACCGGCGGAGCGGCTTTGCCCTGCTCGGTGCGCAGCTTTTCCAGGTGGGTGCTTTGCACGAAGCCAGCCGGACGGAGAAGGCTTTGCGCCTGCTGATAGTAGAGCCATGCGCTCCAGGGCTGCTTCTCGGCACTCAGATCGCGCGCGCCCTTCCAGTACCAGAGGCCGTCATGGCCCGCTGCCGTCTGCGCCTGGGGATAGAGCCCCGCGAGCAGCCACTGGCCACCCTCCTGACGAAACAGGATCGAGATCCGCCATGGGACCGGATGCGCGGGGAAGTTCACCATCGCGAAGCCGTATTTCCCCGGGGGGAGTCCCGGGATCACAAAATCAGTCTCCATCGGCGAACGGTTCAACGAGCAGAAGAACTGCGCATCCGGAACGCTGCCGTCCGCCTGCTTCTTGATCGCCGAGGCGTCGAGCAGGTAGATCTGGTCGACGGTTGGCGGGGCATTCTTGATCTTTGGCGCGGTATTGGTCACCACATAGGCGATCCCGCTGAAGTCCTTCACATACTCGGGCACCGTCACGGCCTGCACGCCGTTCGCATCGCCCGCCTCCAGCTTGAGCGAGAGACTCCGAGCCGCACCCGCAAGCTGATCACGGTCCGCCGTGGACATCTGCGACTGCGTCGTACACAACTCCGCGCGCGCCGCCCCGGAAAAGAGTGTCATGGCGATCAACCCTGTTCCTGCCTTCACTCCGAAGCTGCGACAACTCGCCATCCGGTTCCTCATCATTTCGTTCGAGCACCCTGGCCCTTGAAACGTTGGCTCCCGCTTCCCCGAAGAAGAAGCGAACCTGAGACAGTCTAGTCGAAAACTGGACGGATTGAGCGTTCGTCAGAAGTGCCAGACGCGCCGGAACGGGACTACACTAAAGTTCACGACGGCGAACGAACCCTTCTGCGTGCCGCGCGTCCTATTCTTAGCCATGCGCCACTTCTTCCCAACGCGTGCCGTTTTCCTGCTCGCCGGACTCCCGCTCTCCGGGCTGGGGATGGGAGCGGCTTGGGCACAGAATGCATCCTCGCTGCCCGTCAATGCGCCAACTGGGGTGCAGATTCTCTCCACTGGAACCGCGGGCCCCGTCGCTGCCCCCACGACCTCGCACAAAGCCGACGTGGACTACACGGGCGGCCTGCTCCACATCAGCGCCAACAACTCCAGCTTGAACCAGATTCTGCGCGAGGTGAGCCGCCTGACCGGCATGAAGATCACGGGCGGAGTGGCCGAGGACCGCGTCTTCGGCACCTACGGGCCCGCACCCGCGTCGGCGGTCCTGACCTCTCTTCTCGACGGAACTTCGAGCAATGTGCTGATCGTTCAGAACGCAGCCGCCGGACCGGCCGAGTTGATTCTCACGCCCCGCAAGGGGGAGCCTACGCCACCGAATCCAAATGGCGTTCCCGGGGATGACGATCCGGCCCGCGATTTACCGCAACAGGCCAATGATGGGCCGCCACAGCATCCGCCGGGAGGAAGAATGGGACAGCCTCGCCGCTCGCTCGCTCCCAGCGGCCTTGGGCCTCTTCCAACTTCGAATGGCGGGCAGACCGGAACCCCGATCGACGGCGGCGCCGATATTGGACAGACTCCCGGAGCCTTTACCCCTGCCGGGGAAACGCCCCCAGACGTCACAGCCCAGCCGGCCACCGATCCTGCGCCGAGCGCGGCTCCTGAGGATCAGCCGGATGCAACGCGCTCACCGGCCGCTGCGACCCCACAACAGATTTATGAGCAGCTTCAGCGGTTGAGATCACAGCAGACTCCGGTCCCGGAATAGGGCGGTCCGCTCAGGCCGTTCAGCTCGGTTAGCTCTCGAGCGCGCGCCTCGTAGCCAGGCTACGGCGCGTTTCAGCAACCTGCATCGCATGAATACGGAATGCCTTGAACATCAGGATGCAAATCCCGTACGCGACCAGCACCCCTGCGGTCAGCGACGCGAGTACAGCACATGCCAGCAAAATCGTAACGCCCACGGACATCTCCTCGAACCACCCTTACCCCTAGATTGATGCAGACTGTGCCTTCTTCAGTCGCCTGACAACATCTCCATTGTCGCAGGAAGCGTTACTTTCGTGATGACCCTTTCGTTGCAGATAGCCCCACAAGCTGTTGCGGATGTGAATACGTCACTTTTTCGATAACGCCATATCTCGTGGGCAGCGTCTGCGGGGCGGGCGGGGAGCGGCTGTCCGCAGCGAACAAATGCCGTATCCTAGAGACTTGGCGTTCTGTTCGGTTCGAACGCCTTGTGAACCCATGGGCATTACACACATCACCGTCCGCGGCGCGCGACAGCATAACCTCAAGAACGTCAGCGTCAGCATTCCACGCAACACCCTCACGGTCATCACCGGCCTCTCGGGCTCCGGAAAATCCTCGCTTGCCTTCGACACCATTTATGCGGAAGGGCAAAGACGCTATGTCGAAACGCTGAGCGCTTACGCCCGCCAGTTTCTCGACCAGATGGAGCGCCCCGACGTCGACGCCATCGACGGCCTCTCGCCCGCCATCTCGATCGAGCAGAAAACCACAAGCCGTTCCCCTCGCTCCACCGTCGGCACCATCACGGAGATCTACGACTACCTCCGGCTCCTCTACGCCAGCGTCGGCCAGCCGCACTGCCCCAACTGCGGACGCCCGATCTCGCGCCAGTCAGCCGACCAGATCGTCGAGCGCATCGTCCAGCTCGCCCCCGGCGAACGCATCACCGTCTTCGCCCCCATCGTCCGTGGACGCAAGGGAGAGTTCCGCGAGGAGCTTGAAGCGCTCGACCAGCAGGGCTTCCGCGCCCGCATCGACGGCGAGATGGTCGAACTGACCGACGGCATGCGCCTGGAAAAGCGCAAGAACCACACCATCGAAGCCATCGTCGACCGCATCATCCTCAAGCCGCTCCCCGACCAGACGCCCGACAACGCCAACTCCGCCCTTGCCACCCCGGACGGCGAGGCTCCCCGGCCGAAGTATGACACCCGCCGCCTCGAGACCTCCGTTGCCAAGGCCCTGCAGATGGCGAACGGCCTGGTCCTCATCGGCATCCAGAACCCGGCCCGCCTGCTCGACGAGACCCTCTACTCATCCTCGATGGCCTGCCCGGACTGCGGCATCAACGTCCCCAAGCTCGAGCCACGCAGCTTCTCCTTCAACTCCAACTACGGTGCCTGCCCCGAGTGCCACGGCCTCGGCTCCATCTACGACTTCGACCCCGCCAAGACCATCGCCGACTGGTCCCGCCCACTCCTCGACGGAGCCATGGGTCCAGGCTCGGCCTCGCAGTACCTCCTGCGCCTTATCAAGCTTGCCGCCGAAAAGTACAAGATCAACCTCAAGCAGCCCTTCGCCGATCTCACCCAGGCCCAGCAGAACATCCTCCTCTACGGCCCACCAAGGAGCGAGGCCGGACGCACCGGCTTCCACGGCATCTTCGCCTACCTCCGCTCGAACCTTGAAGAGACCAAATCCGAGGGCTACCGCGAGTACATGATGCAATTCATGTCGGCGACCACATGCCCCCGCTGCGAGGGTCGCCGCCTGAGGCCGGAGTCGCTCGCCGTTACCATTCCCATCGCCGACGCATCCCCATCGATCGCCGATTTCACCAATCTCTCGCTCGACCGCGCCCTCGAAGGCGCACGCCAGATGAATTTCATCGGTCGCGACCGCATCATCGCCGACCGGCTCCAGCGCGAGATTATCGAACGCCTGGAATTCCTCGTCGATGTCGGCCTCGGCTATCTGTCGCTCAACCGCTCCGCGGCCACCCTCTCCGGCGGCGAAGGCCAGCGCATCCGCCTCGCCACCCAGATCGGCTCCCGCCTGCGCGGCGTCCTCTACGTCCTCGACGAGCCCTCCATCGGGCTCCACCAGCGCGACAACAAGCGCCTCATCACCGCGCTCGAGAGCCTCCGCGACCTCGGCAACACCGTCCTCGTCGTCGAGCACGACGAAGACACCATGCGCAAGGCCGACTACATCCTCGATATCGGCCCCGGGGCAGGGAAGAACGGCGGCGTCATCATGGCTGACGGCACGCCCGCCGAGATCATGGCGAACCCAAAGTCCGTGACGGGCCAGTACCTCGCCGGCAAGATCGAGATCGTCGCCCGCACCGAGCCGCGCCCCCTTACCGGAGCCTGGCTCACGGTAGAAAACGCCGTCTCGCACAACCTCAAGAACGTCACCGCCCATTTCCCACTGGGCGTCATGACGGTCATCACCGGCGTCTCCGGCTCGGGCAAATCCACCCTCGTCAACGACATCCTCTACCGCTCTCTCGCGAAAGAGCTCTACGGCTCCCGCGAAGAGCCCGGCAAGCACGGCCGCGTCATCGGCATCGACCAGCTCGACAAGGTCATCCAGATCGACCAGTCGCCCATCGGACGAACACCACGTTCGAATCCTGCCACGTACACCGGCGTCTTCACTGCCATCCGCGACCTCTTCGCCATGCTGCCCGAGTCACGCGAGCGCGGCTACAAGCCCGGGCGCTTCTCCTTCAACGTCCAGGGCGGACGCTGCGAGGCCTGCCAGGGCGAGGGCCAGCGGCGCATCGAGATGAACTTCCTGCCGGATGTCTACGTCCTGTGCGAAGTCTGCAACGGCCGCCGATACAACCAGGAAACCCTCTCGGTCAAATTCAACGGCTACTCCATCGCCGACCTCCTCGACCTGCCCATCGAAGACGCCGTCCCCATCCTCAAGGACATCCCCGCCGTCCACATCAAGCTGCAAACGCTGGTCGACGTAGGCCTCGGCTACATCCACCTCGGCCAGTCCGCGACGACGCTTTCCGGCGGCGAAGCCCAGCGCATGAAGCTGGCCCGCGAGCTCTCCAAGCGCCAGACCGGACGCACCCTCTACCTGCTCGACGAGCCCACCACGGGCCTCCACTTCGACGACGTCCGCAAGCTTCTTGAGGTACTTCACCGGCTCACCGATCTCGGCAACACCGTCATGATCATCGAGCACAACCTCGACATCATCCGCAACGCTGACTACATCCTCGACATGGGCCCCGAGGGTGGAGAAGGCGGCGGTACGGTCGTCGCTCACGGCACCCCCGAGCAGATTGCCACGGTTGCCGCCTCGTACACGGGCCAGTTCCTCGCCCAGCACTTCAACAGCCGCCCCGGAGCCGCGCGCGTCGTACCCAGCCTCGCAAACGCTGGAGCCCAGCCCTCAGGAATTCTGGCCGCCGCCGACCGGGATAAGAGCCTCAGGCCGAAGTTCGTCGCGCCCGAAAAGAAGACCGGCCGTCCCACCACGAAAGCCGGCGGGACAGTGATGGAAAAACCAGTGTCAAAGTCGCGAACGGCGACAAAGGTGCCGGCGAAGAAAGCCATCGCGACGCCCGCGAAGAAGGCCGCCAAGGCACCGTCGAAACGCGCCGCGAAGTGACGAGAGGCTTCCTTTACTCGAGTACCTTGAAGGTGTAGATCTTTCCGCCACTCGCCGCATTCGCCGAGGTGATCGCGCCCGGAGGCAGGATGCCGTATTGTCCAGCCTTCGAGTCGGCGGGTATACGAATCTGGTACTTTCGCGGCGCAACCTTGGTCGCGGTAAAGTCGATTTCATCGCGGGTCGCGCCGGTAGAGTCGTGAAAGACGCCGCCCGTCTGCGAGCGAAACTCGCGGCTCTTCCCGTTGCTCGGCCTCAGTCTCAGCAGGACGTACTCGTTCGGAGCCGTGCCTTCCGGGACATAAAGCAGGAAATCCACTGGCTTTGCTACTGCAAGCTTCGCCGAATCGCCATTGATGTGGCCGTTTCGATCGCCCTTGACAATGCCGTCGGTCGCGATCCGTTTCAGGACGCCACCTGACTTGTAATTGACGATTTCGGGTTCCATCTCGACCCACTTGCCGCTTTGCGCCTTGTAATACACGCCTACTTCATCCACTGTGGCGAGAGACGACGCATCCGAAGCCGCGGCGGGCGGTGCAGAGGGAGCGGCGACAGCGGCCGACGAGGTGGCCTTCGTGATCATGGCCGCGATCACTTTGCTCGACACGCCTGCCGTCTTCAGCGCCACCATATCGTCTGGCGTCAAGGGAGTCGCGTTCGGCTGAGCGTTGACCGCCGCGATCACAGCGTCATCGTCAAGCCCCGCCTTCGTCAGTTTGATCACGCCATCGGGGGTCAGTGCGGACTGCGCCAGAGCGGCTACGGAGAGGAAGGCAAGAAAGCACAGGGTGAATCGACGCAAGGGAAGCCTCCAGAAAGCTCTATGAGATGTGTCTGAGACCTGTGTCCGGGAATGACGAATGCTAGCACTGATCCGCGCGCGGCGTATGGCAAAGTTGAAGGTTGTAGAGTGGTTGAGGGATGTACCGCCTTCGCGAGGACCACCATCTTCGCGGCGAGGCAAGAGCCCTAAGGCAAGGCATACAGCAGATGAGTTCACTCCCCCCCCTGGTTCCGGTCGAACAGGGTACCTACGAGCCGCCGTCGCCTGTCCCCGTCGAGGGAGAAGCCCCGCCGCGCATCCCGCACATCGGCCACGCCCTCCTGCTCTTTCTCATCGCGTTCGTGGCTCTCGTTCTCTCGCAGGGGCTGCTCTTGGTCATTAGCGGGGCGTATCACAATCCCGAGGTGATGGCCTCGGTCCTGCGCAACCCAAAGTGCATCCTCGCGGTGCAGGCCTCGCTCTACCTCGCTACGCTCCTCGCCGCCTGGATCATCTTCCCCATGTTGTGGCAGCGCGGATTCGCGGAGGGCATCCAGTGGAATGCGCCCAAAGCGAAGAAGCTCGCGTGGAAAATCATCCCCCTTGGCCTAGTCCTATCGTGGGGGGTTCAGGCCATTACGAGCCTCATCACCATGCCCAAGTCCATGCCGATGGACGACTTCTTCAAGACGCGCGCCGATGTCTGGCTCATCACCGCTTTCGGCACCCTCCTCGCCCCGGTGGTCGAAGAGATCTTCTTCCGCGGCTTCCTCTTCCCGGCCTTCGCTATCGCCTACGACTGGCTCAGCCTCCCGCGCACCCCCGAAGCGGTCCTCCTCTGGCGCTCGACGACGACCCTTTCCACGCCCGCCTTCTTCTTCTCCGGCTTCCTCACGAGCATCTTCTTCGCCTGGCTTCACGCGGCCCAGTTAGCGCATACCTGGGCCGCCGTCGCCGTCCTCCTCTGCGTCTCGTTCCTCTTTACCTTCGTGCGCGTCCGGACGCAGTCGGTAGCCTGCTCCGCGTTGCTGCACGCCAGCTACAATTTTTGCGTCTTCCTGACCGCATTCGTCGTCACCGGCGGGTACCAGCATCTGGACAAGATGACCCGGTAGGCGGGGTTATGCACATACTATGCACATGTGCTATTGTACGCACATGGCTACCGCTCCCAAGAGCCCCGCAAGCAACCGCGCCACCTCCCGCACCGTGGTTCTCCTCCGTGCCAGCGACCGCAAGAAGCTCGAAGCCCTGGCCGCTCAGGAAGAGGTCTCGTCTGGCGAGATCATCCGCCGCTCCCTCGACTCCTACGAGAGCCTCGAAGCCCGCATCCGCAAGGAAGAAGAGGAGAAGATGCTGCTATCCGGACTCAGCATCCTGCAGGACGCCCTGAAAACCGTCAACGACTCAATGAACCACACGAACGCGAAGCTCGATAAGCTGCACCTCGAACTGAAAGCGCTGGACCTGCGTTGAGTCTCGCTGAAAACTTCCTGAGCACCGCGAAGCAGCTTCTGCTTGCGACCGAGAACCTCAAACGCCTCGACGAGCGCGTCAGCCGTCTCTCCGACGACGTCCACGGTCTGAATCACCGGCTCATCCGCGTCGAAGCCCTCATCGAATTCAGCAAGAGCGCCGCTCAGGCCGCGAAGCCGCCAGCAAAGCGTCACCGCCTCGCCCCACCCGATCATCATGATTCCGACTAACGGAGCCGTGCAGTTGTGCGTGCGCCTGTTCGAATCCTCCTCGCACGAGGAGCCGGCCGTCCTCACACTTCTTTTGTCCAGCTGAACGGCTCACTCGACAAAACTTTGGAGAAGGTCGAAGCCGACCACACTGAGATCGCCGAAAACCTCGCCCAGATGAGAAATCGGAACTCGGCAAGCCTCCCCGGAAACTAGCCTCGCTTGACAAATTCCCCGCTCCGCCCCCCCTTGAATTTGACCCGAAGCCGCGAAGTCCAGACCTAACCCCATATCCTTGAAGACTTTGCGACTTTTTGCCGGGGGTGGGGGTACATCCACTAGAATCGGTCCAGCGACATGACCCCGACCGAACAGCATCAAGCCAATCGCAAAGCCCTCCTCGACCTCATCGCGACCCACTCCTTCAAGCTCGGCGACTTCACCCTCGCGAGCGGCCAAAAGTCCGACTACTACATCGACTGCCGCATCACCACGCTGCACGCCGAGGGCGGACGCCTCGCTGGCCTCCTCTTCCTCGATCTCATCCAGAAGCACGCGCCCGAGGCCGAAGCTGTCGGCGGCCTCACCATGGGTGCGGACCCGCTCGTCACGGCGACCAGCACCGCAAGCGCCTGGGCCCTCTCCGAGTATAAGGAGATCGCCGCCATCTTCCCCGAGGACGCCCACGAGGACCCCAACGACCCCGACGCCCTCGGCCTGCCGCCCAACCTCATCCACGGCTTCCTCGTCCGCAAGGCCGAGAAGACCCACGGCACCGGCCGCCGCCTCGAGGGCTTCCTCAAGCCCGACGCCCAGGTCGTCATCGTCGACGACGTCTGCACCACCGGCGGATCCACCATCCTCGCCATCGAAGCCACCCGTGCCGCCGGCATGAAGGTAGCCGCCGTCCTCTGCCTGGTCGACCGCGAGCAGGGGGGACGCCTCCACATCGAGCAGGCCCTCGCCGAAATCCCCACCGACGACGACACCGAAATTCCGTTCATCCCCGTCTTCACCGCGTCGGACGTCCGTGCCGCCCATATCGCTCTCAAGGAATCCCGTTGAAGGGCGGCGGCGGCCAGCAGGGAAGCGCTCTCGCCTTCCTCCGCATCACCATCGGCATCCTGTTCCTCTTCTTCGCCGAGTACAAGCTGGTGAACACGCACTTCATCCGCACCGGCATGGCGGGATATATCCGAGGCTTCCTCGCCGGGGGCTCCTACCCGTTCATCCGCCCGTTCCTGCAACACATCATCCTGCCGTGGGCGACGTTCTGGGGAGCCATCGTAGCTGCTACCGAACTCCTCATCGGCCTGAGCCTGGTCTTCGGCGTGATGGTCCGTTGGGCCAGCCTCGGCGGACTGGCGATGATGCTCCTCTTTCTCTTCGCCTCCGACTATCCCGGCCCCCACCCCGCCCCGTGGCAGTACCTCGGAGCTTCCTTGTCCCACCTGCCTCTGGCTCTCTGCTTTCTGACATTTCTCATCGGAAGAGCCGACGAGCGCTGGGCCATCCCCATAGGGCGTCGCTAACTCGCCCGCTGCAGCCGTTCCCTTCTGCGCTGTGCCAATCCATCCATCCAGCGCTGACTCCCGTAGATTCCGGCCCGCAACGAGTCCACCAGAAACCCTTCCATCACTTTCTCGAAATGGATGGCGGTGCCTGGGCCAAGAATTTCGACGTCAGTAAGCTGCGAGGGATCGACATCGCTGATCCCTTGCAGGTCTTCCTGTGGGATTGCGATCCGCTGTCCGGTCTTCAACTCGAGTAGAAGCATCCTTGTCCGCACATCGAAGGTCGCTGAAAGAGCAACCGCTTCATCGTCATGATCCCGCGCATTCGCAAGGGCAGCATCGATCTGTGCCTCCGTCTCTGCATCGAGAGGAGCCTCAAGCTCCGCGTCAGTCATTGGACGATTCATGCGTTCTCCTCCACAGTTCTCGAAGCGCTTCTTCGTTTGCCCGTGCGCAGCGAAGCACCCGACGCACTTCATTCTTCTTAGGGTCTCGCGGCTCCAAAGCATCCGATCGATCCGCAATCCAGACTCCGCCCTCTTCCCGTAGTTCGAGGATCACCGTCAGGTCTCCATAGTAGGCATGCACATGCGGCGGTGCACGATCTCGCGTGAACACGAAGAAGACGATCCCATCGAACCTGACCGACCCCATGCCGAAATCCTACTCCGTTCCCCATCCGCGATAAACTAACAACGACATGATTCCCACCCTCGAATGGCTCCCTACCGGCGTTAATTTCCTCGATCAGACCAAGCTTCCCCTCGAAGAGACGTACGTCCTCGCAACCGACTACAAGCAGGTCGCCACCGTCATTCGCGACATGATCGTCCGCGGAGCTCCCGCCATCGGCGTCTCCGCTGCCATGGGCGTTGCCATCGGCATCCTCCGCAGCGAGGCGACCACGATCCCCGCGCTGAACGCCGAAGTCGTCATCATCTGTGACACCCTCGCCGCCACCCGCCCCACGGCCGTGAACCTCTTCTGGGGCATCGGCAAGATCCGCGACCTCTACAACAATCTCGCCGCCTCCGGGACCTCGATCCCCGAAATCAAGGAAGCCGTCGTCGCCGAGGCTCGCCTCATGTACGACGAGGACATCGCCGCCTGCAAGCAGATGGGCCAGTTCGGCGCAGACCTCCTTCCCAAGGAGGGCACCGTTCTCACCCACTGCAATGCCGGAGCGCTCGCCACCTGCGGTTATGGCTCGGCCCTCGGAGTCATCCGTGCCGCCATCGAGCGCGGCCACAAGATCGACGTCTTCGCCGACGAGACCCGTCCCTTCCTGCAAGGTGCCCGCCTGACCGCATGGGAGCTCATGAAGGACAACATCCCGACCACCGTTCTCTGCGACAACATGTCCGCTCACCTCATGAGCAAGGGCCGCATCCAGGCCGTCATCGTCGGGGCCGACCGCATTGCGGCTAACGGCGATACCGCCAACAAGATCGGCACCTATGGCGTCTCGATCCTGGCGAAGGAGCACGGCATCCCGTTCTACGTCGCGGCACCCTGGGCCACGATCGACCTCGCCACCGCGACCGGCGAAGGCATTCCTATCGAGCAGCGCGCCGCCTCCGAGGTCACCCACTCGAACGGCAAGCAGATGACCCCGCACGGCGTCGCCATCGAGAATCCTGCCTTCGACGTCACCCCCGCAAAGTACATCACCGCGATCATCACCGAGCGCGGTGTCCTGCGCGCGCCGTTCCACGAGTCCATCCGCCAGATGGCCGAGATGCCTGAGCCCGAACGCATTCTCGCCAAGGCATAACTCACCCCTCACAAACCCGGAGAGCCGGCCAACAATGCCCGGCACACATTTCCGCCCGCTCAAACCGGTCGGCTCTCCTCATACCTCATTCGGCTAGACTCCAGATACGCAGGAGCGCGCCAGTTCGAATTGGCCGGAGATCTCATGAAGCTTAGTCCCGCGTTCCTCCCGTTCCTCCTCGCCGCACCCCTTTTCGCGCAAGCTCCTGCCCAACCTCCCGCCCAAACCCCCGTCCAGACGGCCGCTCCGGTTCCCACCGCCCTGCCTGCGGCCCCATCCTCCTCGGAGAAGCCTGCAACGCCGGCCACCCCGCCTGCCGACGCAGCCAACACCATCCAGGCTCGCTCGAACCTCGTCGTGCTCGACGTCATCGTCACCGACAAGAGTCACAACCCTGTCCACGGCCTGAAGCTCTCCGACTTCCAGGTTCGAGATGGGGGCGTCCCGCAATCACTCAAAAGCGCGGACGAGCATACGCCGCAGACCGCAAAAGCCGCTGAGCCGCTCCCTGTGGTGCCTCCTGGCGTCTTCACCAACTTCGAATCCGCACCGGCGGACGGTCCCCTGAACATCCTTCTGCTCGACCGGCTCAACACCCCCTTGGCGAGCCAGCCCTTTCTGCATGATCAGCTCGTCTCCTTCGTTCGGAACATGAAGCCGGGAACTAGGGTTGCGATCTTCGGACTGAATACGCATCTCCTCTATCTCCAGGGCTTCACTTCGGACCCCAAGGTGCTTCTGGCTGCGCTCGAAAGCAAGAGGGCCACCGCCCGGCAGTCTCCTCTCCTCGGCGAGGCCAACCCCGGAGGCGCCGGATCGCTTTCAGCCTCCATGGAGCAGGCATCCGCGACCGCTCCGAAGATCGCGGGCGGTCCATCCTCCGCCGTTCCTCCGGGAGTCCTGGCGGACGTGCAGCAGTTCGAAGTGCAGGCGCAGAGTTCGCAGACGCAGCTTCGTGTGCGATACACGCTTGAGGCGATGAACGATCTCGCCCGCTATCTCTCCGGTCTATCCGGCCGCAAGAACCTCATCTGGTTCTCCGGCTCCTTCCCCCTCAGCATTCTTCCGGATGGTGACCAGCCGAAACCGTTTGCTGCAGCGGCAGACCTGCAGGATCTCTTCCGCGATACCACCAACCTGCTCGCGCGCAGCCAGGTCGCTGTCTATCCCGTCGACGTCCGGGGAATCCAGACGCCGACCACCGGCGACGTCTCGGAGAGTGGCTCCCGCTACTCCAACTCGCCGACTGCCTTCGCCAAGGACACGGCGAAAGCCGTAGCCAGCATCAGCGATGAGCAGACCACCATGCGCCAGATGGCGTCCGACACCGGCGGTCAGGCCTTCATCAACACCAACGGCCTAGCCGACGCCGTCACCCAGGCCATTGCCTCGGGCTCGAGCTATTACACCCTCGCCTACACGCCCACCAATACGGACTACGACGGCAGCTTCCGCAAGATCCAGGTCTCGCTCGAACGCCAGGGTCTCCAGCTCAGCTATCGCCGTGGGTACTATGCCGATCTGCCCGGCGTGAAATCGCAGCAGGGACGCAAGCAGCTCACGGCTTCGCCCCTGGCGCCCAACACCCAGCTCAGCAGCATCCGCGCCGCGATGAAGCCCGGAACTCCTGTTCCGTCACAGATCCTGATCAAGGCTTTCGTTGGCCCCGCCGGCCCTCCAACCGACGAAACCGTGACTGAAAACAACAACCCTCCCGTGGATACGAAGGGACCGTTCCGCAAATACAGCGTCAACTACGCCGTTGCGCCCCAGGACCTCAAGCTCACCGTCGCCGCACCCGGGGTCTATGCCACCAATCTCGAGTTCGTCGTCTTCGTCTACGACCAGAACCACGCCCTGGTGAACACCATTGGCCAGAGCATCCGCGCACGGCTAACGGCTGAGAACGTCCGCAGCATCTTCAAGTCCGGCCTGCAGTATCAGCAGGTCGTCAGCGTACCCGCACACGGCGAATACTTTCTCCGCATTGCCGTTCGCGACCTCACCGCCGACCGTATCGGAGCCGTCGAAGTCCCGATCGACTCCGTGAAAGATCTTCCCGTCGTCGAGTCTCCTCCACCCGTACGGAAAGCCCCAACCCTGACTGATCTGCCGAAGTAGCCGTGAACAGAAATCTCTCGAGCATCCTCCATCTCCGCGCACGTTCCCTGGTGCGCGGAAATGCGCTCGTGCTCGTTAGCCTCGGCATCGCGTTCCTGCTCTCTGACTTTCCCAACAACCGGCCGAACCCATGGATCATCATTCCGGCTCTCGGCGCGCTCGCCGGCACCGCAGATACCATTCGCTGCATGCAACGGCAGTGGAACTTCTACCACGGCGGCGTGATCCTCTGCATCTACATGGATCTGATGGCCCTCGTAGCGATCGGCTTTCTCCTGATCTACCCCTACGCAGACTGGATCAGCTTCCACTAAGTTCCCGTTCGGGACTTCTGTAACGATTCGATTTCTGTTGATGACTCTTCAAGGTATGTCGTGGGGCGATATAATACTCCTATGAGCAGGTCAATGCAGGAGGAGCCTCCAAGCGCGACATCGTTGAGATTGCAGGAGCTTGCCGAGTTCCGGTTCCAGGTTCGTCGTTTTATAGGATTCAGTGAGTCAGCGTCCGAGGCCGTTGGCGTTCCCGGTCAGCAGTATCAGATGTTGCAGGTCGTGGCGACAACTCCGGCTGGCACGCGCGCCACGATCTCGTACGTTGCCGAGCGGATGGTGCTTCGGCATAACAGCGCGGTGGAATTGGTTACCCGGGCCGAACGCGCCGGGCTCGTCAAGCGGGTAGGCGACGACTCCGATCACCGGAGATCCGTGGTCGAGTTGACCGATGCAGGCAGGACGGTGTTCCTTCATCTCGCCGAAATCCATCTGCAAGAGTTGAATCGGGTCGGCCCGGCAATTACCGAAGCGCTCGAGAAGCTGATCGGCAAGCAGGTCGAGGCCGGCAACCTGACCGAGGTGGCGCGATGAAGCCCTCGCCGACAGCTACGCTGCGCGATTACTCGGCCGACTCGCGCATCCTTTATGTCAGCGTTCTCGCTGCCGGGCTCGGCGCCATCAGCGCAGTCCTTGCGTGGGCGTTGCTCGAAGCCATTGCCCTCTCGACGAACCTCTTCTACTTCCAGCGATGGAGCTTCGTCGAAGTTGACCCGTGGCAGAGCCATCTGGGCTGGTGGCGTGTGTTCCTGCCCGTCCTTGGCGGCCTTCTGGTCGGCTTGATTGCGCGCTATGGTTCGCCCAAGGTACGTGGACACGGCATGCCCGAGGCCGTCGAAACGATCGTCTTCAACGGCGGTAAGGTGCAGCCTCGGGTCGCCATCCTCAAGCCCCTCGCGACCGCCATCTCGATCGGATCGGGCGGACCGTTCGGCGCGGAAGGCCCGGTCATCATGACCGGCGGCGCGGTCGGCTCCGTCCTCGGCCAGCTGCTCCCCATGACCGACTCCGAGCGAACCGTGCTGATGGTCTCCGGAGCCGCGGCCGGCATGGCCGCGACGTTCAATTGCCCCATGTCCGCCGTCCTTCTCGCGGTCGAGATCCTGCTCTTCGAGTGGAAGCCGCGCAGCCTGGTGCCGGTCGCGATGGCATGTGTCACCGCTGGCGCGGTGCGTCGTCTTTTGCTCGGCCCAAGCCCGATCTTCCAGATGGTTCCGACCGGTGCGCCGGTGTATCACATGGCCATGCTTGGGGCGCTCGTCGTCGGGATTCTCGCGGCGTTCGTCGCCTTTGGCTTGAGCCGCGCCATCCATTTTTCGGAGGAGATGTTCGAGCATCTCCCCATCCACTGGATGTGGTGGCCCGCGATCGGCGGTCTCGGTGTTGGTCTCGGCGGATTGATCTTTCCGCAGGCCCTTGGCGTGGGCTATAGCGTCATTCAGCAGATGATCTCCGGCAACGCCGCCTGGCAACTGCTCGCGGGGATTCTTGTCGTCAAGAGCTGTATCTGGATCTTCTCGCTCGGCTCGAACACCGCCGGCGGTATTCTCGCGCCCCTGCTGATGATTGGCGGCGCATTAGGCGCAGCCGTCGGACACCTGATGCCGGCCATGAGCACCGGGGCCTGGGCCCTCGTCGGCATGACCGCCGTCCTCACCGCGGCCATCGGCTCTCCACTCACAGCGGCGATGCTCGCTGTCGAACTCACGCACAACGGCGGACTGATGCTTCCCGTGCTTCTGGCCTGCGTGTCGGCCTATGCCATCTCGGTCCTGATCCTGCCGCGCAGCATGTTGACCGAGGGCCTCAGCCGCAAGGGCAAGCACCTCAGCCGCGAGTACGGGGTCGATCCGCTCGAACTCGTCATGGTGGCGCAGGCGATGCACACCAGCGTCTTCGCCCTCAGCGCAAGCGCCACGCGCCGCGATGCCTTCGAGTGGCTGCGCAAGATGGAAGAGCGCGGCGCGGAGGCCTGGTCGCACTGGCAGAGGCTCTTTCCTCTGGTCGAACCCGACGGAACCCTCGCTGGTCTCCTGACACGGACCCAGATGATGCAGGCGGCTCGCCAGGCCGACCTCGATCGAGCGCTGCTCCACGATGCGAACCGGAGACCCGCGACGATTGCTGGCACCGACACTCTCCGGCAGGCAGCGGTAGCCATGGCCGAATCGAAGCTCTCGCACTATCCTGTCGTGGACCCGTCGAACAAGTTCATGGGGCTGCTGACGATCGAAGATCTTCTCCTCGGTCGCAGCCGTGAAGCGCTTCGTGAAGGGGATCGGAACCGTGTGCTGCGGCTCCGCTGGCCATTTGCTCCAAAGGAACATGCGAAGGTGGCAAGGGTCGGGAAGAACAGCGCTCCTCCAAGTGAGCACGCCGCGAAAGAAACTCAGCTGGAGAAACACGGCGAAGAGGTCCTGACGGAAACTGCCGCTGGCCACATGGACTCCAGAGACTAACCACTCTGCTGAACTAACTCAGAACGCGCAGCACTGGCGCAGCCTTGTCCGGGGCTGCGCCGTTTCCGTTCTCGACGCCGTCGAAGTAAGCCCGTATCTTTGTCGCGACTCCCGGAGCTACCACCGCCGTCAGCGCATCGAGGCTCGCTTGGCTAATCGCGCGCACGCTGCCGAAGTGCTGCACAAGTCTCTGCCGCGTAAGCTGTCCCACGCCTGGAATGGTGAGCAGTTCGCTGTCCCGGTCGCGCATCTCGCGGCGCTTGCGATGGTAGCTGACGGCAAAGCGATGGCTCTCGTCGCGAATCTTCTGCATCAGGTGCAGCACCGGCGAGCGCCGGTCGAGCACGACGGGATCGCTCTCCTGCCCGTAGACGTAGATGATCTCCTCCCGCTTCGCAATCGAGGCAAGCGGCTGCAGCGTCACGCCAATTTCCTCGAGCGCCGCATACGCCGCATGCAACTGCCCCAGGCCGCCATCGATCAGGATCAGCGAAGGGAAGGTCTTCTTCTCATCGAGCAGCTTCTTGTACCGCCTCTGGATCACCTCGCGCATACTCGCGAAGTCGTCGACGCCGGTCACGGTCTTGATCTGGAACTTGCGATAGTCGGCCTTCTTCATCGCGCCGTCCTCCCACACCACCATCGACGCAACCGTCTCCGCCCCCTGGATGTGCGAGATATCGAAGCACTCGATGCGGCGCGGCAGCTCTTCCAGCGTCAAAGCCTCCTGCAAGGCTTCCTGGATCGCCTTCATCCCCGGCTGCAGCACGCGGAAGCGCTGATCGTACGACTGCTTCGCGTTCTGGCAGACAAGATCGACCAGCGACCTCTTATCCCCTCGCTGCGGCGCAAGAATCTCCACCCGGTGATGCGTCCTCTCGCTCAAAGCCTCCGACAGCAAGGCTCGATCGGGAAAGTCCACCGGCACAAGCACTGACCTGGGAACATAGCTCTGATCGAGATAAAGCTGCTTCAGCAACGCCGAGAAGAAAGCCTTGGGAGAGAATGCCTCGCCAAGCTCCGAGATCGCCGTATGCTGCGTCCGCTCGCCCTCTTCCTCGATCTCAGGCGCAGCCACCACGGGGTTCGGTTCCAGCTTCGCCTCCGCCTCCACTTCAACAGGCGCATCCGCAGGCTCGCCAAGGTTCCCGGGCGTCTCGCCGAAGTCGTTTAGCGTGGCTGAGAGCACCTCCTGCAGATCTTCCCAGAAGAAGTCCCGACGATCGACGATCTTTCCTCCGCGCATGTGGAAGAGATTTACCGCAAGCATCTCCTGCTCGTAGTGAAAGCCGAAGACATCCGCGTCTTCGTTGTCAGCGGTAGCGATGCGTTGCTTGTCCTGCATCTGGTGTACGGTGACGATCTGGTCGCGTAGCCTGGCGGCAAGCTCGAACTGTTCGTTCATCGCCGCATCCATCATGCGTTCGGTCAGCGCGTTCTCAAGCTCCTGCGGCTTGCCATCGAGAAACAACTGCACATCGCGGATGGTCTGCTTATAAAGCTCGGGAGTCGTCAGCCCATCCACGCACGGGCCAAGGCAGCGCTTGATGTAGTACTGCAGGCACGCGCGGGGATGATAGCGCGAGAGGTCAACCTTGCAGCTCGGAATGAGGAAGCTGCGATGAATCAAATCGACAAGCCGATGCGCCAGGTTCCCTGGGAAATAGGGCCCGAAATACTGCCCTCCATCCTTGCGCAGCTTGCGCGTGACGAAGACCTTCGGATAGCGGTCGCCCATCGTGAGCTTGATGTAGGGATACGTCTTGTCGTCGCGCAGCAGGATGTTGAATCGCGGCTTGCGCTGCTTGATGAGGTTGTTCTCAAGCGCCAGGGCCTCGCGCTCGTTGTCGACCGTGATGTACTCGATGTCGACGGCCTCGCGCATCAGCGAGCCCGTCTTCGCGTTCGCCTGCGACGCCTGCAGAAAGTACGAACGCACCCGCGAACGCAGGTTTTTCGCCTTGCCGACGTAGATCACTACCCCTTCGGCGTTCTTATAGAGGTAGCACCCCGGCTTGGTCGGGATGGTTCGAATTTTCTCCTGGAGGTCCATCGTCCTGTTCTAGTTTAGTGGGTTTGCGGCGGCGGCGGTTGAGCCTGCGGCGGATCGATTCGTGCCGTTCCGGCATCTACACTGACAACGCATGGCAGAACCGGAAACCCCGCTCGACACGATCCTCGGCGCCTGCCTGCTTGCCTCGACCGGCGGCATGCTCGACGTCATCGTCTACCTCAACCACGGCCACGTCTTCGCCTGCGCGATGACCGGAAACGTCGTGCTGATGGGCATCGCCGCGCTTCAGCACGACTGGTTGCAGGTGGCCCGGCACGTCTCCCTGCTCGCCGCCTTCTCACTCGGGGTCTTCGCATCGATGTTTCTGCGATCACGCCACGCCATCATCACCAGCCTGACGCTCGAGATCCTGGCTCTGATCCTCGCGGGAGCGCTCCCGGCTGACTTCTCCCCGGTCTTTTTCGCGGCGTACATCGCGCTCTTCGCCTCGCTTCAGTCGGCGACCTTCCGCCATGTCAATCACTCGTCCTATAACTCGACGTTCCTCACCGGTAACTTGCGCACGGCGATCGAAGGGGCCTACCTCCAGATCTTCCCGGCTGCAAAGGGACCGACCGAAGTGCTCACACCCGCGGAAAAGGGACGCGCCCAGGCCCACGAACTCGGCTTCGTCTGCCTAGCGTTCTTCCTCGGGGCGCTCTTTGGCGCGTGGTGCGCTCCGCGCTTCGCGAACCGCAGCTTCTGGGCCGTGCTTCCCGCGCTCGTCGCTGCCTTGATCCTGACAATTCGCAATCAGCGAGAAGCGTCTCAGCAGGCAGCTTGATCTCGCCGGATGCCAGTATGCCGGATTCCCCGCTCCATCCGGTAAACTGAAAGCAATGCGTCCTGACGCCATGCCAGCCCTGCCCGAACTCCCGGAGATGACAGAGACAGGGGTACGTGTCGCCGAGGCCGCTGCCCTGATGGCTCATCTGCGCGGACCGAACGGGTGCCCCTGGGACCGCGAACAGACCTTCGATTCCATCAAGCGCAACACCCTCGAAGAGACCTATGAGGTCTTCGACGCCATTGAGCGCCGCGCCTGGCCCGACCTTCGCGACGAGCTTGGCGACATGCTCCTGCAAGTCCTCTTCTACTCGCAGATGGCCTCGGAAGCCGGGCACTTCACCCTCGCCGACGTTGCCTCCGGCCTCTCGTCGAAGCTCATCCGCCGTCATCCTCACATTTTCGGCGATGCCACCGCCGAGACCCCCGGCGCGGTCCAGAAGACCTGGGATGCGGTCAAGCGAGAAGAAAAGCGCCTCGCCGGAACCACCGCCAAGGGCCTCCTGGACGATGTCTCGCGCGCCATGCCCGCGATGATTGAGGCAAGCAAACTCGGCTCACGCGCCGCCCGCGTCGGCTTCGACTGGCCCAACCCCGATGGCCTTATCGACAAGCTCCGCGAAGAGACAGCCGAACTCCAGGCCGAGCTCCCCACCGCCGCAAACCCAGCCTCGACAGATGCCCTCGAAGACGAGCTTGGCGACCTGCTCTTCACCGCCGTCAACCTCGCCCGTCATTTGCATCTCGATCCCGAGACCGCCCTCCGCCGCGCCAACGCGAAGTTCCGCCGCCGCTTCAACGCGATGGAGCAGGCCGCCGGCGGACGCGAAGCTCTCGAAACCCGCACACCCGCCGAACTTGAAAGCCTCTGGGCCGAGGCCAAAGTGGCGACCAACACCACGGAAGGCACGACCGCATGAACGCCGAAGATACTCTGCTCCGCGATAAACGGGACATCAGCCCCGTGTCCCTCCGCATCGCCCCGCTCACAATCCAGGACGAGTTCGAGCGCTGTGTCGAGCTCCAACTCGCAGTGTGGAAGTACGACGCGGCCGACCTCATCCCGCGCCGCGTCTTCCTGCTCGCCCAGCGCATCGGCGGTCAGGTCTTCGGAGCTTTCGACGAAAGCAGGGAAGGGCAGCCCGACGCCATCGTCGCCTTCGCCATGAGCCTTCCTGGCTACCGCGACGGCATGCCCTACCTCCACTCGCACATGCTTGCCGTCCTGCCCGAGTACCGCAACTTCGGCATCGGCCGCCGCCTTAAGCTCGCCCAGCGCAACGACGCCATCGCCCGCGGTTTCGATCTCATGGAGTGGACCTTCGACCCCCTCGAGATCAAGAATGCCCACCTGAACATCGCCCGTCTCGGCGCTATCTGCCGCCGCTACGCCCCCGATTTCTACGGTTCGTCATCCTCCCCGCTTCAGGGTGGGCTGCCCACCGACAGACTTTATGCCGAATGGTGGCTGCGTTCCGAGCGAGTCCAGCGTATCCTGAACCCCGACACGGCAAAACAGACGGACGAGGCTCCCCGCACGCGCGTCACCGTCCCACATCAGATTCAAAGCTGGAAGCAGGACCCCGCGCACAATGCGGATGCCCTCGCGCTCCAGACACGCAACCGCGAGGCGCTTCAGGCAGCCTTTGCTTCGGGCCTCGCAGTCACCGGATACGAACGTACCCCAGAGGGCGATGGAGCTTTTCTGCTTGGTCCCACGACCCTCAATCGATCGAACCCTACGTAAGCACCCCTTTCACCCAGGCCGTTTGGCCAGAAACACATCAGGACAGGAACGACTCATGCTCAAAATCGACCGCATCCACCTTCGCGAGATCAACATGCCGCTCGCTCATCCGTTTGAGACAAGCTTCGGACTCACCACCACGCGTCGTATTCTGCTGGTTGAGCTTGAGGCCGAGGGGCTCACCTCCTGGGGCGAGTGCGTCGCGGGCGAGCACCCCTACTTCTCCGACGAGATGATCGACACCGCATGGATGATCACCGAGACCGAGCTCGCGCCGCGCCTTCTCGGCACGACGGTCGAAGGCGGTGGATCGGTCCCTCATCTTCTGAAGCAGGTACGCGGACACCGCATGGCCAAGGCTGCTCTCGAAGACGCCATCTGGGACCTGGAATCGCAGATCGAACAGATCCCTCTCGGGCAGCTTCTCGGGGGCACCCGCGAGACCATCCCGTGTGGCGTCTCCATCGGCATTCAGCCCAGCCCGGCGCACCTGATGGACAAGATCGCGACCGAACTCGAAGCCGGCTATCAGCGCATCAAGCTGAAGTGCAAGCATGGCTGGGATGTCTCCATCTTCGAGGAGGTCCGCAAGCGCTGGCCCGAGATCCTTCTCTCCTGTGACGCCAACTCCGCTTACCGCCTCCGCGACATCGACCACATCGCCACGTGGGACGAGTTCAAGCTCCTCATGATCGAGCAGCCGCTCTGGTACGACGACTTCTACTTCCACTCCATGCTGCAGAAGCGCATCGAGACCTCCATCTGCCTCGATGAATCCATCCGTAACCGCCGCGACGCCCTAGCCGCCATCGACATGGAGTCCTGCCGCATCATCAACATCAAGGTCGGCCGCGTGGGAGGCTTCTCCGAGGCCATTGCCGTCCATAATGCAGCCTCCGAGCGCGGAATTCCCGTCTGGTGCGGCGGCATGCTGGAGACCGGCATCGGCCGCGCGCATAACATCGCTCTCTCGTCCTTGCAGAACTTCTCGCTTCCCGGCGATGTCTCCGCTTCAAGCCGCTACTGGGCCGAAGACATCATCGAGCCGGCAGTCACAGTCAGCAAATCCGGCGAAATCATCGTTCCCACGGTACCCGGATTGGGCTATGCCGTCCGCAAGGATCGCATCGAAGCCCTCACCGTTCGTCGCGCCACGATCACGGCAAACGCTGCAGTCCTGGTTTAGCGGAGGTTATTTCGGCAGAGGGGTTGCCAGGAGAGTCCGGATGGCGTCCTGGTAGCTCATCTCGTTCACCGGCGTATGATCGCGTGACTCGACGTGCTCGTTCTGACGAATCGTCTTCAGCATGAGTGCGCGCACCGTGATCTGCTCCGTGAACTTTGTAAAGATCCACTTTCCCCCGAATGGCGCCTGTTCGATCGTAAGCTGACCTCCCGGGTAGATGTGCGCCAGCATGCCCCAGCCGAGGTTCACTCCCTGGAAGATCTCGCCTTCCATCCGAACCATGTGGTGCGTCTTGATATCGATCCACACCCTCCCCTGGAGGCCCGTGAGTGCCTCCGCGGTCGTGCTTGGTGGCTTCCATGCCGGATTCGGCTTGAAGTCGATCACCACCTGCTGTCCAGCCGGATGGTCGATCTGTGGCTGACCGGGCGTATAGCTGTACAACATTGCGTCGGGGAGCATCTTGATCAGCTCCGCCGCTCGCTTCTTTCCACTGACATCGTTGGCGATGTGCTTTTGAAAGGCGCCGGGGGAGGCGATCATGTCGTTCAACCGCTCCTGCTCGGCTTTATCTTCCGCCTCGGTGAGAGGACGATCATCGCGCTCGATCAGCCTCGCCACGGAGCCGTCCCTGCTCTCGATCACATCGCGGAGCATCACACCCTTCTCGTCGGCCAGGTGCATCTTGTAGCGCAGGTAGACGGTGGAAGGTTCGACGACCGGGATCTCGTTGTTGGAGGAGTCAACCGCCCAATCGCGCGCTGGAATAGCGAGCGGCCCTGTTGTCGACTTTGGCTGCGAAGCCATCTGTGGAACCGGAGGAGACGCGGGATGTTGCCCAAAGCCATGCGCCTCCACGCAGGGCAGGGAAGCAATGGCGAACGCCAGACACAAGGTGCGAGTGCCCCTGCCGTTCCAGGCGCTTCGCTGGGTCGTTCCATCCATGCACGCCATCGGCTTATAGCCAGCTTTCATCGCTTCCCATCCACCCGAGAGATCCCGGACCGTCGTGGGGCCCCGGGGAACGCAGCACCGCTATCGGCATCCACCGCCTCTATGATCACATGTTGGACGTTGCATGGAGGGTGTGGGTTTCCCGGTTTGCTTCGCGGCATCGCGCTTGAGTATAGTTCGGGCAAGGCGGGAAAATTCCCCGCCGGTTATCCCCAGGAGAAGCAAGCATGAAGCCAGCAGAAGGTTCCACCGTCATTGGAAAGTCCGTCATCATCCGGGGAGAGCTCTCCGGGAGCGAGGACCTGTTCATGGACGGGGAAATCGAAGGAACCATCACGCTGACGGACAGCCGCCTTACCGTCGGTCCGAACGCCCGCATCCATGCCGATATCAATGTGCAGGACGTCATCGTCTTCGGCACCATCGAAGGCAACGTCAAGGCCACCGGACGGCTGGAACTACGGCAATCGGCAAGTGTTACAGGAGATATCCAGGCAGGCAGGCTCTCCATCGAAGAGAGTGCCTCGCTCCGTGGCCGCGTCGAATTGACGGGCGCTTCCACTGTCACGCCGGTAGCCCGGCCCGTCTCCTCCTAGACGAAAAGGAGCCGGCGCAATGCGCAGTCTCTTCAAAGGTTCTTCGTCTCAGAAGACCAGCGATGTTCGCACCCCGCGGCATTCGAGCGGCTGGGTCGAACTTCTCAAGTATCTGCAAACCACCGAGTCGCTCCGCATCCTCGATGTCGGAGCGACTTCGCCGAATAACATCAACTTTCTGACCGGCCTCGGCCACAGCGTCTACATGGCGAACTTTGTCGAAGATGCGGCGCGTCCGGAGTGGCGCATCGCAAATGAGGACGCCGCCCCGGACTCCGCTCCCGGGGCCACCCATTTCGACACGCAGTCCTTCATCAAGCAGAACCTGGATTTCGGAGGACGCAACTTCGACGTCATTACCTTCTGGGATACGGCCGACTATCTCCCACCCGAACTTGTCGCTCCGGTAATCGACCGTCTCTTCGAAGTACTCTCGCCAGGCGGCAAATTACTCGCGTTTTTCCACACAAAGAACGCAGTCGACACTTCGTTCGTCCGCTATCACCTGACTCCGGAGAGCCACGTCGACATGCAGAAGACAGGAAACTACCCCATTACGGGGAAGTTCCAAAACCGCCAGATCGAACAACTCTTCCATGCCTACGCAAGCTATCGATTCTTTCTCGCGAAAGATAGCCTTCAGGAAGTAATCGTTACACGCTAGCTGGCAGGGGGACGGAAGGCCGATCAAAGCGGCGGGAGCCTGTGTCTCAATACATAGTCAGATTCGCTCGCCGCTTCTCTTATCCCTGGGGAGGCCCTCTTGACGTCGGGGCTGCGGGAAAGATGGGAAAAACTTTTCAGCTACAGTTAGCTCTGCTTACGACGCTCTGCCCAACGCTTCTTCATAGCATCCGCGATGCGCTTGCGCCCTTCAGGGCTCAACTTGCGCTTCCGCGGGGTAGTATCAACGGCTGGAAGAGCAGGAACAGCATTCTTGCTACCCTTTGGACGGCCACGTCCGGGCTTGCCCGTTCCAGTCCCCGAAAGAAGTTGACGTGCCTGTTGCAGCTTCGCAATCTGAAGGTCGATTTCAGCGATGATTCGGCTTACTTCCATAAGAATTCTCCAACTTTCATTCAATAATCTCTAAGTCGTGTAGATCAAATCGAGCCTTGGCGACGGGCACGAACAGTTTCAGACGATACAGAAGCATTATCTCGAAAGCAAATAATCAAGGAAATTGTTCGAATATTGGTTGCGCCCAATGGATAACTCTTTCACCAGACTCACCCAGCGGAAGTAACCTCTGTTATTTCTGCGGCGGTTCTCGCAATATTCCCTGAATTTGCATCCTGCTTGGGCTGACGCAACGAATACCCTGGTCCGCCTTCCTCCTGCCGGTCATAGCGTGTACCGCCAAGCCCGCGTGGAACAAGCCTTTCGTCGATAGATTGCTGTAACCCCTCCAGCGTTCCCTGCCGGTCGCGAGCGAACTCGCTCGCCATTCGGGTCAGGGCGTAGGTCACAATATCGCTGTGGTGAAGATGATGCATGTTGGGGGCCCGACGCATATTTAACCAGAGGCGGTGCACGAGCTCCACTTCACTGGCATTAATCGTTGGAGCATGTGGCCCAATATGGAAACTTAATGCCTCGCCATCCGGTTTCACCACGTAGAACGTGAACTGCCGCTTCGGCTCCGGAAGCGCTTCCCAGGCCTGTCCCACGTGATACGCCTGCTCCTGCGCGGTCAATTTCGTCGAAAGACCGGAGACAACCGCCGCCGCTTCGAGCGAGTTAGCTGTTTGCACTAACGCCGCAAAGATATCGCCCGCCGGTACAACCAAAAGCGAAACATGCTTTCCAAAGCTCTCCGCAACGGAAACTGCCTTGGTGAACAACATCTGCTCGTGCTCGCTGAATAACTGGTCACACGCATCCACGTACTCCGGACCACCGGGCGCCATCATGCGCGCGGCCAGCACAACAAGGTCCTGCTCCTCCGTATCCGTGTTCGAGAGAGCCCATTTCAGCGCGAATGGCGCGGCCGAATCACGCATCGTGACGACAACCCCGCCCGGCCGGATTGCAAGTGACTCGCGCCCAACCTTGTCCTGATGCTCCAGTTGGAAGTGCTCCTTCATCTGCCGCTTCGTCAAATCGTGCCGGCGCTTATTATCCCGCTCCGACAGCGAGAAGATCAGGAAGAAGGAAGCCGCAAAGATAATGCCACTCACCGTGGCGACAGACTTCGTCAGCAGATTCACGACGGCGGTCGTAAACAGCACTAGAAACACGAAGATTAGTCCAAGAGGAATCTCTGTCTTGCCGATGCGCAGGTTCAAAGGAACCTTCGCGGCGCGCTCGCCCTTGTACTTCCAACGCAGCACAAGCATGGCCAGTGCATTGAACGTGAAGCTCCAGATCACACCAAACGCGTACGCCTCACCAATCATCACCACGTTGCCATGCGTCAGCACAATGACCACAAGCTGCATGATGGCGACAAGGTTGACGATGCGATAACTCGTGCCGAACTTCTTCTGCGGCTTGCGAAACCACTCCGTCAGCACGCCATCTTCAGCGACGCGCATCAGTACGCCGGTCGAACCAACGATCGCGGTATTGACCGCGCCGCCAAGGATCAGGAACCCAACAACAACCACGAACGCACGAAACGTAATCCGTAGAGCCTCCGGCCCGACCATATACATCGCCATGCCGGCGATCAGGTTATCCCGATACAACGGAACCCGCACGCTATCCGGAATGATCATCACAGCCAGCAGCGAGCAAACGCCCGTGAACAGGAAGCTATAGATCGCAATCACGATCGCGGCCCGCTTCAGGTTCTTAAGCTTCGGGTGCTCGATCTCGCGATTTACCTGCGCCAGCGACTCTTCGCCGCTCATCGCAAGCACCGAGTGCCCGAAGGCCATCAGCACACCGAACAGCCCCAGCTTCTTCGCAAAGCTCGTACCCCTTAGAAATCCAAGCGCTCCATCGCTGAAGTGCAGGTTACCCGCTGTCGGCAGTGGAGGAAGCGCCGCGCCGCGATGGAGCACAGTATAGATACCCCAACCAAGCAGGATCACCACCATCACGGTCGTGATCTTCATGATGGTAAGTGCCTTCTCGCTAGACTCCTCGATGCCCTTGATGTTCTGCCACCAGAAGTAGACGGTAATAGCTACCGCAAGAGCGGCAGACGCGCTATCCTCCGGAAGTTGTAGACCGTAACCCAGGTGATATTTATGTGCATAAAAAGTAGTTAGCTCGTTCAGCGCGCCAATAATGTAGTGCCCCGCCGAAACTCCCGAGATAGGTCCTGTCAGCACATAGTCGAACATGAGTGCCGAAACACTTACCTTCGCAAACGTCCCACCCAGCGCTTCCTTCACAATGCGGTACACGCCACCGCGCGTAAACATCGAGCAGCTCTCGACATATACCGCACGCACTGCGTAGGAAAAGAACATCACGCCCAGGATGAACCAGGGAGCGGACTTACCCACCGCTTCTTCCGCCAGCCCACCCGCGTAGAAAGCTGACGAGCCAAGATCGTTCAACACGATCGCAGCCGCTCGCCAGAAAGAGATGAACGTCAACATCACCGAAGATGCAACGACAAGACGAACCCGTGTGCTTTGGTCGGGTAAGGGGGCTACGAAGGTCTGTTTCCTAGAGGCCATGGGTGTCCGGACGCTTCAGCAGCATCCACAAAGTACAACAACGGGAATTGAAAGAGTGGGGGATAAGAGAGATAAAAGCTGCCGGCTCGGTGGAAGGTTCCACCTGCACTTCACTTTGCACTGACAACCTTCTCAGGAGAGGATATTGCCTCGTCTTCCGAAAGAACCTCGTGTAGATCGCTGACAATCGTGATAGCAACAACAACGAGCGAGCCACCCAGTCCTATAAAGAAAAGCGGTGTCAATAGGATAGAAAGCACGCGTGCTATAGAATCAATCACCGTTTCAGTGTAACTCCGAGAACAATCCCGTGCTAGAGAACCTTTGATTTTCCGGGGCAGAACCTTAGAAATCCGGATGGTAGACTCGTCCCGATGAGATCCCTCCCTGCCCGTCTCTGGGCACTTGCAGCCGTTTCGGGCGTTCTACAGGTTCTCCCATTCCCCATCGCCGGTCCCGTTCCTCTCTGGCGGACCGCGTTCTGCTGGTTTGCGCTCGTCCCCCTGATCTACTCGTCGCTTTCGACCGAAGACTCCGGCCGCCCGGTCAATCCTCTCCACGCAGCCTTCCTCGGCTACCTCTGCGGCTTCGTCTTCTATCTCGGCAACTGCTACTGGATCTTCCAGACGATGAACCTCTACGGCGGGCTCCCGCAACCCGTCGCCGGTGGCATCCTCGCCCTCTTCTGCCTCTACCTTGGCCTCTACCACGCGCTCTTCGGAGCTCTCCTCGCCGCCGTCCGCATCCGTTTCGGCCGCCAGAACGCGCTCCTCCTCTCGCCATTCCTCTGGGTTGCCGTCGAACTCGCCCGCGCCCGCATCACCGGCTTCCCCTGGGACCTGCTCGGCATCACCCAGGTCGACAACCCGCTCCTCACCCGCCTCGTCCCGTTCACCGGAGCCTACGGCCTCTCCTTCCTCATCGCGTCGGTGAACGCCCTATGGCTCGTACGCATCCGCCTGCGCCATCGCCCATACCTCCGTCCCACCCTGACAGCGTCCGGAATTGTCTTCGCCGTCCTCTACGTCTACTTCCTCCGGCTCATCCCGCCCGTCCAGAATGCCCCCGCCTCCGCCTCTGCCACCCTCGTTCAGGAGAATCTCGAGGTCGGCGCCGCCAACACCGGCCCGCAGGAGACCCGCGAAGAACTTCTCGCCTCGTTCTCCAACCTCAGTCGCAACCCCGTCCACACCGAACTCAACGGAATCCCCGGCCTCCCCTCTACCAGCCTCGTCCGCATCACCGAGTTCCCCTACGTCGAAGGCCCACCCGGCTACCAGCCCGCCGACCTCATCGTCTGGCCCGAATCCCCCGCCGGCTTCCGCACCGACGACCCCACCTTCCGGGCCGCCACCTCCAACCTCGCCCGCGCCACCTCCGCACCGCTCGTCCTCGGAGCGTTAGGTGTCGTCCCCGACCCCACCACCGAGCGCGGCGGCCACGTCTACGATTCCGCCGCCCTCATCACCCCCAACGGCACCCAGGCCGGCCGCTACGACAAGATCCACCTCGTCCCCTTCGGCGAGTACATCCCCTTCAAGAACCTCTTCTTCTTCGCCCGCAAGCTCACGGCAGGCGTCGGCGACATGGACCGCGGCGCGGATCGCACCGTCTTCCGCGCGGCGACGTCATCCGGCACCCACGCCTTCGGCATCTTCATCTGTTACGAGTCCATCTTCGGCAACGAGGTCCGCCAGTTCGTCGCCAACGGCGCCGAAGTCCTCGTCAACATCTCCGACGACGGCTGGTACGGCGACTCCGGCGCTCCCTGGCAGCACCTCAACATGGTCCGCATGCGCGCCATCGAGAACCACCGCTGGATCCTCCGCGCAACCAACACCGGCATCACAAGCACCATCAACCCCTCCGGCCACGTCGTAGCCGCCCTCCCGCGCCACATCCGCTCCTCCATCAATGTGCCCTTCGCCTTCGAGCAGGGGACCACCTTCTACACCCGCCACGGCGATCTCTTCGCCTACCTCTGCGCCCTCGTGACGCTAGCCGCTCTCGCCTTCACCTTCGAGCCTCAAGTAAACTAACCAAATGCTCGACGATCTCGAATACCGCTACTCCCCGGTCCGCGACAGAATCCGCGAACTGCGGGAGTATCTTTGACGCTCCCCGACTCCGCCGCGACCTCGCCGTCATTGAAGAAAAAATAGCCGACCCCACCGTCTGGGCCGACGCCACACGCTCGCAGCCGCTCATGCGCGAGCGCAAGCGCCTCGAGACCCTCCTCGCCGACGACACCGAACTCGCCCGCCGCTCAGACGACATCGAAGCCTACTTCGAACTCGCCCGCGAAGGCGAAGACACCGAGCCCGACCTCGTCCGCGAGATCCCCGCCCTCGTCGACTTCTCCGAGAAGCTCGAATCCAAGACCATGCTCTCCGGCGAGACCGACCCGCTGAACGCCATCGTCACCGTCCACCCCGGCGCAGGCGGCACCGAGAGCCAGGACTGGGCCGAGATGCTCATGCGCATGTACATCCGCTGGGGCGAGCGCCAGGGCTTCAAGGTCGACATCAACGAGATCCAGGATGGCGACGAGGCCGGCATCAAGTCCGCCACCTTCTCCATCACGGGCGAGTTCGCCTACGGTCTGCTCTCAGGCGAAACCGGCGTCCACCGCCTCGTCCGCATCTCCCCCTTCGACTCTGCCAAGCGCCGCCACACCAGCTTCGCCAGCGCCTTCGTTTCGCCCGAAATCGACGACACCATCGTCATCGACATCAAGGTCGAAGACCTACGCATCGACACCTACCGCTCAGGTGGAAAGGGCGGTCAGCACGTCAACACGACGGACTCGGCCGTCCGCATCACTCACATCCCGACTGGCCTCGTCACCGGCTGCCAGAACGAGCGCTCGCAGCATAAGAACAAGGAACGCGCCATGAAGATGATGCGTTCCAAGCTCTACGAGTACGAACTCGACAAGAAGAAGGCGGCCACCCGCAAGATCGAGGATTCGAAGCTGGAAATAGGCTTTGGCTCCCAGATCCGCAGCTATGTTCTCCAGCCCTACCGCATGGCGAAAGATCTTCGCACGAGGGTCGAAGTAGGCGACGTGGACAAGGTACTCGACGGCGACCTCGAACCCTTCATCCGCGGCTACCTCCGCATGCGCCGCGAAGGCAACCTGCCCGCCAGCGTGGATCCCGAGGAAGACTAAGGACCTGTCGAACTGTCGACTGGTCCTCAGCGCAATCTTGTTTAGTTCGCGGTGACAGTTCCGACAGCGATCGGCTCATTGAGGCTGAAGACGACGCCAGTATCCTTCGGGAGCGTGGTCTGGCGGTCCTGCTTGAGCCACCAGGCGGTGCTGATTCCGGCTCCTATGCCCGCTCCAACCACGGCTCCAACTCCTCCGCCGATCATGGCTCCGGCGACTGCGGCGGTGCCGGTCGAGGCTCCGAGGACGGCGAGGGTGGTCTTGATATGGTCGCGGCGGCTGATGGTGCCTTCACTGTCGATACGCGTGGCGAAGTGCTGGTCGGTGTCGATGACCTGGGCGTGGATGAGGTAGTGGCTGCCATCGGGCAGGGTGAGCTTGTGGGGCTCGAGGTGGATCGTGGCGGTTCCGCGGATGCGCTTCCCTCCGTGGATCTCGGTGACACGGCCCTCGAGGGTGGTACCGCTTGGGATGAGAATGCGACCGTCTTTGAGGATGGGCTCAACGAGTTCGGCGGTGAAGATCGTTCCGGGTTGTGTATCCGTGGTGGTGATCGTCTGCTCCATGCGCGCTTTGAAGCGGGTTCCGGCGGGAAACTCGTTCGGGCCAGATGGAGGAGCTTCCGTCACGATTCCGGCGTCCGGGTCTACCTTGGAGGGCAAGGGACGGTGATTGCCGCTTGCGACGTAGGCGCTGGAAGGCACCGGTGCTGGCGTTGTATCGGGCTCGGCGATCTGCGCGTCGACGTCGGGGCGCAGGGCGCGGCGTCCTTCGGATGGGGTGGTTGTGGGGCGGACCGTCGTTGGCATGGACGCGGGCGGCGGTGTGGGACGGTATCCGTCGGGATAGGAGTTGTCGGTGGAGGCCTGCGCGGGAGAGTTCTCGGCGGCGACGGGCGGCGGGTTCGAGACACCGGTGCGGGAGTCCTCGGCCGCGCTCTGGGCGACGGCGGGAAGGGAGCAGGCAACGACGGCGGCAACGGCAATCAACTTCATGAATGGACCTCGCAAGAGCTTAGACCGAGGGTAGAGCTTCGTAGTTGTGGTTGGGGAGAGAATCGGTATCCGGGAATCGCATGGGTAACCTTGTGGTTTGTTCTGCATGTCGCGACCCGGGGTACCCCCCCTCCCCATAGCCCGGGCGTAAGTCTATTCGTTTGTGTCGGTTACACCGAGCTTTGCGTTGTAAGTTATTCATAACACGTGGCTTACGGCTAAATATTAGTAAGCGTTGAGGTTAGCAGTCTTTCTCGGCCTTTCCAGCGAAACTCCCTCTCACTTTGATGACTCTCTTAAATTGTAGAAGGCTCACCATAACTAAAAGGACACTCACTTTTCCTTTTGCTTTGAACGACTTGCCTCAATTTGGCCCTTGACAAGCGTTTTTGCCCGGAAATTCGCGAAAGATTTCCCGCGGCTGGTTTCCGTTACGAAACGGCGTTGATGGTGCTTTGCTAGAATGCCCCAAGGCAGAGCCTGGCAGGTGGGGGAGCGATGGAGATCGTGGAGACAATCGGGAGCGCGCGCGGGGATATCCGCGTCGACCGGCGACCGAAGCTTAACGAGCGGCTGACGCATCGGATTATCGCTTCGCAGGCTAGCCCCAACGAAGGATCCAACACAAGTTCAAACAGGAGCAACATGACCGAGATCGTCTCTATCCGTGCACGCGAAATTCTGGACTCCCGCGGGAATCCCACTGTTGAAGCTGACGTCACCCTCGCCGGGGGGGCGATGGGGCGGGCAGCGGTTCCGAGCGGTGCATCCACCGGCGAGCACGAGGCTGTCGAGCTGCGGGATGGCGATAAAGAGCATTACCTCGGCAAGGGTGTGCTGCAAGCGGTAGACAACATCGAGACGGCGATTGCGCCGGAGCTTGCAGGGATGGACGCGGCGAACCAGAGGCTGATCGACGCGACGATGATCTCGATCGACGGCACGGAGAACAAGGGACGGCTGGGCGCGAATGCGATCCTGGCGGTCTCGATGGCGTGTGCGAGGGCTTCGGCTACGGCTCTGAAGATGCCGCTGTACCGCTATCTCGGCGGCGTGAATGCGTGCATTCTGCCGACGCCGATGATGAATATCCTGAATGGCGGCAGCCATGCGGATTCGAACGTGGACTTCCAGGAGTTCATGGTGATGCCGGTGGGCGCGGAGACGTTCTCGGATGCGCTGCGGTGGGGCACCGAGGTCTTTCATACGCTGAAGGGCGTGCTGAAGAAGAAGGGGTACAACACGGCGGTTGGCGATGAGGGTGGGTTTGCACCGTCGCTGGGGTCGAATGCCGAAGCGATCGACCTGATTCTCGAGGCGATTCAACTGGCTGGGTACACGCCGGGCGAGCAGATCTCGATTGCGCTGGATCCGGCTTCGAGCGAGTTCTACGACAAGTCGACCGGGATGTACGTGTTCAAGAAGTCGGACAAGTCGCAGAAGAGCTCGGCGGAGATGGCGGCATTCTGGGAAGACTGGGTTCGGAAGTATCCGATCGTTTCGATCGAGGACGGACTGGCCGAGGATGACTGGGATGGATGGAAGATCCTGACGGAGAATGTCGGGGACATCGTGCAGCTTGTGGGCGACGATCTTTTCGTGACGAATACGAAGCGGCTGCAGCAGGGCATCGAGGCCAAGGTCGGGAACTCGATCCTGATCAAGGTGAACCAGATTGGCACCGTGACGGAGACGCTCGAGGCGATTGAACTCGCCCGGCGGTATGGGTACACGTCGATCATCTCGCACCGTTCGGGCGAGACGGAGGATACGTTCATCGCGGATCTCGCGGTGGGAACGGGCGCGGGGCAGATCAAGACCGGGTCGGCGAGCAGGACGGACCGGATTGCGAAGTACAACCAGTTGCTGCGGATCGAAGAAGAGCTGGGTGGGGCGGCTTCGTTTCTTGGGATGGAAGCGCTGAACGCGGGGCGGTAGCGGCGGTTGTTTGTTGGGGAAGGCCCGGCTTTTGCCGGGCCTTTTGCTTTGGCACTTCCGTTGGCGGTAAGTAGCTGCAGAAGCAGGTGCAAGAACAAAGGCAAGTGCAAATGCAGGTCCTTCGACTTCGCTGCCTAAGCAGTGAGCCTGAGCGACGAAGTCAGTGGCGGAGAGCCTCTACGGGGTCGATGAGGGAGGCACGGCTTGCGGGGAGGGCGCAGGCGATCGCCGCTACCGTGCATAGGACGACTGTGACCAGGAGAAGGATCAGCGGGTCGTGGGAGCTGCCTTCGGCCCAGTGGGAAAGGAGCTTGTTGAGAGCGAGGGTGAGGGCTACTCCGGCGGCGAGGCCGGTTCCTACGCTGACGGTTGTCGAGGCGAAGACGATCTGCAGGACGTGGGTGCGCTGGGCTCCGAGCGCCAGGCGGATGCCGAACTCGTTGGTGCGCTGGGCGACTGTGTAGGAGACGACGGAGTAGAGGCCTACCGCGGCAAGGATCAAGGCGAGGAGGGCGAAGGCTCCGAAGAGGAGTGCGACGAGGTGCTCCTGCTGGTACTCCTGCTGGCCGGTGATCCACTGCTCCAGATCCTGGATGTTGCCGGAGATCTGCTGGTCGGGGTCGACGGAGATGACCTGGGAACCTACGGCGTGGAGGAGGGTGAGGGGAGGGACGGAGGAGCGGACGAGGATCTGGGTCCACATGCGGAGGGACAGGGTGTACGGGATGAAGGCTTCGGGGAGGATGGGCTTGCGGAGGCCGTCGTCGCGCTTGTCGGCGACGATGCCGATGATCTGAAGCCATCCTTCGGCTCCGGGAGCGACGAGGTTGTAGGGTGGAGCGTCGTGGAGATCGGGAATCTTGAGGGCATGACCGACGGCGTCGCCGTTGGGGAAGTAAAGCTTGGCCATGGTCTCGTTGATGACGACGAGGGGAAGACCGTGGAGGTTTTCGGTCTCGTCCCAGATGCGGCCCTGGAGCCTGGGAACGCCGAGGACGGGGAAGTAGTTTGGGCTGACGAAGTTGATGCGGACCTTCTGGTCGTCGTTGGTGGGCTTGCCGAGGAATTGGACTGCCGTCTCCCAGCCGTTGGCGGGCGGGGTGGCGTTGGTGGAGATGGCGGTCATGGTGACGCCGGGGACTTCGGAGATCTTCTTCTGGAGCTGGTTGAAGTAGGTGGAGCGGGCTTCCCAGGTGGGGTAGGTGTTTTCGTGGACAGGGATGCCGACGGACATGACGTTGTGCGGGTCGTAGCCGAGTGGGGCGTGCATGATCTTGAGGAAGCCCTGGATGGAGGCTCCGGCTCCCGCGAGCAAGAGAAGAGTGAGCGCGATCTGGGTGGCGATGAGGGCGTTGTTGGTGGCTTTGCCGGAGAGGCTTCCGGCTACCTTGCGAGAGCCGGACTGGATGATCTCGCCGATGTTGGGGCGAGAGAGCTGAAGGGCGGGCCAGAGTCCGAAGAGCACGCCGGTGAGGAGAGCGAGGACGACGCTGAAGGCAAGGACGGGGATGTCGAGGCGGATGGCGGCTTCGTGGGGGAAGGAGTATTCGGGGAGTTGCTTGATGATGAAGGCGAGCGAACGGTAGGCGAGGAGGATGCCGAGGGCGGCTCCGGTGGCGGAGAGGAGTACCGCTTCGGTGAGCATCTGGCGGATGAGCCGGCCACGGGTGGCTCCGATGGCGACGCGCAGGGCAAGTTCGTGCCGGCGGCCGGCGCCGCGCGCGAGCAGGAGGATGGAGACATTTCCACAGCCGATGGCGAGGAGGAGCACGACGGCGCTGAAGAGGAGATAAAGGGTTCCGCCGAGGTTTTGGACGGTGTCCTCGTTGAGGCCGTAGAGGCGGAACTTGTAATGGCCGCCGGTGGGGAAGTGCTTGGGGGTTTCTTTCTGGAACTGCTCGATGAGGGGAGCGATGGCCTCGGTGCCGGCCTTCAGAGAGATGCCGGGTTTGAGACGGATGCCGACGTAATGCTCGGCGACCTGGTCCTGCGTGATCTTGAGGGGAAGGTAGACGTCGCCGTCATCCCAGGTGAAACGCGGGTTTGCGACGCCGACGATGGTGTAGTTCTTGCGGACGAGCTGAAGAGTGTGGCCGACGACGGTAGGGTCGGAGTTGAAGTGGCGCTGCCAGAACTTGTAACCGAGGACAACGACGGGCTGTGGATCCTGGCCGTCGATGGCGTCGGCGGGGATAAGGCCTCGGCCGTAGAGGGCGGGGACGCCGAGGAAGTTGAAGGCGTTCGAGGAGAGGAAGCTGCCGTTGACGTCTTCGGGGAGGTCGTGGCCGGTGACGGTGAGACTCCAGTTGTCGGTGATGAAGGCGTCTTCGACGGCGGGGGATTTGCGGAGCTGTTGCCACTGCGGGAAGGAGAGGTTGGCGCCGCGGTTGTCGGTTGGGCTCTGCTCGAGGCGGAGGTGGGCCATGCGCTCGGGTTTGGCATAGGGGTAGGGGTCGACGAGGATGGCGTGGACGACCGAGAAGACGGCGGTCGTGGCCCCGATGCCGAGCGCAAGGGAGAAGATGGCGGTGAGGGCGAAGCCGGGGCTCTTGAGGAGCTGACGGATGGAGAAGCGGAGGTCCTGGAAGATGCTCTTCATGTGGGTGCCCCTGGAATCGCTGATCGTAGCAATAACGTACGGATGCACGTGCGTCGCCGTTGCGAGTGCCTGGTTTCTTCTTTGTTTTCGCAATCGATGCGATCGACGGTGGCCGGAAGTGAGATGGGCTGACCGCGAATGGACAGCGGATCTCTGATTCCAGGGAATTTTGGGCAGAGAGATCGCAACGAATCGGAGGCGGCAAGCACCATCCTGTATCCGATCTCCAAGGCGGATACCTGATAGAAGAAATGAGGTTTGCTATGAATGAAGGACGTTTCATCATTATCGGTAACATTGGCAGCGATGCCGGGTACTGGGTTTTCGACGGTCACACGTTCCGGCATGTTGGCGGCTGGCCTCCGTTCGAGCAGGCGGAGTTCAAGGAGGCTCTGACGATCCTGGGCGCGGCGAGCCGGTTGAAGACGACGGGGCTGTCGGAGAGGATTGCCGAGACGGTCTCGGGGTTTGTGAGGCGGCAACTGGAGACGCATGTTACGGCGAACCAGGTCGACACCGGGCTCCCTGTCGTTGTGGTGATGTCGGCCTAGATGCATGGCGCGTGAGGGCGAGGACAGCTCGTTGTGAGCATCGCCCTGGCGCGGCGTTTCCCCGGAATGGTGGGCTCCGTGTGCAAGAATCATCTTGGAAAGATGCAAGGATGATGATGCCGAAGAAGCCGATTGTTCTGACGATTCTGGATGGGTGGGGGTACCGGGCGGAGACGCACGGGAATGCGATTGCAATGGCGCGGAAGCCGGTGTACGACGGGCTGCTGCGGGATTATCCGAACACGCTGCTCAGGGCGAGTGAGCACTTCGTGGGCCTGCCGGATGGGCAGATGGGGAACTCCGAGGTGGGGCACCTGAACCTTGGGGCGGGACGCATCGTTCGCATGGACATGACGCGGATCGATACGGCCATCATGACGGGGGAGTTCTTCGACGATCCGACGCTGGTACGGGCGTATGAGCTTGCCGGTCAAAAGGGCAGGGCGCTGCACCTGATCGGGCTGCTGTCGGATGGCGGCGTGCATTCGCACCAGAGGCATCTGTATGCGCTGCTGCGGATGGCGGCGAAGCACAAGTTGAGCGAGGTTTACGTCCATGCGTTTATGGATGGGCGGGACACCATGCCCACGAGTGGGGTGGGTTATCTGGAGGAGTTGACGCAGAAGTTTGCGGAGTATGGGGCGGGGCGGCTGGCTTCGGCTTCGGGGCGGTACTTCGCGATGGATCGGGACCTGCGGTGGGAGAAGGAGAAGCAGGCGTTCGATGCGATGGTGACGGGTAAGCCGGAAGGTGGGGTTTACCAGGATGCGATTGCGCGGGTGCGGGAGTGTTATTCGAACGGGGTGACGGATGAGTTTGTGCCTCCGTTTACATGTGTGGGCGGGGATGGGAAGCCGGTTGGGCTGATCGAGAATGAGGATGTTGTTGTCTGCTTCAACTACCGGGCTGACCGGGTAAGGCAGGTGACGCGGGTGTTGACGCGGCGGTCTGGGCTGACCGCGGATCCGGTGGGGAGCCAGGGGCTTGGGCTGCCGAAGGGGGCGGAACTGGATGAGGCTATTCCGCTGAACACGGTTCCGGTGGGGCTGCATTACGTCTGCATGACGCAGTATGACAAGAACTTCAAGCTGCCGGTGGTGATTCCGGCGGAGTCGATGGATAACCTGCTGGCGAACCTGATGGCGCAGGCGAATCTGCGGAACCTGCGGGTGGCGGAGACGGAAAAATACGCGCACGTGACGTACTTCTTCAACGGCGGGATCGAGAAGCCGTTTGCGGGGGAGGATCGGGAGCTTGTGCCGTCACAGAAGGTGGCGACGTATGACCTGGCTCCGGAGATGTCGGCGGCTGGGATCGCGGATGCGGTGATCAAGGCAGTGAACGATACGGCGTTCGACGTGGTGATCGTGAACTTTGCCAACGCGGACATGGTGGGGCACTCGGGGATGATGGAGCCTACGGTAAAGGCGGTTGAGACTGTCGATACGCAGTTGGGGCGGATCTATCAGGCGGTGAAGCAGCATGGGGGGGCGTTACTGGTGACGGCGGATCATGGGAATGCGGAGATGCTGATCGATCCTGTGAGCGGGGGGCCGCATACGGCGCATACGACGAATCCGGTGCCGTTTTTGCTGGTTACGGATGAGGGGCGGAAGGTTTCGGTGCGGGATGGGGGGAGTCTGCGGGATATTTCGCCGACTATGCTCTCTCTGCTTGGGTTGCAGAGGCCGGATCAGATGACGGGTGGGGATTTGCGGGTGGTGGCGGGGTAACGGAAGACAGCCGCAGATTCCCTTCGGGAATGACAACCAGAGAGGCAAGAGCGGATGCAGGTCCTTCGACTTCGCTGCGCTTCGCTCAGGATGACAGGTTTGTGATTGGGGAGTTTTGAGGCTTTCGCGAGGGAAGGGCATCTGAACGGCATGGGGTTTTTGCAGCGAGCGAAGAAGGTGGGTCGGAAGTTTGAAAATCCGGTCCCGACGCAACTGGGTGGGTTTCGGTTGATGGTGAAGCTGCTTCCGCTGTACTACGCGAACCGGGAGCAGAAGACTCCAGCAGAGCCAGTGGGGCCGTTTCGGACGGATGCTTCGGCATACGACATGCTTCCGGCGAGTGGACTGCGGGTGACGTGGTTCGGGCATAGCGCTTCGCTGGTCGAGATCGACGGTGTGCGGGTGCTGATCGATCCGGTTTGGGACGAGCGGGCGGCGCCGGTGCAATGGTTCGGGCCGAAGAGGTTTTTTCCGCCGACGCTGCCGCTGGAGAGGCTGCCCCGGATCGATGTCGTCCTGATCTCGCACGATCACTATGACCATCTTGGCAAGGGAACGATCCGGCGATTGGCACGGCTTCTGCCTGGCGTGCAGTGGGTGACGTCGAAAGGCGTGAGCGCTAGCCTGAGGAAGTTCGGCGTGGCGGCGAGTTGTATCACGGAGCTTGATTGGACGGAGAGTGTCGCGGTTGGAGAGTTCTCCGTCACGTCAGTGCCCTCGCGGCACTTTTCCGGAAGGGGAATGACGAACCGGAACGAGACGCTTTGGGGATCGTTCGTGCTCAAGGGACCGAAGCACACGGTGTACTACGGAGCTGACTCGGGGTGGTGGGACGGTTTTGAGGAGATTGGGAAGGCGTATGGGCCGTTCGACCTCACGATGCTCGAGATCGGGGCGTACCACCCGCTGTGGGGGGATATCCATCTTGGTCCGGATAACGCGGTGAAGGCGTTCGAGGCTCTGGGCGGCAAGGGGCTGTTTATGCCGATCCACTGGGGGCTGTTCGACCTGGCGCTTCATGGTTGGAGGCAGCCAATGACGCGGCTGCTGGAACTGGTGTCAGAGCTGGGAACGATGGTCTGGTCGCCCGAGCCGGGGCGTCCGACGGAGGTCGTTGCCGGGACCACGGTCCAGGCGGATTGGTGGCGCGGGTAGATTTGGCTTGTGTGCCTGTGCAAAACGGGGTACAACGGGGTGACTGAGTGACTGAATTCACCCTAGGGGGCTTCGATGGCAGGGACGGTACAGATGATGGTCCGCGAGGTAATGGATATCCGGCAGGCTTCGGAATATCTTGGGATCAGCGGGGATACGCTGTATCGCTATGCTTCGGAAGGGTTTATCCCGGCATTCAAGCTTGGGAACCGGTGGCGATTCAAGAAGAGCCTGCTGGATAGCTGGATGGTGGAGAAGAGCGGGAAGCGGGCCGAGGTGGAAGCTCCGACGCCGGTGGCCGTGGTGGAGAAGAAACCGGTGCGGCGGGCCCGGTAGAGCAAAGCGAAGGCAGACGCAGATTCCCTTCGGGGATGACAACCAAGAAGACAACGACAAGAGCAAAGGCTGCTGTCTGGCTACCTGCGTTCCAACTTTCCCGCGATGGTACCGCGCGGGAAAGATGGGGCACCCTTGGGTTCGTGGCAGTCGAAAGGCCCAGGTTGACGCTATGTGGCTCTCTGCAGTGTGAAGACCGTCAGCTCCGGGCGGCAGTTGAATCGGAACGGGACACCTACCGAGCCTACCCCCCGATTGACGTAAAGCTGCGTGTTGCCGAACTGGTAGTGACCCATCACGTACTTGCGGCCCATGGGCGGCAACGCGAGGGGACCGAGGAATGGGACGCGGACCTGGCCGCCGTGGGAGTGGCCGGAGAGCATATAGTCCACGAGGTGCCCGTTGGGGTAGACGACGAGGTCGTCGGCGAAGTCGGGCGCGTGGGCCATGAGGATGACAGGGCCATCGGGCTTGGGCGGGATGGCGAGATCCAGGTTGGGATGACTGGTCGAGGGGTCCAAGACCCCGCCGATCCAGAGGCGCTGTCCGTCGCGCTCAATGGGTACATAGCGATTGTTCAGCACGGCCAGATCATGGTCGTGGAGGACGCGCGTGATGAACGAGGCTCCGACGGTGCAATCGTGGTTGCCGAGGATGCCGAGGCGCTGCGGGCATTGGATGGCACTGAGTTCCTGGGCGCATGCGTAGATGGCGTGCTCGGGAACGATGCGCGGGGGGCCGTGGGTGATGAAGTCGCCGGTGATCAGAACGAGGTTGGGGGCGAGGGCGTTGATCTCGGCGATGATCCGGCGGAGGTAGAAGGGCTCCGTGTACTCCTCGTAGTGGATGTCGGAGAGCTGGACGATGCGGAAGTTCTGAAACGCGTCGGGGAGATTGCGGATGACCATCGGGAGGTGGGTGATCTCGAGGTCGTGCCGGACGTACTCGCCGGAGTAAAGGGCAAGGGCCGCTGCGGAGAAGCCGGTGACCTGAAGGAAGCGGCGGCGAGTGAGGTGGTTGGTTGGGCCTGCCGTGCTGCGGGGCGCCGGGGTTGGCGACAGGCGATAGGGGGCGGCGGGAGGCATGGTTCATTTTAGCGGGTGGGCGGTTACGGCTAGGTGGGATCGCGGCGTGTCGCTAGAATGACATGGATGAATTACAAGCGAAGGCAGAGGTTGGCGGTTCGGCGGGTGGGCACGGATATTGAGGCTTTGTTGATCACGCACCTGCCGGATGTGCGGTATCTGTGCGGGTTTACCGGATCGAACGCGGCGCTTGTGCTCGCTGGCGCGAAGGCTGTGCTGTTTACCGACGGGCGCTATACGGGGCAGGCGAAGGCCGAGGCTGTCGGGACGAAGGTCGTGATTGCGGCGAAGAATGCGGTGATTGCCGCCATCGAGTGGTTGGAAGCGGCCGGGTTGGGACGGTGCGGGTTCGATGAGACGCAGACGACGGTGGCGGCGCTTGGGCGGATGCGTGGCGCGCTTTCGAAGTCGGTGAAGGCGAAGGCGCGGCGGGAGATGTTCGTGGAGGTTGGGCCTGTGGTGGCCAGGATCCGCGAGGTGAAGGATGAGGACGAGATTGCGATCATCCGGCGGGCGGCGGCGCTTGGATGCGAGCTGTTTGAGCACATGCTTGGGTTCATCGATGGTGGGATGACCGAACTCGCGGTCGCGGCGGAGCTGGAGTATCGGGCTCGTCTGCGCGGGGCGGAGGCGATGAGCTTCGAGACGATCGTGGCGAGCGGGGGGCGGTCGGCGCTACCGCATGGGCGGGCTTCGGGGGCGAAGATTCCACGGCGCGGCTTTGTGACGATGGATTTCGGCGTGGTGGTGGACGGCTACATGTCCGACATGACGCGGACGGTGCATATCGGGCGGGCGAACGTGGCTCGGAAGGGCGTTCCGGGGGAGCGGGACGTGTATGATTCCGTTCTGGAAGCGCAGGAGGCGGCGGTTGCGGCGGTCGCGCCGGGCGTGACTGCGGGCGAGGTCGATGAGGCGGCTCGGAGTGTGTTGCGGAGGGTGGGGTTGGATGGGTATTTCAGCCACTCGACGGGGCATGGGGTTGGGCTGGAGATTCATGAAGGGCCACGGCTTGCGGCGAAGCAGACCCAGGTGCTTGCAGCTGGGATGGTCATTACAATAGAACCTGGCGTTTATGTGCCGGAAGCTTTTGGTGTGCGGATCGAAGATATGGTCCTGGTGACGGCTGCGGGTGGAGAGGTATTGACCCCGAGCACGAAGGCCTGGATCGAGCTGTAACGGAATTGCGCTACTCGCGCGGGAGAGATGATGGACGGAAACAATCTGGATGAGTTGCGGGAGCTGATCGAGTTCCTGAAGGCGAATGAGATCGCCGAGTTTGATATGGAGCGGGCGGACCTGAAGGTTCGGATCAAGTTTGCGGGAGAGGCCCCTGCGGCACCCGCGGTTTCGGCTTTGGATATGGCGCAGTTGAGCCGGCTAATGGCTTCGGCAGGGGCTGCGGCTCCGGTGGCTGGTGCTGCTCCGGTTGCGGCTGCGGTTGCTCCGGCTCCAGCGGTGGAGGCTCCTGCTGCTTCGGTCGAGGAGAAGGTGCACGAGGTGAAGTCGCCGATCGTCGGGACGTTCTATGATTCGCCCTCGCCGGGTGCTCCTGCCTTTGTGAAGGTCGGGGACATCGTGGAAGTGGGGCAGGTGCTGTGCATCGTGGAAGCGATGAAGCTGATGAACGAGATTGAGTCGGATGTCGCGGGCGAAGTGGTGAAGAGGATCGCCTCGAGCGGACAGCCGGTGGAGTATGGGCAGGCTTTGTTTGCGATCAAGGCCAGCTAAGAGCAAATGCAGATTCCCTTCGGGAATGACAACCAGAAAAACAAAAGCAATGGCGGGCGCGTTGCGGGAACGGTACTTAGAAGGCTTCGGTAGGCATGTTTCGTAAGGTATTGATTGCAAATCGCGGGGAGATTGCGCTGCGGGTGATCTCGGCTTGTAAAGAGATGGGGATCCGCACCGTTGCTGTGTATAGCGAGGCGGATCGGAATTCGCTGCACGTGCGGTTTGCGGATGAGGCGATCTGCATCGGGCCGAACCGGAGTGCGGATAGCTATCTGAATGTTCCAGCGGTGATTTCGGCGGCGGAGATCACGGATGTGGATGCGATTCATCCGGGGTATGGGCTGCTGAGTGAAAATGCGAACTTTGCCGAAGTTTGCCGGGCTTCGAATATCAAGTTCATCGGGCCTCCTCCGGAAGTCACTCGGATGATGGGTGAGAAGTCGACCGCGCGGCAGACGATGAAGAAGGCCAAGGTGCCGATTCTGCCGGGATCGGACGGCGTGATCGCGGACGAGAACGAGGCGCTGGAGTGGGCGAAGTCGGTTGGGTATCCGGTGATCCTGAAGGCGGTTGCGGGTGGCGGCGGACGCGGGATGCGGATCTGCCGGAGCGCGGCGGAACTGCCTTCGATGTACCAGCAGGCGACGACCGAGGCTGCGAACGCGTTCGGCAACGGCGATATGTACATGGAGAAGTTCATCGAGAAGCCGCGGCATATTGAGTTCCAGGTGCTGGCCGATGAGCACGGCAACGTGATGTCTCTGGGCGAACGGGAGTGCTCGATCCAGAGGCGGCACCAGAAGCTGATTGAAGAGGCTCCGAGCCTCGCGATTACGCCGAAAGTTCGCGAAGAGCTGGGCAAGGTCATCAAGAAGTCGCTCGAGAATATCGGCTATTGGAATGCGGGCACGATCGAGTTTCTGATGGATGAGGACGGCAAGATCTACTTCATCGAGATGAACACCCGTATCCAGGTAGAGCACTGCGTTACGGAGATGGTGACCGGGATCGACCTGGTGAAGGCGCAGTTGCGCATTGCGGCGGGGGAGAAGCTTTCGTCGATCATCACGTCGCCGGTGGAGATTCGTGGGCATGCGATCGAGTGCCGCATCAATGCCGAGCATCCGGAGAAGTTCACGCCGTCCGCCGGGCGGATCACGGCTTATAACGTTCCGGGCGGAAACGGCGTTCGCGTGGATACGGCGCAGTATGCGGAGGGCGTGGTGCCCCCTTACTACGACTCGCTGATCGCGAAGCTGATCTGCCATGGCAAGGATCGCGAGGAGGCCATGAACAAGATGCAGCGGGCGCTCTCGCAGTTTGTGGTGGAGGGGATTCACACGACGATTCCGCTGCACCAGAAGATCTTCCAGGATGCGGAGTTCCGATCGGGCAAGATCGATACGAAGTTCATGGAGCGTTTTTTCGAACGACAGAAGCAGAGCTAGGCGGAGCACTCCCACACGGTGAAGTTGATGACGAACTGCTTTGGTGGACGGCTGTACCCGATTCTCGATGTGGGTCTGCTTGCCTCTTTGGGTGTCCGGGTGGAATCGTTCGCGTGGGAGATGCGAGAAGCGGGGGTCGGCTTTCTGCAGTATCGAGATAAGGTCTCGATGCCGGAGAGTGTGCTGCGGAATACCGCGCTTGTCCGCAAGGTTCTGGGCGGGAACGGCTGCCGCTTGATCTGCAATGATCGCGCAGACTTGGCGGTGCTTGCGGAGTGGGACGGGGTGCACGTCGGGCAGGGGGATCTGCGGCCGGAGGATGCACGTCGGGTGGTGGGGAATCGCCGTCTCGTTGGTGTTTCGACGCACACTCCTGAAGACGTTGCGGCAGCGGAGCTGAGCTGCGCGGACTACGTTGCCATCGGGCCTGTGTTCTCAACGAGAACGAAGGCCGATGCTGCTCCTGTAGTCGGGCTTGAGGGTGTGCGGATGGCGCGGGCGCTGACGGCGAAGCCGCTGGTGGCCATCGGCGGCATTACGCGTGAGAACGCGCGAAGCGTCATCGATGCGGGAGCGGACTGCGTGGCAGTGATTTCTGGTCTGCTGGCGAAGGGCGAGAGCCCGTCGCGGGTGGCGAGAGACTTTCTCGCGCTTCTGCGGTAGAACTGTTGATACGTGAATAGACAAAGAATCGAAGAGACGAGCCCGGTATCCGAGGCGGCGTCGCCGCAGTTCGTGCAGGGGATGGGCCTGTTCTCGGCGACGGCGATCGTGATGGGTTCGATGATCGGGTCGGGGATCTTTATTGTCTCGGCGGATATGTCACGCGCGCTGGGGTCTCCTGCGCTTCTGATCCTGGCGTGGCTGGTGACGGCGGCGATGACGATCATTGGCGCCTTGAGCTACGGGGAGCTTGCGGCGATGATGCCGAAGGCGGGCGGACAGTATGTCTACCTGCGCGAGGCGCTCGGGCCGCTGTGGGGATTCCTTTATGGGTGGACTCTGTTTCTTGTCATTCAGACGGGGACGATTGCTGCGGTCGGTGTAGCGTTTGGGAAGTTTCTCGGGGTGTTCTTCCCGTCGGTGAGCGCGTCGCACTGGATCTGGCATATCGGACGTGTGCCTGCCGTGCCGGTCGGGCCAATGGTCCTAGGGAACATGGAGATCGGGCTGAACACGGCGAACCTGGCCGCGATCATCGTAATCGTCGCACTGACGCTGGTGAATACCTTCGGCGTGCGGATGGGGTCGGCAGTGCAGAACGTGTTCACGTCGGCCAAGGTGCTCGCGCTGGGGGCAGTGGTGCTGGTTGGTCTGTTCGCCAGCAACGCTGCTGCGATCGCGGCGAACTTCGGGGCGGGGTGGAAGAACTTCTGGGCGGGAGCCGGATGGGGAACACTGCATTCCGTGCAGGTTGGAGTTGGCGGGCCTACGGCGTACGTGGGACTGTTGACCGTTGTTGCGGTCGTGCAGGTGGGATCGCTGTTTTCGTCCGATGCCTGGAATAACGTGACGTTTACGGCGGGGGAGATCCGGAACCCGAAGAGGAATTTGCCGCTGAGCCTGGCGATCGGTACAGGCGTGGTTCTTCTGCTGTATGTGCTTTGCAACTTCGTCTACCTGAGCGTGCTTCCGATGGCCGGAAGCGAAGGTGCGGCGACGGTGGTGGGGCGGGGAATTCAGTTTGCTTCCGAGGATCGAGTGGCGACGGCGGTGATGTCGCAGGCGTTCGCGGGGTATGGCGCGAAGCTGATGGCGGGGGCGATCCTGGTGTCGACCTTCGGGTGCGTGAACGGGATGCTGCTGGCCGGGGCGCGGGTGTACTACGCGATGAGCCAGGATGGCTTGTTCTTCAAAGCGGTGGGCAGGCTGAGTGAGAAGTCGAAGACGCCGGTGAACTCGCTTTGGGTGCAGTGTGTGTGGACGTGCCTTCTTTGCCTGAGCGGAAGCTACGGGCAGTTGCTTGACTACGTGATCTTCGCGGTGCTGATCTTCTACGTGCTGACGATCGCAGGTTTGTTCGTGCTGCGCAGGACGCGGCCCGATGCGGTGAGGCCTTATAAGGCGATCGGGTACCCTGTGCTGCCGGCCCTGTATATCGTGATGGCTTTGTGGATCTGTGGGGTACTATTGCGGTACAAACCGCAGTACACGTGGCCGGGATTGATTCTCGTTCTGCTCGGGGTACCGGTGTATCTGCTTTGGTCGAAGGCTGAGCGGGTCGCTGTTGCCTGATCGGGCGTAGCTAAGAGCAAGCGCAGGTCATTCGACTGCGCCGCGCTCAGGATGACAAGGTGTTTGTTGATAGCGGTTTGGGTCTAGAGGAGAACTGGCAACGCATGGGAAATATTTTTGCGAGGAAGTCGATGGAAAGCCTCATGTCGGAGGCGAACGAGCATGGCGAGCAGACGCTGGAGCGATCGCTCGGACCGTTTGCTCTGACGGCTCTTGGCATCGGGGCCGTGATCGGGGCGGGAATCTTTGTGCTCTCCGGTTTGGGAGCAAAGACGGCGGGGCCAGCCTTGATGCTGGCCTTTGTGCTGTCTGGGCTTGGCTGCGCGTTCGCGGGTCTCTGCTATGCGGAGTTCGCCGCGATGATCCCGCTCGCCGGTTCGGCTTACACCTATGCTTATGCGACCCTCGGTGAGTTGTTCGCATGGATTATCGGCTGGGATCTCACGCTCGAGTATGCGATGGGCGCGAGCACGGTGAGTTCGGGCTGGTCGAATACCTTTGTCGAGTTCCTGGCGATCTTTCATCTCAAGTTTCCACTGTGGCTTGCCTACGACCATTGGACAGGTTTGAAGAAGGCGTTCGATGCGGTGGGACGCGCGGCGGTCCATGCCTCCAACCCTGACCTGCTGCCGGGGACGAAGGCGTTCAGCGATGCGCTGGCTGCCGTGCTCGCACATCCTTCGGCGCAGATGGTGGCGAACGCGCATGCTCTGCTGAATGCGCCCACGATCGGGGGGGTTGAGATCGGTTTCAACCTTCCGGCGTTCTTCATCGCGCTTGTGATCACGACGGTGCTTGTGATCGGGATCAAGGAGTCGGCCAACTTCAATGCGGGTATCGTCGTGCTGAAGGTGGCGGTGGTGCTCTTCGTTCTCGGTCTCGGGTCGCACTACGTGAACAAGGCGAACTGGGGTTCGGACTGGCACACGTTCGCGCCGTTTGGCATGGGTGGAATCGGCCTCGCGGCGGGGTTGGTGTTCTTCTCGTATATCGGATTCGACGCGGTGTCGACGACGGCGCAGGAAGCGAAGAACCCGCAGCGGGACATGCCCATCGGGATGATCCTTTCGCTTGCCATCTGCACGCTTCTTTACATCGGCGTGGCCGCGGTTCTGACAGGGATGGTGTACTGGCCCGACGTGAACATCGAGGCTCCGCTGGTGCGGGCGTTCCTTGATCGCAACCTGAACTCGGCGGCGAACGTGATCACGATCGGCTCGCTCGCCGGACTGACGAGCGTGATGCTTGTGATGCTGCTTGGACAGAGCCGCGTGCTCTACTCAATGGCCAAGGACGGGCTTCTGCCGACGGGCTTCTTCGGCGCAATTCATCCGAGGTTCCGGACGCCGTGGAAGGGAACGATCCTCGCTGGAATTCTCGCGGCGATTGTGGGGTCGGTAACTCCGATCGACGACATCGGCAAGATGGTGAACATCGGAACGCTATTTGCCTTCGTGATCGTATGTATCTCGATCATGGTGCTGCGGCATAAAGATCCGGATCGCCCGCGGCCGTTCCGTACGCCGTTCATGCCGGTTGTGCCGATCCTTGGCATCCTGTTCAACGGCTACATGATGGTCGAGCTTGGCGCGGCAAACTGGATACGGCTGATCGTGTGGCTGATCATCGGCTTGTTCGTTTACTACTTCTATAGCCGTAAGCACAGCAAGGTGCAGCGTGCGCTGAACGGGCCCGGCGCCTAAGCTTTACGCGACCGGAAGATTGCAACATGGCCAAGCCGCTTTCTTCAACAAGCGACTTGGCCATGTTTCGTTTCAGGGGTAGAGAGTTGCGGGTTTGATCTCCGATGAGCCCTCGTCCGCATGCTGCAAGAGCTCGGCTAACTCTCCACGCAATTGCTTCGCCGTCTCCAGGTACTCCTTGGAATTGAACCTGCTTCTTGAGAGGCCTTCCGAAGCTCTCGGTAGGCGGACACCAGGGCATCGAGCGTGAAGGCCCGGTTCAACCCACTCGGGTTCGGCAAGACCCAGACTTCGGCACCGCCAAGTGTGAGCTCCTGGCGACCCCAACGGACGGATCTCGTGTTGAAGAGAGCTGCGAATGCGGGTTTCCCGAGAAAGGCAAGAAAGCGCGGACGACAGCGCCGCACCTTTTCTTCCAGCGTCTCAGCCGCTGCGCGATACTCGTGGAGTGCAAGCTCGCTTGCCTTGACGGTTGGTCTTTCAACGGCTGTCGTTAACCCACATCCATAGAGAAGGATGGTGTGGTCGTCTTCGGGTTGAATGCGGTGCGGCGTAAATTCCGCGAGATGAAGCGCTCGCCAGAACCTGTTGTTGCGATTGGAGAAGTGATGTCCTGATCGCGCAGCACTCAAGGCCGGGTTTATTCCGCAAAACAAAATATCGAGATCCTCGGCGAGCAAATCCAGCAATCGCTCCGGTGATCCTTTCTCGCCCTGTGCCTCGCTCCCATCCATCACAACACCCAACCTCGCCATGGCTCTCTTCACAGTATCCCGTCCGCTCCAACGACTGCAAAATCGCAAGTTGTCTTTGCATTCCGATCGACACCTGACCGGGGCGTAAACCATCGCCACGGAACCCGGGGCGGTCTGCTCAGAAATCAGATCAAGACACTCCGGACAGGATCGATGCAATTCGCCATCATGCCTAGAGAGGATTTCGGCCGCACCATCGTCGTCTCAGCACTGCTCATGACGTGGATTGGACACCCTTGTAACTATTCGGGCCGTTGCCTCTCTAACGCGTTGAATAGCCTTAACGGGCAACGACCTCTGGTCCAGCACAGGCCACTCCGACCCTTAAGGCCCCGAGAGATAAGAATGAAACGTTTGATCGCAATGTACGCTGAACTATCAGGAATGCTGTCTCGTCTCCAATCGCCGTTCCTTCTCGCGGTCCGGCTGTATTGGGGTTGGCAATTTGCCCAGACGGGCTGGGGCAAGATGCACGATATCGCGAAGATTACTGCGTTCTTTACGACTCTGAACATTCCATTCCCGGCATTCAATGCCCATTTCGTCGCGGGCCTCGAATTCTTCGGCGGAATCCTTCTGATCCTGGGTCTGGGTGCCAGGCTCGTCAGCCTTCTTCTGGCTGCTAACATGTTTGTGGCTTACTGGACCGCCGATCGCGAGGCATTGGGCTATTTCTTTTCCGATCCGGGCAAGTTCTATGTAGCCGATCCCTTCACCTTCCTGTTTGTGTCTCTGATCGTTCTGATTTTCGGCGCGGGCTTTCTTTCCCTCGACCACCTCATCGCGAAACGTCTGAAGGAGCAGGCCCGCTAGCTATGGACGCAGAACTCTCAGTCCGGGATGAAGCGCGGATGATCGCCTCTATACTTGCTGGTGAGAGGGAACAGTACCACGAGTTAGTCCGCCCGTATGAGCGCAGCGTCTACAAGATGGCACTTTCATTCATGAAAAATGAAGCTGATGCCGAAGATGTTGCGCAGGAAGCCTTTCTGAAGGCCTTTAGAAAGCTTGCGGACTTTCGGGGACAGGCGAAGTTCAGCACGTGGCTCATCACCATTACCTTGAACGAGGCGCGAGGCCGTTTGCGGCGGCAGGCGATAGCGCGGACGGAGTCGCTTGACGAATCCCCGGAGGAGGGCGGTCACATTTCGCCAGCGCTGCTCAGGGACTGGCGCGAGGTCCCCTCAGCGGCGCTCGAGAGGCAGGAAATCCGCCAAATGCTTCAGGACGCAATTGCCAATTTGTCACCGTTATATCGAGAAGTTTTCCTTCTGCGGGACGTAGAAGAGTTCTCTATTGAGGAAACGGCCACAGCACTCGCACTCACAGCCGGCACGGTTAAGGTTCGGTTGCATCGCGCCCGAATGATGATGCAGAAGGAGCTTGCGCCGAAACTCAAGAACGCCGGGCCCCGGAGGAGGTGGTTTCAATGGTCATAGAATGCAAGCACGTTTGGGACTACATCTCCGACTATCTTGATGACTCGTTATCCCCCGAGACGAGGGAAATGGTTCAACGGCACTTGGAACACTGCGAGATTTGCTCTGCAATCCTCGATTCGAGCCGCAATATCATGGTGCTCATCGCGGACGACCAGGTGTTTGAGTTACCGCTCGGCTTCAGCGAGCGTCTGCACGCGAGGCTATCCGAAGAGATTGAGAGTAAGCCAGAAAACATCGTCAAGGATTCTGGCTAGATGGAGCCGTGCAGGTAGATGTGTATTCCCCATTCCGCCACCAGCAAGCCCAGTGTGAGGATGGCAAGAGCAATCTGGATCCGTTCGGCGCATATCGTCTCCGCAGGAACTTTTCCCATCCGCCATTGAGACGAACCTCGGGCACGCAACGACCGTACACGCCAAATTGCGTACAGGTTCACGGCAGACCCGCAAACAGCAACGATCTCCATGGGGATTCGAATGGCCTCGCCGTGGATCGAGGCTAGGAAGCGCATACTAGTCGTCGCAGCAGCCAATGAGCCAACTCCAATCAGCAGGCGGAGGCCGCTGATCGCCATGAAGGCTGCGCATGCACTCTGGAGCAAGATGAAAAACAAGCTCGTGAGCCCAATAATCCAGGACCGGCTCTTCGCATCGTTCAGTGGTCGAGTATCGGCTGGCGCGTTCTGTTCGAGCAAGGTGTTCTCCATGAGCAATGCTACCTCCTTTTGAACCCGCACTGGATCCCGATCCGCGCTGTCATAGGAGCCTGCTCAAGCTCTTTACGTCGTAGAGAATCACTCTTTCCAAGCAAGTTCGCGCGGTTGCCGTGCACGGAAGTATGATGACCTCCGCAAGGCAACTTAATGTCTTCCAAATCTGGAGTAAGCGGGCATATGCGTACCAGCTCCGCTAGGGGATTGATCTCCAGATTCAACAGAGTTATCTGCCCACGAAGCAGTCGTGATCCGCAACCGATTGAAGGAGATCTCAAGAACATGCGAGTCGACATCATACCCGGAGCCCGCTTCCCTGATTACCAGTTAACCGACCACACCGCGACACGACGGAAACTCTCCGAACTTCAGGCTGCGGATCCCATGATCGTCGTGCTCAGTCGGGGAGGCTTCTGCCCAAAGGATCGACGCCAGGCGGAAGGGCTCCTCCAGCTACATCGTGAAATGGAAGTTGGCTACTGCCGCCTCGTCACCATCAGCACGGATAACCTTACGGAGACGAATGAATACCGCAACGGAGTCGGTGCTCACTGGCCTTTCCTGTCCGACGCTGGCCGTGTTATCCAAAAGGATCTCGACATCGCCGAATACACGGACACTTTGCACAATCCAATGATCCCCCACGTTGTTGTGCTTGAGCCGGATCTCATCATCCACAAGATCTATAGCGGGTACTGGTTCTTTGGAAGGCCCACCATGGAGGACTTGCGCCAGGATCTGCGGGCTGTCACCAGGAAATGCAGGCCGGATTGGGACATTACGACGCCCGAGATGAAACGTGCGTGGCAGGAAGGTCGCAAGGAGCTGTTTTACCCATACGGCAAGACGTATGCCGAGACGATCCGTGATAAGGACTGATATGCGCGGCCAATACAAGAGAGAACACGCCACGGAGACTTAGACCGAAGATAACAACTCTCCTAAGCCGACTATCATGCCTGTACACGAGGGGCCGAGGACTCGTCGCTCTGGGCTGACGGCGTGATCAGCGCTCCAGCGCGACGGCTATCCGATCAAGCCGGCGATCAACTACTTCGATAGCTGGGATATCTCCCGAAAGACTTCATCGATCAACTCGAGCATCGGCCGGTCCTGTTGCTCCACCCACGTCGTCGAGCAGAGCTGCGTCGCAGAGAGGGTGATGCTGGCCAGAATACGGTCCTGGAGTGAGCGAATTCCCTTGCGCTTCGCCCGCAGGCTGAAGGCCCCCGCAAGCCTGTCCTCTACCTCGGACACAGCGAGATACTGTGCGCTTCGAGCCGCTGGGCTTCGCCGTCCAACATGGATCACGCGCTCCGTCGTCTCGGAGGGGAAGTGAGGAGCCAGCACCTCGCTCACGGCGAGCTTCGCACTCTCCAGAGGGGAGGCACCGGCTTTCTGCCTGGCGATCGCCTCCTCCAGCGCAGCGCCATAGCTCCGAATCGTGGCGGACATAAGGTCTTCCTTCGAGGAGAAATATCGAAAGAAGGTCCGCCGAGAAATACCCGCTTCGGATGCAATCTGTTCCACGGTGACGTTCTCGAACCCGGCGGAATAAAAGAGATTGACCGCCGCCTTCCAGATCTCCGTGCGCACCAGCTCCTGCTTTTTCGTTTGCATGGAGTCCGGCGAAAGATGTGCTGACGAAGCCATTGGTCCAGTCTACGACAAGTTGGCACTTTTAGCTCAGTGAGACCTAATTGGCTCAATAGGTTGACAGTGGCACTGTGTGCCATTATTCTGAGTTTGCCTGTGAGATCAAGATTCAGAAGGAAGAGCAGGGGACTATACCTATGCACCACCAAAGACGTGCCATAGAAGGGCAGCGCTGGCGGGAGTTCAGCCTCATCGCATGCTGCGCCCTTTCGCTCGGCACAGGATGTAAGAAGCAGGTGAACGCGGCGACCGAGACAAAAGCGCAGGCGATCGAAGTGACGGCCATCCGGGCAGCCGGCAGACAGGTTCCGGTAACGCTCGCAGAGACTGGCAGTTTCGTAGCGGATGAGGCCTCGAAGGTGGCGCCACCGGTAGCCGGCCGTGTCTTCAAGACCCCGGTCAACGTCGGCACCTTCGTCAAGACGGGCGACGTTTTGTGCGAACTCGATCATCGTGATGCTGAGCTGAAGCTTGTGCAGATGCGGGCGCAGCTTGCGGAAGCAACTGCGGGTCTTCGCCAGTCGGAGTCGAGGATCGGTCTTGGGTCCGGAGGCTTCGATCCCGCGAAAGTTCCCGAGGTCGCGGGTGCCCGCGCCAACTATGAATCTTCTGAGGCCCAGGCACAGCTTGCGGCGGCGGATGCGAAGCGATACGCCAACCTCATCGCCACCGGTGACACCTCGCAGAGCGTCTACGAGAAGATGCGGACGCAGGCGGAAACAGCGGCAGCCCAGGCAAATGCCTCACGCCAACAGTACGAGTCCGCGCTCAACTCCGCGAAGCAGGGCTATCAGGCGGTCAACTCCTCGCAGGCCTCTCTCGACGCCATGCGAGCCCAGGTTTCGCAGGCCGAAAAAGCCCTCGCCGACACCACTATTCGCGCGCCATTCGACGGCTTCGTCAGTGCGCGCCCCGTATCCGTTGGCGAATGGGTCGCCACAACGAACACTGTCGCGACCGTGGTGCGGGTCGGCGTGCTCAAGCTTCAACTGCAGACGCCCGAAAGGAATGCCGCAGGGCTCAAGATGGGTATGCCGGTGACCGCGCGTGTCGCTGCCTACGGTGACCGCGACTTCGTCGGAGAGACTTCAGCCATCAATCCGGCAGTGAATCCGGACTCCCGCTCCTTCATCCTTGAAGCGCGTTTCCAGAACACCGATAACTCCCTCCGTCCGGGGATGTTCTCGACGGCACGCGTCGTGCTTCCCGGCACGGAGGCCGCTGTCTTCTTGCCCAAGTCCACCGTCTTACGTGACCGCACCACGGACTCGAACCAGATCTACGTCCTCGACGGAGGGAAAGCTCATCTCCGTATCGTCACGCTTGGCGAAATCGACAACAATCAGGTACGCGTCCTCTCCGGCCTCACTGCCAACGAGATGGTCGCAACCAGCCGTCAGTCCGAACTCTATGATGGCGCGCCCGTCGACATCCACGGAAAGCGATAGGTGACGTCATGCACGGTCTAGCGCAACTCTGTGTCCGCCGCCCGGTCTTCGCCACGATGCTGATCATGTCCCTGGTCGTGGTCGGGGCTTTCTCTTACTTCAGCCTCGGCGTCGATCTCGTGCCTAAGGTTGATATTCCGGTGGTGTCCATCTCCGTCTCGGATCCGGGCGCATCGCCGGAGGAGCTTGAGACCGAAATTACAAAAAAGATCGAAGATGCCGTCAACACTATTAGCGGGATCGATGAGTTACGGTCCACTTCTTCTGAAGGAATCTCGCTGGTCGTCATCAGCTTCGATCTCTCAAAAGATGGCGACGTAGCCGCGCAAGAGGTCCAGAACAAGATCAACCTCATCCGCAACGATCTGCCGCAAAATGCCAAGGCGCCCGTGGTGCAGAAGTTCGATCCTGATGCCACGCCCGTCATGCAGATTGCGGTCTCCGCGCCTCGCTCTCTTCGCGACCTCACGCTCATCGCGGATAAGCTCATCAAGCAGAAGCTGGAGAACGCGCGCGGCGTCGGTCAGATACAACTCGTCGGCGGAGCTCGCCGCGAGATACACGTCGACGCTAACCCGGAGTTACTCAAAGCCTTCGGTCTCACCATCAACGATGTTGTCAACGCTGTACGAGAGCAGAACTTCGAACTCCCAGGCGGATCGCTCAACGCAGGTGCGCGGGAGTTCACCGTGCGCACCATGGGCAAGGCAACCGACGTGCGGCAGTTCAACGATATCGCCATTGGGATACGCAATGGTTATGTCGTCAAAGTAAGTGACATAGGGACCGCCGAAGATAGCTACGAAGAGCCGCGAACCTCCGGTCGACTGAACGGCACACCGGCGATTACGCTTGTCGTGTCGAAGCAATCCGGTGCGAACTCTGTCGCCACCGCCGAAGAAGTAAAGGATCGGCTGGCCGAGGTAGAACCGACCCTTCCCAAAGACGTCCGGGTCCGCATCGTCGCCGATCAGTCTGTCTTCATCAACGCTGCCATCGAAGCGATCAAGCATCACCTCATCGAAGGCAGTTTCTTCGCATGCGTCATCATCTATCTCTTCCTTGCGAACTGGCGCACAACCCTGATCGCAGCCATCGCGATTCCAACATCCATTATCTCGACCTTCGCCCTCATGAAAGCGATGGGATTTACGCTCAACCAGATCACCATGCTTGCGCTAACGTTGATGGTGGGCATCGTGATCGATGACGCGATCATCGTGCTGGAGAACATCTATCGCTTTATCGAAGAGAAAGGTATGTCTCCCTTCGAAGCAGCCATTGAAGGCACAAAGGAGATCGGTCTCGCCGTGATGGCGACCACGTTTTCACTTCTCGCCGTCTTTCTGCCGGTCGGATTCATGGGCGGCATCGTGGGCCGCTTCATGAGCTCGTTCGGCTTCACCTCTGCCTTCGCCATTGCCGTGTCGCTGATTGTGTCCTTTACGCTTACTCCGATGCTGTGTTCGCGCTTCGTCAAGGTGCGTCCGGCGTCAGAGCGGCACGAAGCCAGTTCGAAGGAATCGAAACTCTTTCAGTTCATCAACGGGCGCTACATGCGTCTGCTGCAATGGTCGATGGCGCATCGCAAGGCAGTGCTCATCACCTGCGGCTGCGTTATCCTGAGCACCATCCCGCTCTTCATCATGGTCGGCAAGGACTTCACGCCTACCGACGATCAGTCTCAATTCAATGTTTTGGTCCGTGCACCAGAAGGAACGTCGCTCGCCTCAACAACACAGGAGGCGGAGGCCATCGCTCAATCCATTCGGAGGCTGCCCGGCGTTCAGAACACACTGACGAGCGCGGGCGGTGGCACGGACGGCGCAGTCAACAGCGCCTCCATCTTCGTAACGCTTATCGACGTGGGCAAGCGCCACGACTCGCAGGAGCAACTCATGCAGAAGACCCGCGCCCTGCTCAAGACCTTCCCCAACCTGCAAACCAGCGTGGAACTCGTAGCGACCATCAGCAATGGAGCAAGTAATGCGCAGGTGCAGTACTTTATCGGCGGACCCGACCTCGCCAAGCTGGCGCAGTACTCGGATGACCTTCTCGCTCGCATGAAGAAGATTCCCGGTGTCACCGATGCGGACTCTACCCTGCGCAGCGGCAAGCCCGAGATACGGCTTGATATCGACCGTGCGAAGGCAGCCGACCTTGGCGTATCCGTCAACAGTATCGAGCAGGCGCTCAACACGCTCATCGCGGGTGAAACCGTGTCGACCTTCAACGCAGGCGACGACCAGTACGATGTGCGTGTTCGAGCCGGCGAACAATATCGCACACGCGAAGAGGAGTTGAAGAAGATGACCGTCTTCTCCACCCGACAGCTTGGCTCAGTCGGCCTCGACGAAGTTGTCTCGACGACGGCGGCCACCGGACCCTCTTCCATCAATCGCATCGCACGTGAACGCCAGGTCACCCTGAGCTGCAACATCCTTCCCGGCTACTCTCAGTCAGCCATTCTAAGTGCGCTGCAGAAGCAGGCAGATGAGTTGCACATGGAGCCCGGCTATCACACTGGCCTCGCCGGCACGTCGAAGGAACTTGGCCGCGCCGGGTACTACTTCCTCGTGGCCGTCTCGCTCACCTTCATCTTCATGTACATCGTGCTGGCGGCGCAGTTCGAGTCGTTCATCCATCCCATCACGATCCTCCTCACGCTTCCACTTGCGGTCCCGTTCGGCATCCTCTCGCTCCTGCTCGCGGGCCAGTCCGTGAACTTGTTTTCGCTTCTTGGCTTGTTACTCCTCTTCGGCATCGTCAAGAAGAACGCCATCCTGCAGATCGACCATACCAACGGCCTTCGCGCAACCGGTATGCCTCGCGCTCAAGCCATCCTGCAGGCGAACACGGACCGCCTGCGCCCGATCCTCATGACGACCCTCGCGCTCGTCGCGGGGATGCTGCCTCTCATCATCTCAAGCGGCACCGGTTCAGCATCAAACCGTTCCATCGGCGTACTTGTCGTTGGCGGCCAAACGTTGTGCCTGTTGCTTACTCTGGTCGCAGTCCCGGTCTTCTACTCCTTCTTTGAAGACCTCGCGGCTCACCCATTATGGAGACGACCCGCAGCAGCCGCGCATAAGGTTTTCGCAAGGCTCAACCCCATTCGCTCACGGATCGGAACAATGCGGAACCCTCGTCCAGAAGGGCCGGTCGCATGAAGATCCTGCTCGCCCTAACCTTTTTCCTTGGCTTGAACGTAGAAGCCCAGTCGACCCTCGGTAGAGGGAATGATCCTGTCCCACCGCCGCTCCCGCCATCCGCGCCACTGCAGCTTGCGCCACGTCTTGGCATTACAGGCGATGTCGATATCACGCTCACAGATATCATCCGCGCGGCCCTCGCGAACAACCGCGACATCGAGGTCTCGCGCATCGCCAACATCAAAAGCGTGCTTGGCGTGAAGTCCGCGAAGGGATACTTCGATCCGGTCGTCGGAGGCACAGGCTACAAACTCAGAAATGTATCTCCGCAGTCTTCATCGCTGGGCGGAGGAACGAACGGACGTCTGACCCAGAAGGAGCTCTTCGCCGACCCGCAGATCAACGGGAGCTCTCCATGGCTCGGCTCGACGTACAAGCTGGACCTCTCGTCCTCCCGCCAGGAGAGCGATAGCACTTTCAATACGTTGAATCCCACCTATGTCACGTCGGCGAACCTGAACCTCGTGCAGCCCCTCTGGGGCGGGCTCCTCTTCGACGCCAATCGAGAACGCGTGGCTGTCGCGAAGAAGAGCCGGACGCAGACCCAGGAGCAATTTCGCGATCAGGTCATCACCGTGACCACGCAAGCCATTCGCGCTTATTGGGAGTTAGAGTACGCGCAGCGCAGCGTTGAAGTACAGACCGAAGCGGTGCGCCTCGCCGAGCAGCAGGACGCAAGCAACCGTCGCCAGGTCGCGCAAGGCATTGAGGCTCCCGTCGACGTCATCCAGACCCAGACGCAGATATCTACTTACCAGCAAAACGTCTTCAATGCGCAGGAGCAACTTACCCGCGCGGAGAATACGTTGAAGGCCCTAGTCCTCCCAAACCGCGATGACCCACTATGGAGTACCGCGCTTCACACAAAGATCGACCTCGGAGAAGCGGACGCAACTCCTCCGCTCGACGAGGCGATGCATCAAGCTCTTACCCATCGCCCCGATGTCTCTGCCGGACGCATCGGCATTCAGCTCAGTGAGCTCGATGCGCGTCTCGCCAAGGAACAGGTAAAGCCTCAGATCAACCTAACCGCGCAGCTTAGCTCGCAGGGGCTCGCAGGACAAACCGTAGCGCAGACCACGGACATCTTCTCCGCACTCTTTGGTCCCATCATCGACAGGGTAAACACCCTTTCCGCCGCCGCCGGTCTTCCGCCGGTCTCTTCGTCCACGGGGGGGACGAGCACGATCCCACCCATCTTCGTCGGCGGCTACGGACAATCTCTTTCGAACCTGCGAGCGGGATCCTTTCCTATCGTGAAAGTAGGTCTGCAGGTCTCAATTCCCATTCGCAATCGCACCGCGATCGCCCAGTCAGGAATTGCCGAGCAGAACAAGCGTCAGTCCATCACGCAGCAGCAGCGACTCGAGATGAACGTCGAAAGCGATGTCCGCAACACCCTGCAACAACTCGTCAATTCAAGGCTCGTTCTGACTGCCTCACAACGCGCACGTGCCTTGGCCGAGCAGCAACTCGCAAGCGAACAGAGGCAGTTACAGGCTGGAACCTCTTCGGTGTATCTTGTCCTGCAGCGGCAGAACGAACTGGTGAGCGCGAAGCTGCGCGAGATTCGCGCAACGGCGGATTGCGGAGAGGCCGAGGCAGACTTCGATCGAGCCACGGCAAACACGCTGACGAAACAAAACATCGACATCGCCGCCGTTGATAAGGGCAAGATTAGCTGAGATTCCAGGACGGATGCGGCCGTGAAAGCGGACAGTCCCGCTATCACGGCCGCAAGCCACGAGCCTCAAACCTCAGGCTTAAGTAAGCTTTGCCTTGGTAGTCGCAAACGCGTAGTCAAGCCAGGCCAGCAAACTCTCGATATCACTCGTCTCGACCGTAGCGCCACCCCACACCCGCAGGCCCAGCGGAGCATCCCGGTACGAAGCAATATCGAACCCGGCGTTCTCCTTCTCAACCAGGCTAGTGAAGTCCTTCAAAAACTGCGCCTGTTGCTTCGCATCCCACGTAACAAATGCTGCATCCACGATCTTCAGGCAGATCGAAGTGCAGGACCGTGTAGCCGGCACTTCCGCGAGAAAGTCAACCCATGAGCTCTTCGCTTGCCAGTCGACGATCGCCTTCAAATTCGCCTCCGACCGCCGAATCAGCTCCGGCAAGCCCCCAATCGATTTCGCCCAACGCAGACCGTCCAGCGCATCCTCGACCGCAAGCATCGACGGCGTATTGATCGTCTCGCCCTGGAAGATTCCTTCGATCAGCTTGCCGCTCTTCACCAGCCGAAAGATCTTCGGCAGCGGACGTCCCGAGTTATAGCTCTCAAGCCGCTCCACTGCGCGCGGGCTGAGCACAAGCATGCCGTGCGCGCCTTCTCCTCCCAGCACCTTCTGCCACGACCACGTCGTAACATCCAGCTTCTGCCACGGGAGATCCATCGCGAACGCAGCCGAAGTCGCATCGCAGATCGTGAGCCCCTCCCTCGAGTCCGAAATCCAATCCCCATTCGAAACGCGAACCCCGGAGGTAGTCCCGTTCCACGTGAACACGATGTCCCGGCTCGGATCGACCTTTGAGAGGTCGGGAAGCTCGCCATAGCCAGCCTCGTAGACGTTGAGATCCGTGAGCCGGAGTTGCTTCGTGACGTCTGTCACCCACTCCTTACCAAAGCTCTCCCATGCCAGCACGTCCACGCCGCGCGCCCCCAGCAGCGACCAGAGCGCCATCTCCACCGCTCCTGTATCCGACCCCGGAACGATCCCGATGCGGTACTCGGCAGGAATGCCCAGGATCTCCCGCGTCAGTTCGATCACCTCTTGCAGCTTCTGCTTGCCGGGTTTCGAACGATGCGACCGGCCAACGAGCGCGTCGTTCAGCGAAGCAGGCGCCCAGCCGGGCCGCTTCGCGCACGGGCCGGAGGAGAAATGCGGATTGACAGGCAACGTCGCTGGTTTGTTCGGGAGTTCGGGCACTTGATTTCCTTCCAGGGATTCAGGGAGTTGATCGGCGATCAGGCCGATGAGCCAGTGATTGCGAAGCGAGCGCGCGGGCTCGCCGCACCGGTTACGCGCAGAAACGCGCATCTCCGTTGCAGGCTCATTGATTTTTGGGGTGTGTCTGGATCGGCTCGTTCCCGGTACGACGCTTCGGTCGTCGAGAAAGAGAGAGTCACAGGATGGGTCGTAGCGCTTTTCACGATGGTCCTAACGATGTCTCCATCATAGTCCATCCGTCGCGCCGCAGGCATGCCTGAGCCTCCACCGGGAGGAACAAACGATACAGCCTGGCGGACGCTCACGACACAGGAGCAATCCGTCAGGCTGGTATGACAAGCGAAGGGAATCGCTCTCCATCGGATGCAGCAAATCGCAGCACCCTTAGGCGTTGGTGCCGCCGTCAACGGTCAGGTTTGCCCCCGTGATGTAGGAGGCTTCCGGGCTCGCCACAAACGACACAAGCGCCGCGACTTCTTCCACGGTCCCATACCGATTGAGCGCCGTGACGGCTTTTTGCGGAGTCGCCCAGTCGCCCGCCGCCGGGTTCAGATCTGTGTCGATCGGCCCCGGCTGCACGTTGTTGACCGTGATGCCGCGCGCACCAACCTCTCGGGACAGTCCCTGCGTAAACATCTTGACCGCACCCTTCGTCGCCGAATACGCCACAAGTCCCGGCGTGAGCACGCGTTCTCCCACGCACGAGCCGATCATGATGATGCGGCCGCCATCATTCATATGCTTCAACGCCTCCTTCGTCGCGACGAAGATGCCACGGAGGTTGATGTCGACCATACGGTCCATCTCTTCTAACGTGGTCTCCTCGAACGGTTTTGGGATCGCGGTCCCGGCGTTGTTCACCAGCACATCAAGCCGCCCAAGCGAAGCAACGGCCTGCGCAACCGCGGCGGCAACGGCCTTCGCGTCGGCGGCGTCTGCCTGGATCGCAATGGCCTTTCCGCCTGCCCCTTCAATCGCCTTGACCACGGCCGAGGCCGAGGTGGCGTCCTTTGCATACGTGATAGCGACACTCGCTCCGTCGGATGCCAGGCGCTTTGCAATCGCCGCGCCAATACCTCTTGAGCCACCTGTAACAAGAGCAACTTTGTTAGCTAACTTAGACATGGAACCCCTTCTCTTTCTTGTCGAATAACGCTATTTATTGCGAAATGAATCATCATTCCGCGCCGCACTGAATACTTTCTGGATATCTCCTCGCTCGCGGTGCTGACTTACCCGCGGGCTGCCTGGCCATAATCTCCTACGTATGCAATGGATGTGTTTCTAAGTAACGCGGATCATACTTTGAAGGTCTAGAATCTATGCTCGGGAAGCATGGAGCTGGATCTATGGAATTAAGACACCTTCGCTACTTCGTAGCGGTTGCGGAGTCAGGCAGCCTCACCGTCGCAGCCAGCGAGAAGCTGCACACAACCCAACCTTCTCTCAGCAGGCAGATAAAAGATCTGGAGTCGGAGGTAGGCGCACAACTCCTGACACGCAGCGTTCGAGGCATTGAACTTACCCCCGCCGGACGAGTCTTTCTCGACCACGCCCGCGTGGTGCTCTCGCAGGTCGAGATCGCCGTCGAGTCGGCCCGTCGTCTCGCCGAACCCACGAAACCGTACTTCGTCCTGGGCTTCCTCACGGGGCATGAATCGACTTGGCTGCCCGAGGCTCTTCAGCTTCTCCGAGATGAGTTGCCGAATATTCACATCGTGGTCTCGAGCCAGGTATCTCCACAACTCGCCGTGGGTCTCTCGAAAGGCACGATCGACGCTGCTTTCCTGCGCCGCGAGGAAGGAACCTCAGACCTCGCGTTCCGCCTACTGGTCAAGGAGCAACTGGAAGTCTTTATGCCGGTAGGGCATCGCCTCGCCTCTCGGGATGGCGTCGACCCACGAGAGCTCCGAGGCGAAATCTTTCTCAGCATATCGGCCAAGGCACTCAACGGAGTTGGTGGTCCGCCAGCACTACGTATCGTGATCGACGCCTATCTGAAGAAGTGTGGTATCTCTCTCAAACCAAGTCACGAAGTAGATAATCTGGCCGGTATTATGTCACTTATTACATCAACGGGCGGCGTCGCGCTTCTCCCGACGTATGCAAAGAACCTGCTTCCCGTGGCCGTCATAAGCCGGCCCCTCAAAGGAGTCATCCCAACCGTCGATCTTTGCATCGGCTACAAGAAGGACAATCCGTCCCCCGTGCTACAGATCTTCCTCTCCCGATTGGAGGAATTGATCGATCGTGTCTCCCGCAAGACGCATCAAGTCTCGCCCGGTGCTCGAGTGAAGCATCACCATGGTTGACACCTTCGCCTATTAGAATCACAATGTAGTTATTATGCTCGGGGAGTTCGAATACCTCCTGATGACCGCTGCCGCTCGCCTTGGAGAAGACGCCTACGGAGCCGCGATTCGCCGCGAGATCGAACTGGCGACAGAGCGCCGCTGCTCCATCGGAGCGCTCTACACAACACTCGATCGCCTCGAAAAGAAAGGGCTCGTCAAAACCTGGATGGGCGAGGCGACCGCCGAGCGGGGCGGCCGCGCGAAGAGGATGGTGCAGGTCACGGCAGAGGGCATCCGCGCGGCAACCGCCTTCTATGAGGCCGTACGGCGCGCCAGCCGGGATGTCTCTTGGGAGATCAAATGAGGAGCCTATCGCGGCCGGCAGAGTTCGCATCGCGAATGCTCGAAGCAGCCGAGCGCGAGGCCGTGTGTGGTGATCTCAACGAAGCCGCGGGCACCAGCTTAGAGGGGCTCCGTGAAGTCCTCGGCCTCGTCGCGAGGCGTCAGGCGCAACTCTGGCTTGGTTGGCGCCCATGGTTATGCCTCGCTATCGTTCTGCCCCTCGGAATTCTTCTGTCCGTGGTGTCCCATAGGATCAGTTCCGGAAACGCCGTAACGCTCTGGCTCACCGCCAACAATGTAGATGCCTACCTCCTGCGCAACGAGGGCTTCTGGAGCGGTGTGCGTGATAGCGTCCCCGGCGTCTTCCTGGCGTGGCTGGCAATCGGCTGCTGGAGTTGGACCTGCGGATTCGCCGCCGGCGTCCTGTCTCGCCGCGCCGTCTTGTCGACAGGCGCAATCTTCTGCGTGGTGTTACTTGCATGCGCCGTGCCCGGTGTCCTCTCTGCAATGGACTACAAGCCCGCCTTTATCCGAGCCGATCTGTATCACGTCAACGACGCGGTCTTCCGCCTAGCCTTCTACCGCTGGATGCTTCCGCTCTTCGTGCAGATCGCGCTCGTCCTGATCCCCGTCCTACGCGGAATGTGCGACGGGACACGCAGTAGTTTCATTCCGCGCGCCCTCAAAATCGTCATGTGGCTCTCGGTCTCGCTTACCGTCTTTAGCCTCGTCACGCAGGGGATGTTCTGGTGGATGGTGCGCGTATGGATGATGTATCCCCTGCGCTATCCGCTTCTGCCTTCGCTTCTGCCGTTCGCCATGCTCGGACCGATGGCGTATCTGCTAAGTCTTACAACCCAACAAAGAAAAAAGGTGAGCACGCGATGAAACGTGGCCTCTCTGTAGGAGCTGTCTTTCTCTTAGCCGTGATGTCCCTGGCGCAGGATCATCCGGCACCCGCCGATGTGAAGACCACGCCCGACCGCATCACGCCAATTCCCGAACGCAAGCCCGCTGCCGACTTCTCGCTTCCCGACGCCCAAGGCAACACCATCACGCTCTCCGGGCTCAAGGGCAAGGTCGTGCTCCTCGACTTCTGGGCCACCTGGTGCGGAGGATGCAAGCTCGAGATCCCCTGGTACATGGAGTTCGACAAGAAATATCGCGATATGGGCCTCTCCGTCATCGGCGTCTCGATGGATGACGAAGGCATGAAGGTCGTCAAGCCCTTCCTCGCCCAGAGACACATCGATTATCCCGTCGTCATCGGCGACGAGGCCATGGGCAAGCGTTTCGGCCTCGGGCAGATGCCTCTCACCCTCCTCATCGACAAGCAGGGAAGAGTCGCCATCGCGCATTCCGGCGTCGTCGATAAAGATGACTTCGAATCCCACATCCGCGAGTTATTGCAGTAATTCCTAGCCTGGGAGCGCACGCAGCGTAAGATCCACCACGCGCTGCATCTCGGCCTTCGTCGCGCCGTTCGAAGCCTGCGTCCCAAGCCCGGAGAGGACGGTGCAGAGATAGCGCGCTAGGTCGCCCGGATGAATATCCGCAGGCAAATCCCCTTCGGCCCGCGCGCGCCTTAGACGCTTCTGAATCGCCGCCTCAGCCGCCTTCTGCCACTCGATGATGTCTTTGGTGACAGGCTCGGAACCTCTCCCCGGCGTAATCGGATGAACCGACATCCACCCGCGCGGATTCCGCGGATCGGCCAGAAGATTCAAGGCTCCGCGTAGCAACGCTTCAACGACTCCCCGCGCTGTCGGCTCTTCAAGAGCCGTATGCAGATACGACGCCGGCCCCTCGGTATACAGGATAAAAGCCCTCCGAAAAAGCGCTTCCTTATCCCCAAACGTCGCATAGAGGCTGGGCCGATTGATCCCCATGGCCTCGGTCAGATCGTTCAGCGACGCCCCTTCATACCCTTTCTCCCAGAACACTCGCATCGCCGCCTCGAGCGCAGTGTCCTCACAAAAGCAGCGTGGCCGCCCCATCTTCGCAGGTGCTGTCGAGCTCGGTGCTGCGGTCTCGGGAGTCTGTCCCATGATCGTTAGATGAATTTTATACCGCGAGGTTCAAAAGAGTTGCATCCTACCGCTTCGCAGTGACATCTTTATCGTGCGGTACAAAAATAGGCCGCCTGGAGGATGTATGTCGAAGAAGCTTGAAGGAAAGATTGCGCTGGTCACCGGCGGAAGCACCGGGATCGGTCTCGGGACAGCGCGGCAGTTCGTCGCCGAAGGCGCGTACGTGTTCATTACCGGACGCCGTCAGCCTGAACTCGATGCCGCCGTCAAGACAATCGGTTCGAATGTAACCGCGATCCAGGCCGACGCCTCGAAGCTCGAAGACCTCGATAAGCTCTACGCGCAGATCAAAAAGGAGAAGGGTCGCGTCGACATCCTGTTCGCCAACGCAGGCGGAGGCCAGTTTGCCCCGCTTGGACAGATCACGGAAGAGCACTACGACAGCATCTTCAACACCAACGTCAAGGGGCTCCTCTTCACCGTGCAGAAGGCTCTTCCGCTGATGCCCGATGGCGGCAGCATCATCCTCAATGCATCGATCGTCTCCATCAAGGGAATGCCGGCGTTCAGCGTCTACTCCGCCACCAAGGCAGCGGTCCGCTCCTTTGCGCGAGGTTGGACCAGCGATCTGAAAGACCGGAAGATCCGCGTCAACGTCATCAGCCCCGGCCCTATCGAAACCCCCGGCGTCGACGGCCTCCTCCAGACGGAAGAGCAGAGGCAGGGCTTCTACGCCACCATGGCCGCGCAGGTTCCGCTTGGCCGCGTCGGCCGCCCCGACGAGATCGGCAAGGTCGCCGTCTTCCTGGCATCGGACGACGCGAGCTATGTCGCCGGCGTGGAACTGTTTGTCGATGGCGGAATGGCCCAGATCTAAGCAAGTCGTACGTCAGTCGACCTCAGGGTGCGGTCATGGGAGCGCACCCTGCTTTTAGCAGCGCTTAGTCAGAGAGAGGCACACAATGTCAGCAGCAGAAAATCAATCAGACCAATTCGCGTCGCTCGCAGTCGGCGTCTTCAAGTCCACCGTCGAACGAACCGCCAAGCTCTGGTCTGGCCTCACCGAAGAACAGCTTCATAGCGAGATCGCTCCGGGCAAGAATCGCGTGATCTACATCCTCGGACACCTCACCGCAACCGCGGATGCGATGTTCAGCCTCCTCGGCTTCGGCCCACGTCTTCATCCGGAACTCGACGAGATCTTCATCAAGGCCCCGGATAAGTCCATCGCCATCCTTCCTTCATCGGATCACCTGAAGGCACAGTGGGACGAGATCAACGCTGCCGTCCTCTCCCACAGCGCGAAATTATCCCCATCCGAGTGGCTCCAGAAGCACACCGCTGTCTCCGAAGAGGACTTCGCCAAAGAGCCCCATCGCAACCGCTTCGCGATTCTCCTTGGCCGCACCAGTCACCTCGCCTATCACCTCGGCCAGATCGTCCCCGGAACAAAGTAGCACTAACCCGACCTGACCCGCCAAGCCCTGCCGCGCCCTCGCGTGACAGGGCATTTTTTCTGCCGCTCCGCAGTCCCTCGCGCCTGCATTCGCATCTACGGTTTAAGTGAGCACAGCGAATGCCCGATCCGAAGCCATCCCCCGGCGCACCCAACGGACCACACGCGGACAAGCACTGCGCCACCTGCGGGCGCACCATCACCTGGCGCAAAAAGTTCGCGAGCAACTGGGACGAGGTGAAGTTCTGCAGCGACGGCTGCCGCAGGCACAAACCAGACAGCACGGACACGGCTCTCGAAACCGCGATCCTCGACTTACTCAAGGCACGCGGAAGAGGCAAGACCATCTGCCCTTCGGAAGCGGCCCGAGCCATCAAGGAGACCGGCTGGGAAGACCTCATGGAGCCCGCACGAAGAGCAGCCCGCCGCCTTGTCGCCGCGGGCCGCATCGACATCCTGCAGAAGAACAAAGTCGTCGACGGATCAACCGCAAAGGGCCCAATCCGCCTACGGCTACGGGGTACCTAGAAGCCCATCTTATCGTCCGCCGAAGGCCCATACAGCCCAGGAACAGGCTGGTTCAGCAGACGCAGATACACGCCAAGCTGCGCCCGATGATGGATCATGTGGTTGATCCCCATCAGCCTGTACGCATGAAAGCGCGTGCCGGAGAAGATCGGCTGATCGTTGTACGTCAGCTTCCATATCTCTTCGAACGCCTCGTCCGACGTCCCCGCCAGATCGGACTGAGCCTTGGTAGCGAGCTCGTCGAAGGCCGCAGCGATCTGCCCGGCAGATTCGAACACGAGCGACGGACTCTTCGTCTTGCCGAAGTCATACGCCGGCGTCGTCAGGATGATGGACATGAAGCTCGGCAGTTGCGCAACGTGCCCCGCCAGCTTCCCCAGCGGCATGGACTTGTCGTGAGGCCTGAACTCGCCCTGACTATCCGGAAGCCGTTCGAGTATCTTGCGGGTGTTTTTGAACTCACTGGCGAGCTCTGCCGTCAGAAGCGTTGAAAAGGGCATCGGGACCTTTCTGCTAGACCGCGTGACGAAAGCTAAATCCCGGTAATGTTGAAGCCGCAATCGACAAACGTAATTTCGCCCGTAATCCCCGAAGCCAGGTCGGATGCAAGAAATAGCGCAGCCCCGCCAACCTCGGACTGGTCCACATTCCGCTTCAGCGGCGCACGCTCCGTCACGGCATCCAGAATCTTGCTGAAGTCGCCGATACCGCGCGCCGCCAGCGTCTTGATCGGCCCCGCCGAGATCGCGTTCACCCGAATCCCCTTCGGCCCAAGCGAAGCCGCCAGGTACCGCACCGTCGCCTCGAGCGCGGCCTTCGCCACACCCATCACGTTGTAGTTCGGAAACACCTTCTCCGCGCCATAGTACGTCAGCGTGAGGATCGACCCACCCGACTCCATCAACGGAGCCGCCGCTCGCGCCACGGCGATCAGCGAGTAAACACTCACATCATGCGCAATCCGGAACCCCTCGCGGCTGGTCAGCAGGAAGTCGTTCTTAATCTCATCGGGCGGTGCAAACGCCACCGCGTGTACGACGCTGTGAATCGTCCCATAGGTCTCTTTGATCTGCGCGAACAGTGCATCGATCTCTTCATCCTTCGACACGTCGCACTGGAACGCCTTGGCGCTATGCTCCTGGGCTAGTTCCGTAATCAGCCCTTCGGCTTCTTTGCGCAGCCTCTCGGACTGGTAGCTGAGCACGAGCGTCGCGCCCGCCTCCGCAAACTTCTGGGCGATGCCATACGCGATGCTGCGCTTATTCGCGAGGCCGAAGATAACGGCGACTTTGCCTTTGAGATCGATCATGCTGTGGCGATGCTCCTGTGTTCCGTCGGTAAGGATACCAGCCGGACCGGACTGTGTGTCTAACGTGCCTGCATATCTAGCTTGCCTGCGTATCGAGGATCAGATCGATGTCATCCCAGTCCTCATCCGAAACATCCAGCTTCGCCGCCGCAAAGTTCTCTTCCAGATGCTCGATCGAACTCGTCCCGGGAATCGGAATGATATTCGCCGACCGATGCAGAAGCCACGCCAGCGAAAGTTGCCCGATCGTAGCCCCGTGATCCCTCGCAAGCCCCTCCAGAGGATGATTCGTTGACGCCGAATCGCTCGAAGGCCGCGTCAGCTTCCCCGCGTTGATCGGGTACCACGGAATGAACGCCAACCCATGCTCTTCGCAGTAGGAAAGCGTACTCTCCGACTTGCGTTCGACGAGGTTGTACCGGTTCTGCACGCTCACAATCGGAACGATCTTCCGCGCCTCTTCTATCTGCACCGGCGTCACCTCGGACAGCCCGATGTGCCGGATCTTCCCCTGGCTCTGCGCGTCCTTGAGCGCACCAAGCGTATCCGCCAATGGGACCGTCGGGTCGATCCGGTGAAGCTGGTACAGATCGATCCGTTCCACCTTCAGCCGTCGCAGGGAAAGCTCCAATTGCTGCTGCAGATAATCCGGCCGCCCACAAGCCTTCGACTTCGCCGGTCCCTGCCGCGTCAACCCGCCCTTCGTCGCAATCACCAAGCCAGCCGGATAGGGATGCAGCGCCTCCGCGATCAGATCCTCGGCGATTTGCGGCCCATAGGCATCCGCCGTATCGATGAAGTTGATCCCCAGATCTACGCACTTCCGCAAGACAGCATGCGCCGCCACCAGGCCAGTCGGCGGCTCGCCCCAGGCACCCTCACCCGTCAGGCGCATCGTGCCATAGCCCATCCGATGCACCGGCAGATCACCACCAAGAACAAACGTATCCCTCAAAGCCATAAGCCCTCTACTCCCTATCCCCTGCTCCCTGCCTTAACCATGCACAAGCCAGTCATACTGCTCGTCCGTCAGAGGAACGACCGAAAGCCGGAACTGCCGGAACATGATCGACCCCGTAAACACCGGAGCCTCGCGAATCTCCGCCAGCGGCTTCTCCCGCTTCAACCTCTTCAGCGGCTTGATCCGCACCAGCGGAAACTTCGGATCATCGGGATTGGTACCATTCGACACGATCTCAGCCGTCCCGACCGCCGCCTTGCCAACATTCGAGTGATAGATGACAGCCTTCTCACCCTTCTTCATGTTGCGCAGCGTGATCAGCGCCTGGTTATTTGTGATCCCGTCCCACGTCGTCTCGCCATCCCGCAGCAGGTCGTCGTAGGAGTACTTGTCCGGTTCCGTCTTCAAAAGGTAGGGCATAGACATAGGGTATAAGCCCTAGCCGCCAAGGTCTATCAAACTCACCGGCGGCAGCACCTGTCCAAGAAACCGCGACCCGAGCCGCTGGAACTTCTCGATCGAATCCGTCGCATAGAACGCCGTACTCGTGGCCACTCCAACCGCAGCCCGAGTGCCAATCTGCCCCGCAACCGCCTGCGCCGTAGCATCGGCGGAATCGATCAGCCGCAGCGGATAGTCCAGCCTCCGCAGCGTCTCTTCGATCAGCGGCTTCAGCAGCGGATAGTGCGTACACCCAAGCAGCAGGGAAGTCGCCTGCGGAGCCTCCGCCATTGCCTCCGCAAGATAAATCCGCAGCACCTCCGCCGTAACCGCGATCGTCTCTGGAGTAGCCTCGAGCCACCCCTCCTCTACCAGCGGCACAAGCAGGGGACAAGCCTTCTCTGTCGCTGCCAAGCCCCGCGCCTCAAGCGCCCGTGTATAAGCTCCAGACTGCACCGTTGCCGTCGTCGCCAGCACAAGCACATGCCCTGCTGCGCCCACAGCCTGAGCCGCAGCGGCCCCAGGAGCAATCACGCCCGTCACTGGAATAGGTAGATCAGCTTTCAGATCCTCAAGCGCCAGCGCCGTCGCCGTATTGCAGGCGACGACCAGGTGTTCCGCCCCTTGTTCCAGCAGAAATCGCCCACTCGAGAGCGCATACCGCGCAATCGTCTCCCGCGACTTCGACCCGTACGGCAACCGCGCCGTGTCCCCCAGGTACAGGTACCGCGCACCCGGAATCAGCGGAAGCAGCGCCCGCAGCACCGTCAGCCCGCCAAAGCCCGAATCGAACACGCCAATGGTGAGAGGTGAGTTCAAGCGTCTACTTCTCGTCGCCCGTCGGAGGACGGTTCGCGGTATCGACCGCCGGATACGCTCGCAGCAGGCTCGCATGCCCCGCAAGCGTCTCCCGAGGCTTCCCATCCACCAGAAACCGTATCTGTTCGATCTCCGGAAGCGTCGCATGCAGCGTCCCAATCATCGACTGCACCGTAAGCGTCTCCACAACGACCCCCGACGGATGATGATCGGCAAACGAACCCTTCAGGTTGATCACCGCAGTCAGCCCCCCCCGTGTTTGTGAGAGCGAATCCTGCCTGCTCCCCTGCGCGCCAGACGCGGCAGCCGGAGTAAACAGATACACATCATCGACTGCCCCTCCGCTCTGCAGAGGATGAGCCGACCCAGGCTGCGCGTACAGCGAAATAAGATTCTCAAGCAAAGCTCGCGCCTTCAGACCGGGATCCTCCGGAAGAGCGATCTGCCGCGATGTCGGCGTAAGAGAGACATCCGCATCGTTCGCCATCGACAAAGTCACATTTGCCAGCTCGGAAGGCGTAGGAGCGGCCAGCGGAGTCAGATCTCCATGATTGGCAAACTTCTCCCGGGCCTGTTCGCATCCGCGCAGGAGGAACAGGAACATGAACAGGATGCACCCAAGCAGGCACCAGAACAGCACGCGCTGATAGCGAGGGATCATCGCGCCCCTCCCGGCTTAATCGGCGCGATCGAAGGCACGGACCTCAAGGGCGCGCCCGGCGGAGTCGGCGGAGCAGGCGCCGCAACCGGCGGCTTGATCTTAGGCCGGGGAGCGGCCTTCGGCGCGGACGGATCAGCCGACGGATCCACAACCGGCTTCGGCGGATCGAACGTCGTCCGCCACGCCACCAGCGCCCCCGTAATCGCATCCGCAAGCTGTTGCTGATACCCCTCGTCATTCACCGGCGTACCCGACTTCGGCCCAAACTCGATGAGCACCGCCGGACACGTCAGCGAATCGATCGGAGGCACCGAAGACTGCAACGTCACCGGCTTGAACGACGCCGAAGCCAGCGCACTCGTCAGCCCTTCCAGCAAACTCAAACTCTGCGATACGTAGGTAGCCTGTGCCGTCTCCCATTGCAGAACAGAGTGCGGCTCCGGATCCGCCTGCAACGATGAAGTTGCCAGGTAAGCTCCCGACCCGGACGAGGTCGCATGAATCAGAAGGCATGCAATCGGCCTCGAGTGATTCGCAATGTCCGCCCTTTGGTCCGAGGTCATAGAGGCATCGCCATCCCGAGCCGAAACCACCGTCAGCCCCTTCGCCTGCAAGAGCGACCGCAGCCTCTGTTCGAACGCCAGCGTCACATCCTTCTCTTGAAGCTTGCCGCTCAGGCGAGCCCCGTTGTCCGTCCCACCATGTGCCGGGTCGAGAAACACCACATTCCGGTTGTACATCGGCAGGCTTGCGATCCCCTGAGCACCAAGCGGGATCGCTGAGAGTGCGGAAAAAGCAAGGGCAGCAGGAAAGAGCCGTCGAGTAGGAGGGGCTTGGCAGGTCACAGGATCAGTTCGATGCGGTTCGTCGTCCATTGTAGAGGACCGGCCAGCCATCCGCGTAAGTTGCTCTCGGGGTTTGCCTTCCAGCTAGTGCGAACTCCAGGTCTTCTCAATAGAATTGCAAAGCGTCTCCAGCGTGCAATCCGCGCACCGTGGCTTCCGCGCAATACAAATCTGCCGCCCATGATGGATCAGTTCATGCGAGAAAGCGATCCACCGGTCCTTCGGCAGGATCTTCTCCAGATCCTTCTCGATCTTCTCCGGCGTGCTCTCTTTTGTCAGCTCCAGCCGCCGCGAGAGCCGCAGCACATGCGTATCAACCACCACCCCCGAAGCGATCCCGAACCACGACCCCAGCACCACATTCGCCGTCTTCCGCGCGACGCCGGGGATGCGCAGCATCTCCTCCATCGTCTGCGGAATCTCCCCGCCATACTCGCCCGAGACAAGCTTCGCCGCACCCAGGATCGACTTCGCCTTGTTCCGATAGAACCCCGTCGTTCGGATCAGCTCCTCTAACTCCGGCAGCGTCGCCTTCGCCATCGCCGCTGGGGTCGGAAATGCCCGAAACAGATCGGGCGTCACAATGTTCACCCGCACATCCGTACACTGCGCCGAAAGAATCGTGGCAACCGTAAGCTCCCACGCATTGTGGTGATTCAGCGCACACACCACTCCCGGATACGTCTTCCGCAGCGCATCGAGAATCGCCGCCACCCGCTCCGGCGAGGTCGGCCTAGCGGTCCGCCCAGGCCGCTTCTTTGGAGCCACCGGCTCCGTCGCCGCAATCGCCCGCGCAGCCGCCCCCTCCGGTGACTTCGGAACCGGCCGAAGCGGAGTGATTACTTTCTTCGCGCTTTTAGCAGCCTTCTTCCCCGGAGCCACGGTTAGCCCAGCCGGTCCAGCATCTCCGCCGGCTGCAGCCTCACGCACGAGAAGATCGGCGTATCCTGCAGCGTGTACAGGCTGATCTCCGTCTCCCGAAGCTGCTGCACGAGATCAAGAAAGTCCTCGGGAAAGTTCGTCTCGAACGCCACCACGAACTCCTGGTCGTCGATCCCGAACGAGTAAGTGGTATTCAGCTTCACCCGCGGATACAGCAGCCCAATCCGGATGTGCTCATCCATCAACCTCTTCCGCTCCGCCGCCGACAGCAGGTACCACGGCCGCGTCTTCCAGAACGGATAGATGAAGATGTACTTCTGCCCGCCCGGCCGGATCGCGCCACGCCCCTCGCCTTCACTCTCATCCGGCCGATCGATCTGGTACTGCGATCTCTTGGTCATCGCCAGGAAGTTATGCGGCGAGGACAGATATCCGCCGAGCGGCGTGCCCATCAGCTCAGAACGCATCTTGTTCAGCTCATCGACCGCATATCCGATCGACCACACGCAGAAATCCACGTCGCCCCGCGTCCCGATCGTCGAATACGTCAGCGAAAGAAACTCGCCGGGCTTATTCCAGCGCTTCAACACCTCGACGAAAGCAGCTTTGTGCGCTGCCTTCTCCTCCGCCGGCAGACGACGCCACTCCGGCATCACCTTATAGAAGCTGAAGCACACGATCTGCCGCTTCACTGCCGGCTTTGAAGGATCATGCGGGGCCGCGCCGTAGCTGCTCGCCGGGCGACCGGGGGCGGGAGGGGTAGCGACGGCGGAGGCGGTTGCGACGGGGTTAATTTCTGCCATGATGCTGAATCTCCTGAGTCAGTATCATGCTAGCAAAGGCGCGACCCGATATACTGGGCTCACATGTCTGAAAAACTTGTTGCGGTCCTCATAGGCCTGATCTCCGCCGGCGGCTACTTCAGCGTCATGCTCCTCATGGCGCTCCAGTCCGCCTGCATCCCCATCCCGTCCGAGGTCATCATGCCCCTCGCGGGCTACGCCCTCGCCCACAGCCAGGCCGATCTCATTCTTCTCGCGACGCTCGCCTCCCTGGCAAGCAACATCGGCTCCATCCCCGCTTACTGGATCGGCGCGAAGGGTGGCCGTCCCATGGTCGAGCGCTTCGGTGGCTACGTCCTCCTCAGCCGCCGCGACCTCGATCTCTGCGAGCACTTCTTCTCCAAGTACGGCTCCATCACCGTCCTCATCGGGCGCATGCTTCCCATCGTCCGCACCTTCATCGCCCTGCCCGCCGGCATCGCGAAGATGAACCAGTTCCGCTTCCACCTCTACACCTTCATCGGTTCCTGGCCCTGGTGCTACGCCCTCGCCTACGTCGGCATGCGGCTCGGCGCGCAGTGGGACACGAACCCGAAGTTCAAGGCCGTCTTCCAGAAGTTCCACCTCGGCGTCGAAGTCCTGTTGGTCATCGGCATCATCTGGTTCATCTCCTCCCACTGGAAGAACCGCATCCGCGCCGGCGAACCCGCCTAGCTCTGGCCTTTGCCGTTCTGGTTGTCATTCCCGAAGGGAATCTGCGTTTGCCTTGTCTCTCGCTAGACCCGTCAAAACCCAGCGGGTGCCCCACCTTCGGCACAGTTCCATCGTGCCTAAGGTGGGAGCCGATACCGCCCAGCGCGTCAAACCAGACCTAATACCCCCGAACCCACTCCACCAGCGATCTCACCGCCACCCCGCTAGGCCCCTTGGCGATCCACGGCTTAGCGTCATCCAGCCACGCACACCCCGCAATATCCAGGTGGATCCAGGGTGTATCCCCGACAAACTCCTTCAGGAACATAGCCGCGGTAATCGCCCCGCCATACCGCGACCCCCCGGTATTCATAATGTCGGCGATAGCGCTCTTGATCTGGTCCCGGTAATCATCGGTGCAGGGAAGCCGCCAGAACTTCTCCCCGGTCGTCCCAACCCCACTCATAAACGCTTGCCAAGCAGCTTCGTCGTTCGAGAACACCCCGACATTGATCTTGCCCAGCGCAATCGCCACCGCCCCCGTCAAAGTAGCCGCGTTGATCAAATGCGTACACCCAAGCGTCTTGGCGTAGTGCAGTCCATCCGCCAACACAAGCCGCCCCTCGGCATCGGTATTGATGATCTCGATCGTCTTGCCTGACATCGCGGTGAGGACATCTCCCGGCTTATACGCCTTCCCATCCGGCATGTTTTCCGCCGAGCAGATCACGCTGATCACCTTCACCTTCGGCTTAAGCGCCGCGATCGCTTTCATCGCCCCGATCATGGCTCCCGCCCCCGCCATGTCGTACTTCATCTTCTCCATGCCGTCGCCTGGCTTGATCGAGATCCCGCCCGTATCGAACGTAATGCCTTTCCCGACAAGCCCGAGCACCGGCGATCCTTCGCCCGGTGCCTCGGAAGGCTCATACGTCATCACGATCAGCGCCGGAGGCTCCGCCGACCCCTGTGACACCGCCCAGAAAGCCCCCATCTTCAACTCGTGCAGCTTCTCTGTCGAGTAAACCTCACACGTCAGCCCAGCCTCGGCACACATCGCTGTAGCGCGCTTTCCGAACTCCGTCGGAGTCAGCACGTTGCCCGGCTCGTTCACCAGCCACCGGGTAAAGTTCTGCCCCGAGGCAATCGCCAACCCCTCGCTGAAGCCCGTCGTCAGAGCAGCATCCTCCGCCGCAGCCAGCACGGTGACCGAGCTTACGCTCTGATCCTTTCGGTCACTCTTATAGGTGTCATAGTCCGGATCCGCCAGCTCCGCCCCTTCGGCCAGCACCCGTGCCACCAGCCCGCCCGCAAGCGAGGTCTCCGCCGGAAACGCAACCGCCACATCCCGCAGCCCACGAGGCTTGCAGAAACGAACCGCCGTCCCGCCACCCTTGCGAACCTCATCGAGCGTGAGCTTCGCAGCCTTACCCAGCCCGATCACCAGGAGCCGCTCAGCCTTCACTCCGGCCGGCGCATGCAGCAAAACCGTCTCGCACACTCCAGCCTTGAACTCACCGGAAGCGAGCACCTTAGCAGCCGCGCCCTTGATCGCCTCTGAACCCGTTAGCAGCGTGACTGACGCAGCAGCATCCTTGCCCGTAGCCGAATCGACGGCAAAAACTGCAAGCAGCGGCGTCTCAAACGCGGCTGCATCCTCAAAGAGAAGCTTCGTGATCATCCCTCTATCGTAACCCGCCACCCGCGGAACGACCGAGCTAACGCCTCTGGCTGCGAGCGACAGCGGCCTTGGCTTCCGAGTCCGCCTCACGCTTCCTCTCGGTCGCGCGCTTGTCCCATTCCTGCTTGCCTTTAGCCAGCGCAAGTTCGCATTTCACCCGCCCGTTCCGGAAATAAAGTCGCACCGGGATGAGCGTAAATCCCTTCTGCTTCGTCATACCTTCGAGCTTCCGGACCTCTTGTTTATGCAGCAAAAGCTTCCGGGTGCGAAGCGCTTCATGATTCATCGCATTGCCATGAGAGAACGGTCCGATGTGCGCATTCAGTAGAAAGCACTCCCCGTCTTTCAACAGCCCATACGCGTCCTTCAGGTTGGCCTTGCCCTCCCGGATGGACTTCACCTCGGTCCCGCGGAGCGAAATCCCCGCCTCGAACTTGTCGGTCAAAAAGTAGTTGAAGCTGGCCGACCGGTTGAACGCCGCATCCCGTTTGCCCGCCGCCACGGGGTCGCGATCCTTCTCCTTCACCACGGGTTTAGGCTGGTTCGCAACGGTCGGATTGGAAAGGGAGCGCGGCATCAGGATCCTTCAACGGCACGGGAAGCAGTCACCGGGCCAACCCTTATGTTAACACGCGAGACAACCGGGCCTATGCAGCGTAAGACCACGAGAACGCCCCAGTTAGACCCACGAGACGCCACCACCGAGCGTCCGCCGAACACGAAGAAGACCATGATGAAGCAAGCCAGGCCAGAAGACGCACGAATGGTATACTCAGCCGAATCGAAGACCACACGAGACGCTGTCCCCGGAGGCAAAGTGAACCTCCCAGCCGACCTTGCCGATGTGGTCTCTGGATCGGTCAGGCAGTTCTCGCATCACGAGCAGAATCGCAAGTACAGCAATGACAAGATGCTTCGGGCAGGATATCTTCTTCTGCGGCTACGCTTCACTCCGCACGGTGTAAAGGACGCAAACAGAACAAGCATGGGTCGCGGAGTTATCTCGTCTTTCCTCTCTGAAGTACTGCCCTCCAAGCGGCGCGTCGCGCTGCTCGCCCTCGTGTCGGCGGGCGTCATCGCCGTCCCGAGTCCCAAGGCCGAAGCCCAGTCAGCTCGCACCTGGAACAAGCGCGCCCAGAACGCCGAGCTCCACGAGGACTACGACACCGCCTACGAGGACTACCGCCAGGCCGCCCTCAAAGCCCCCGCCGACCTTCGTTACAAGACCCGCTACGAGCGTATGCGCTTCCTCGCCGGAGTCTCCCACGTCGACCGTGGCCGCGTCCTCAAGCAGAGCGGAGATATCCCCGCCGCGCTCAACGAGTTCGCCCGCGCCCTCGCCGTCGACCCCTCGAACCAGACCGCGACGCAGGAAATCAACCTCATCCAGCATCCGGACAACATGCCGCCTCCGCCCGGCGCACCCCCCACCCCAGAGTCCGCCGCGCTCGAGCAGACGCCCTACCAGGCGGAGACCCTCCGAACCATCAACTCCGTCGCCGGCCCCGTCCAGCTCCAGCCCGTATCGAACGACCCCATCACCCTCCACGCTGTCGAAGACACCAAGGTCATCTACCAGACCATCGGCAAGCTCGCCGGCCTGAACGTCCTCTTCGACCCCGACTACCAGTCCAAGCGCATCCCCGTCGATCTCCAGTCCGTCACCCTCTTCGACGCCTTCCGCATCGTCGGAACCCTCGCCGGAACCTTCTTCAAGCCCGTCACCGCGAACACCATCTTCGTCGCCCAGAACAACCGCACCAAGCGCACCGATCTCGACGAGCTCTCCGTCCAGACCTTCTATCTCACCAACATCGGCCAGGCCCAGGACCTCAACGAGATCCTCACCACCGTCCGCAACATGCTCGACCCGACCGTCAAGATCTACTCGGTCGCCTCGCAGAACGCCATCATCCTCCGCGCCACGCCCGACCAGCTCCTGCTCGCCCAGAAGATCATCAACGATCTCGACCGCGCCCGCTCCGAGGTCGTCGTCGACGTCGCCGTCCTCCAGGTCAACCGCGACCGCGTCCGCAACCTTGGCATCACCCTCCCCCAGTCCTTTACCCTGACCCCGCAAGCCGCAACGTCCTCCACCAGCTCCACGAGCAGCAGCACCTCCACCAGCACCACGAGCACCACCTCCACCTTCACCCTCAACAGTCTCGCGAACCTCAACGCCACGAACTTCGCCGTCGGCCTCACCGGTGGAACCCTCAACGCGCTGCTTACCGACTCCGACACCCGCATCCTGCAGAACCCTCGCATCCGCGCCACCGACGGCCAACGCGCCACTCTCAAGATCGGCTCCCGTATCCCCATCGCCACGGGCTCGTACAGCTCGGGCGTCAGCACCGGAACCGTCTCCCTCGGCGTACAGACCCAGTTCACCTACCTCGACGTCGGCGTCAACATCGATCTCACTCCCACCGTCCACTACGACCACGAGATCACTCTCAAGCTCAAGATCGAAGTCTCCTCGCAGAGCGGAACCGTCACCATCTCGAGCGTCAGCGAGCCAATCATCGCCCAGAACGTCATCGAGCAGACTATCCAGCTCAAGGAAGGCGAGCCCAGCATCATCGCCGGCATCCTCACCAAGCAGGACAACCGCACCAACAGCGGAACCCCCGGCCTCGCCGAAATCCCCTTCCTCAAGTATTTCTTCGGAACCCAGGGCACGGAAAAGCAACAGAACGAAGTCGTCTTCCTTCTCATCCCCCATCTCGTCCGCGAGTCGGTCCTCACCAGGGTAAACACCAGCCCCATCGACACCGGCACAAGCACAAGCTACGAGCTTCGCCGCAGCCCGGCAACCTTCGAGTCCGCCGGAGCCGCCGGAGCCGAGGCCACCGCCAACCTCCTCGCCGGCAGGCCCGTCGCCCGCGCCACCGGGCCTACGACCACCGCCGCCAACGCCGCCGCCGCCATGGCCCAGCAGCTCGCCCAGCAGGCCGAAAAGCCACTCCCGCCGACAGCCGCCGCGGCCGCAGCCCAGAATGGCGTTCCGCTCAACCCCGGAGCCGCCTCCGGCCCAGTCAGCCTCGGCGTCGTCCCGGCCAGCCCCAACCAGGCGGTCGGCGCTACCTTCCAGGTCGCCGTCTCGGCCACCAACGCCCACGACCTCTACGCCGTTCCGCTCCAGATGCAGTTCGATCCCAAGGTCCTCCAGCTCGTCAACGTCGACGCCGGAGACTTCCTCGGGCGCGACGGGCAGGCAGTCGCGATCGTCCACCGTGACGAGGGCAACGGTCTCGTCACCATCTCCACCTCCCGTCCGCCAAGCGCCAAGGGCGTCGACGGCCAGGGCAACATCTGCACCCTCACCTTCAAGGCCATCGCCGCCGGGGACTCGCAGCTTACGCTCACCAAGGTCGGCGCCAAGAACAGCGCGCAGGCAAGCCTGCCCGCCGTAGGATCGCAGGCCACGGTACACGTAAAATGATCTCGCTTCGGCTCCAATCCGCGCCGGCTCCCCTCGCCATCGCGGGGCGTAGCCGGAACGTCAGCCTCGCCAACTCCCAAGCCGGCCTCACCCTGGTCGAACTGATCATCGTCGTCGCCATCGTTGGAATCCTCGCCGGTGCCGCTATCCCCATCGCCCGCTTCCAGGTCAAACGCACCAAGGAAAAAGAACTCCGCCGCGACCTCTGGGAGATGCGTGACGCCATCGACCACTACAAGGACGCCGCCGACAAGAGCGCTTTCCAGACCAAGCTCGACTCCTTCAACTACCCCCCCGACCTCGATACCCTCGTCAACGGCGTCGATGCCGGAACCAAGAAGGTCCGCTTCCTCCGCCGCATCCCCAAGGACCCCATGACCGGTCAGGCCGAATGGGCCACCCGCTCCATGCAGGACGATCCCGACTCCGACGGCGGCGGCCAGAACGTCTTCGACGTCCACTCCAAGAGCGACGGAACCGCACTCGACGGGACAAAATACAACACATGGTGAAGCTCCCTTCAACCCGTCCCGCACCCCAGTCCCGCACCGACGAAAGCGGCTTCACCCTCATCGAGCTGATGATCGTGATGGTCATCATCGGCATCCTCGCCGCCTTCGCCATCCCCGCCTACGTCTCGAACGTCCGCGCCGCCCGCGAAGCCGTCCTCCGCGAGGACCTCCACGCCATGCGCACGGCCATCGACTCCTACACCGTCGACAAGCAGAAGGCCCCGCAATCCCTCGACGACCTCGTCACCGGCGGCTACCTCAAGGTCATGCCCAAGGACCCCATCACCCAGCGCAGCGACACCTGGGTCCCCGCCCAGGACGACAACCTCTCCAGCATCGACCAGACCGAAGCCGGCATCAGCGACGTCTACAGCGGAGCCCAGCAAACCGCCAGCGACGGAACCAGCTACAACACCTGGTAGATGCCGCACGGCACCACTCCGCCACAAACCGATCCAACAGGAGCGCCGTTGTACATCCGTTGTCACGTCGATGCCATCTTTTCGTCGGTCTCCTATGGCGGAAGCGCGCCGACCAGATAGTCGCCCTCGAAGGCATGGATCTCGTGGCGAAACCCGGCAGTACCAGACCTTCGAAGCCTTCCCATTGACGATGCCCGCATAAAAGCATTCCGAGACGCTCAGTGTCGCCCTAGGCTCGGAATCGGTTGCGGAAGGAGGCTTTGCTATCGTGTCACCCTGGGCTCCCGCTCCTGCCGGATAAGAAAGGGATACACCGCGCGAAGATCTGCTGACTCAAGGCATCGTTCATGTTGCTTGACTGCTAGTGGCGTGAAATGTATGTCTTTCAGTTCGGAACGGGTCGCCAGAGCCTTGCCAAGTTCTACTGCGCGTTTTTGAGCAAGGTCCGGATTATTTCCTTCTCCACCTTTGCGAAACGGAGTGCAGTCAGTTGATCCGAGCAGTAGAACGATATCGTGCGGCGTCAGATGCATCTTTGCCAAGCTATCTCCTAAGATGCGAGGCTGGTCTTTGTCGCTATCCCTCAGCAGTTCGTGCCCCTTTACATACTGTCTGACTGGTGACAATTCCTCAGGTCGCAGGGCCGTCGTCTCCACTCCCGGGGCTGATCCCCTACTCGGTGCCGGGTAAGCGGTTATTGCAAATGCCCACAGCAACACGAGAACGGAATATCCAAGTGAAGAGGAAGAGCTGAGAAAGCCCTTCTCCCGTTCCTTATCAGACTTCTTTCCTTTGCCGTCCTTCGCTCCATCCTCATCTTCCTTGTCTTGATTCTCTTCCTCCCGCGGCTCCTTCTCCGCCTTACCCATCATCAACTCGGCCACACGGGTCTTTTCCCCAGCAATTTTCAAGCTCCTCCAGATCGCAAGGCAAAACAAAACCGTCAGGGCAAAAGAGATCCCAAGGTATCCGCCTAGCACCCACCAATACATCTTGTCGCTCAGCTTCGCATACTGGTCTGCGTGCTTCACCACCTCAGCAGCCAGCCCTGCTGCGCCTGCGATTGGAACGGCCTCTGAATGCTTCTTGCCGACGAATGCCAGCGCTGCGAACCCAGCCAGAAATACGAGGACCAGGCTCCAGGGCACGCCCCGGTCATGTTGCTGCACCAAGTTCGCGAGCGCCTCAACATCCTTCGTGAGCGCCTCAACATCGGGACTTGCGGGCTTGCCCGCTCCTGTCCCATTGCCCTCGCCGGTATCAGGCCCCTTCATCCTCAGGCAAAGGAGGCAGTCTTTCAGTTCCTGCTCAGCCTGGCTTTTCCCTAAGCTGTCCGGAGGCTGCGCTGCTGTTGAACCTCCGCGCCCTGCTAATGCAACCACCCGCAAATCCTTCTGCAGTTCCTCGACTGAGGAGCGTAATCCATCCTCAGCTTTCTTGGCTTCCGAAACCTCAGCCCTCGTCACACTGAGCGCTGCCCGGTCGAGCTGTGCGGCCCTCCAGGACCCAGTCCCTACAAAGAGAACCGCCATACCCAAAATGAAGGCCGATTCGGTCGTCGCCAGCCTTCGCCCCCTAATTCTCTGTTCTTGCTTGTCTTGCTCAGCTCCCAGTCCCCAGTTGGATTCCAGCAGGACGAAGAGTCCGATCACGAGGATGACGTAAGCCCACCACCAGTGAGCGGACACTCCAAACTCAGGCGCACGCAATGCTGTAGCGCATGCCGCCGTTAGGAAAGCACACCCGGCAACACGCGAAAGCCGCGTGCCCTCCTCCAAAAACCGCTGAGATAGGCTGGCAATACTCTCCCAGATACTCTGAAATAGGTCCATTCGCACACCTCCAAGTTAGTCGCACGCACGCAGCCTCACCGAGGTCAGTGGGAATACGCTCATCTTCTCTGTGGGGGACCCAGGATAGTGATCAAACGGAGCACGCACGACGGCGTGTCTCGCAAGGTAAGGAGTTACGAGGAAACCAGCCTAGCATGTCTCTTGAGATACGTCTCCAAACCACCTCCCCTCCATCTTCTCCCGCCGCCCCCCCGAGACATTTTCCAAAAAAAAGCGTCTTATAAAGCGTGGAGCTGTGTCCGTTCTCGCGGTGCTGCCTCCAGGAGACCGCCATGCGCACCGTCACTCACCTCGGCCTTGCAGCCCTGCTTACCCTCTCTGTAAGTGCGTACGCGCAGACGAACCCGAACAATACGCCCAGCTCCAAGTCCCCCAACAGCTCCCCCGTCCCGACGGACAACAAGGCCCCCACCGCCGACGAGCTCAAGGCCGCCAAGGATAAAGTCGCCGCCAAGACCGACTCCCTCCCGTCCCCCGGCGAAGACCTCAAGACCAACATCAAGCCCGGCAGCGAGGACGACGTCAGCGCCATCGGCACCCGCAACATCGGAGGCCGCGGCTTTGGCAACTGGTACTCGACCGATTGGGAGGTCCGCACCGGCAAGCAGTATTCAATGGAAGTCGAAAAGTCCGCCCATCTCGTCACCGACCCCGTCATCGTCGAGTACATCAACCGCGTCGGCCAGAACATCGTCAAGAACTCCGACGCCAAGGTCCCCTTCACCATCAAGGTCATCGACTCCGACGAGATCAACGCCTTCGCCCTCCCCGGCGGCTTCTTCTACGTCAACTCCGGCCTGATCCTCGCCGCGGATGAAGAGTCCGAACTCGCCGGCGTCATGGCCCACGAGATCTCCCACGTCGTCGCCCACCACGCCGCCCGCCAGATGACCAAGATGAACATGGCCCAGATCGCCTCGGTGCCCCTCATCATCTTTACCCAGGGCTCCTGGACCGGCTACGGCATCTACGAAGCCACCCAGCTCGCAATCCCCGTCGCCTTTCTGAAGTTCTCCCGCATGGACGAAGCCGAAGCCGACTACCTCGGCCTCCAGTACATGTATCGCGCCGGCTACGACCCCCAGTCCTTCATCACCTTCTTCGAAAAGATCGACGCTCTCGAGAAGCACAAGCCCGGCGCCGTTGCCAAGCTCTTCTCCGATCACCCGCAGACCCCCGACCGCATCCAGCGCTCTGAGGAAGAGATCGCGACTATCATGCCGCCGAAGCCTGACTACATGGTCACCACAAGTGAGTTCGACGATGTGAAGTCCCGCCTCCTGCGTCTCGAGAACAAGCGCAAGCTCAACAACCCCAAGGACGCCAACAAGCCCACCCTCCGCCGCGCAGGCGCCAGCGACCCCAACACCAACTCAGGCAGCAGCACCTCGAGTACCGACGACAACCGCCCCACCCTCGGCCGTCGGAACTAACCTCAGACTTCGCTTCTTGGTTGTCATTCCCGAAGGGAATCTGCGTCTGCCGTTGCCGTTGTCCTTCGCCGAACAGCCCCGACGCACGGTGCCCCGACTTCGCCGACAGCCTCACCGTCGGCTAAGGTGGGAGCTCGTACCGCTGGGGATGGCCCATAACCCGGTTCGGGACCCCATACAATCACGAAATGCAAATCCCCATGCGGCCTGCCCGCGAACAAGATCTCCCTGCCATCGTTACCCTCATGAACGCCGCCTTCCGGGGCGGCGGCGAACATCGTGGCTGGAGCACCGAAGCCGACTATATCTCCGGAACCCGCACCAGCGAATCCCTGCTCAGGGAAGAGATTGCCAGCCAAGCCCAGTTCTTCGTCGTCGACGCGGACGCCCCTTCCAGGATCCGGGGATGCGTCAGCCTCAAGCAGCTCTCACCCGAAAAATGGTACCTCGGCTCCCTCACCGTCGACCCCGCGCAACAGAACTCAGGCTTCGGCCGTGAACTCCTGGCTGCGGCAGAGGACTACCTCGTTTCGCAGGGTGCCTCAGTAATCGAGATGACAGTGGTCCAACTCCGCCACGCCCTTATCTCCTGGTACGAGCGCCGAGGCTACCACCTCACGGGCGCAACTCGCCCGTTTCCCTACGGCGACTCCCGTATCGGAACTCCCCTCCGGGATGACCTCTCCTTCGTCGTCCTTGAGAAGCTCTTGGAAACCGTTCGTTAACCACCTTTACCGCACAACGGCCCACATCCTACCGCCACTTTCCAACGAAGAGACCCGGCTCCAAACCCAAAGCCAACCCCATAAACCCGCGCGCCGCCCAACGAAACACCCAGAACTCACCACAGACCCCAAAAATTGCAGATGAACCCAGAAGCATCATTGGGAACCCGCCGAATTGGTCCGGCCAAAAAGCAGTGCCCCAGCCCGAAGGCTGGGGCATCACTGGAACCGGACACGCTAAACAGTCGTCAGCGCCAAACCAATTCCTTTCTCTTCCCCCTCACCCGCAATCGGACGATAAAAGAGCTGGTTGTTGTCCATGTAGACCTCAAGGAACGCCGGCCGCTGCACTAACCCACCTGAAATCAACGCTTCAGATAACGGATCCTCGATATACCGCTGTAGTGCCCGACGCAGAGGACGCGCACCATACGTCCGGTCCGCCACCGTCTTCGCCAGGATCCAGCTCTTCGCATCGTCCGTCACCGAGATCGTGATGGCTTTGTGGACCAGGTTCACGTTCAGCGACTGCACCAGCAACTCGAGAATCTGCATCAGGTCCGAATCCGACAGCGACGTAAAGACGATCACCTCGTCGAGACGATTCAGGAACTCGGGATTGAAGGTCCGTTTGACCTCGCTCATCACCATCTCCTGCATCTTCTCGAGCACGATCTCGTCCTTGCTCGACTGGAACCCAAGCCCCTCACGCTTCATCAGGTGCTTCGCCCCGATGTTCGAGGTCATCACGATGATCGTGTTCTTGAAGTCGACCGTGTTTCCGAGCCCATCCGTAAGCTGTCCGTCTTCAAACACTTGCAGCAATAAGTTAAAGACGTCTGGATGAGCTTTCTCGACTTCATCGAGAAGCACGACAGAGTAAGGATTCCGCTTCACGCGTTCCGTAAGCTGACCGCCCTCCTCGTAACCGACGTAGCCCGGAGGCGAGCCGATCAGCTTCGAGACCGAATGCTTTTCCATGAACTCCGACATGTCGAACCGGATCATCGACTTCTCGGACCCGAACAGGAACTGCGCCAGCGTGCGCGCCATCTCTGTCTTTCCAACGCCAGTCGGCCCAAGGAACAGGAAGCTTCCGATCGGACGAGCTGGATTCTTGAGGCCAGCTCGAGACCGCCGAATCGCCCGCGAGAGGGCGGAAATCGCCTTATCCTGGGAAATAACCCGCTTATGCAGCTCTTCCTCGACCCGAAGAAGCTTCTGCGTCTCTTCTTCCTTGATCGAGTTGATCGGAACCCCAGTCCAGCGGCTTACCACATCCTCGATATCTTCCTTGGTTACAATCCCCGCGGAAGAGTCGTCGAGGTGGTATTTATCCCGCAACGACCGCAAATTCTCCCGTTCTTTGCGCTCTTCGTCCGAATAAAACCGCGCCTTCTCGAACTCATGATTCGCAATCGCGTTCTCCATCCGGTGGACGATGAACTTGATCCGCTTCTGGACCTCGGTAAGCTCTTCGGGAAGGGAAGTCTGCCGCAGCTTCACTCGCGCTCCCGCCTCATCGATCAGATCGATGGCCTTGTCCGGCAGGAACCGGTCCGGAATGTACCGCGAAGAATGCGACACGGAGTAGTTGATCGCCTCATCCGTATAGCTCACCGCGTGGAACTTCTCGTACTTGTCCTTGATCCCCATGATGATCTTGATCGCATCCTCCTCGTTCGGAGGTGGAACCTTGACCGCCTGGAAACGCCGTTCGAGCGACCTATCTTTCTCAATCGACTTGCGATACTCCGCCGGAGTCGTAGCCCCAATGCACTGGATCTCGCCGCGCGAAAGCGCCGGCTTCAGGATATTGGCAGCATCGAGCGAACCCTCAGCCGAACCAGCCCCGACCAGCGTATGCAGCTCGTCGATGAATACGATGGAGTTCTGGTTCTCCATCAGCTCCTTCATGATCGTCTTCAGCCGCTCTTCGAACTGCCCGCGATACTTCGTTCCAGCCACGATCAGCGAGAGATCGAGCGCAAGCACCCGCTTATCCGCAAGGAAGGAAGGAACTTCGCCGTCGGCGATCTTCTGTGCCAGCCCCTCGACGATAGCGGTCTTACCAACGCCCGGCTCGCCAATGAGCACAGGATTATTCTTCGTCCGCCGGCAAAGAATCTGGATGACACGGTCGACTTCCTGGTCGCGTCCAACCAGCGGATCCAACTGCTGATCCATGGCCGACTGCGTCAGGTCGCGCGAAAACTCCGCCAGCATGCTCTGCTCGCCGCGCTGTCCCTTGCCTGTAGTCGCCGAGGCGGGAGCCTTCTCCTGCGTCGTGCGCTGCAGCTCTTCCCGGATCGCCGGAAGTCTCAGCCCACGCTCCTGCAGGATCTCCGCCGCAAAGCACTTCTCCTCGCGCAGAAGCCCTAGCAAAAGGTGTTCGGTACCAATATGTTTGTGCGAAAGCCGCTCTGCCTCTTCCGCCGCGTAGGCGAGCACACGCTTGCACTCATTCGAGAGTGGAAGATCGACTGAGGTCGATACCTTCTCACGAATAGTGGTATGACCTTCAATCTGCTTCCGTATGGATTCAACCGACTGATGCGACCGCAAAAAACGGTTCGTAAGAGCCTTGTCCTCCCGCAGCAATCCGAGCAGGAGATGCTCGGTCTCGATGTAAGGCGACCCAAATTGACTCGCTTCATACCGCGCAAAGAAGATTACGCGGCGCGCCTTTTCCGTATAGCGTTCGAACATGTTCCCCCTTCAGCCTTTTCGCCCTTTCAGGCTCTAAGCCCGGCCACTGTACAGGCCGTGAGGTCCATACAGCGCCGTTGGTCCCCAAACCATCCCCGTGCCAACCGCTCACGGAAACCATCAGGCTGCCACCGGCAAACGGAGCATCCAATCACTGCAGTTAGTGTAGACGCCAAGTCAATTCTCAAGGCGAAGACGATGCAAAAGTTATGCCTAAACTAACCCATAAGTGTTAGACGCTTCTGTTGAAAATCGGTCGCAAACCCAAAACTCCTCAGCCTTCGAGCTTCCCGTCCTTCAACCGGAGCATACGATCGCATCGTTCCGCAAACTCCTGGTTGTGCGTGACCAGAACGCTAGTCAGCCCATGATCCCGGTGAAGCCTCTGAATCAACCCGAAAACACTCTCTGCCGTCTTCCCGTCCAGATCCCCGGTAGGCTCATCCGCCAGCAGGATCTGCGGCTCCCCAACAAGAGCCCGCGCCAGGCTCACCCTCTGCTGCTCCCCACCGCTCAGCTCGCCTGAACGGTTCTCCAGCCGATCCCCGAGTCCCACCTCGCCAAGCCAAAGCCGCGCCCTGTCGAGAGCCGCCGCGCGCCCCATCCCCCGCGCCAGCAGAGGCATCGCCACGTTTTCCAGCGCCGAAAACTCCGGAAGCAGATAGTGGAACTGCCACACATACCCCACATCGTTATTCCGGAACTTCGCCGCCTCCGCCGCCGAGAACCGGCTCACCCGCCGATCTCCGCACCACACCTCGCCCTCCGTCGGCCGATCGAGTGCCGCCAGCAGGTGCAGCAGGGTGCTCTTGCCCGTGCCGCTCTCCCCCACGATCGCGACCATCTCGCCCGACCGGATCACCAACTCCAGATCCCGAAACAGCACGATCTCGCTCCCCGTCGCTCCAACCTTGGGATAGATCTTCGTCAGCCCCTCCGCTCGCATCACGACGCGCGCAGCCGCCACTCCATACAAAGGCTCCAGGTTCCCGAATCGCTCGCTCCCCTCCACAAGTTCACTCATTCCTCGACCGAGACCTTCCCGCCGTCGTCCTCGATCGCGTCCTCCGGCTTCGCCGCCGCTTTATGCTCCGCACGAAACGCAATCGCCATCCTGTTCCAAAGATTGATGCTCCCAATAGCCATCGTCAGATTCGTCAGATCAACCTCGGAGAAGTGCTCCCGCGCCGTCGCATATGCCTCGTCCGAAGCATGTCCATCCTGAATGTTCGTCACCACCTCGGTCCACGCAAACGCCGCCCGCTCCCGCTGGGTATAGGCATCCGACTCCCGCCACCTCGCAACGTCCGCGATCCGCCCTTCCGTCTCGTTATGCTTCTTCGCCTCATGCTGATGCATCCCGATGCAGTACTCGCACCCATTCATCAGCGAAGCCCGTAGTCGCACCAGCGCAAGTATCTCCGGCTCAAGCCCCGTCCCGGTATTCAGATGGTGCTCGACGGCCCGCATCGCCGCGATTCCCTCCGGCGCAAGCTCCGTGTACTTCAACCTCTGTGCCATAAGCCCTCAAAAACTACTCGTACCGCAAAGCCTCAGCTGGAAGCACCTTAGCCGCCGAGCGCGACGGATAAAGTGTAGCCAACAAACTCACCCCCAGGCTCACAGCCGCCACGATCACCGCGTCCAAAACCTTCGGCGCAAACGGCAGGTAGTCGATCGAGTACACCGAAGCATCCAGCCGGATAAACCGGTAGTGCCCCCCCGCCCAACTCGCCCCGTACCCCACTACCAGCCCAATCACCGTCCCCACCACGCTGATCAGCAGTCCCTGAAACAGGAAGATCCGCCTCACCTGCCGCTCCGTCACCCCAAAGCTCATCAGCACCGCGATATCTCGTGTCTTCTCCATCACCATCATGGTCAGCGCGATCAAGATATTCAACGCCGCCACGCACACAATCAGCGCCAGCACGATAAACGTGACCACCTGCTCCAGCTTGAGCGCCCGAAAGAGTTCTCGATTCTGCTCCATCCAGTTCGTTGTCTGAAAACCCGCCCCCGCCGCCGCCTCGATCGTCTTTCCAATCTCCGCCGCCTGGTAAAGATCCTTCACCTTGAAGCTGATGATCGAAATCAGATCCGGCTCGGAAAACAATCTCTGCGCATCCTTCAACCGCATGTAGCAGTAACTCGAGTCGTACTGGTAGAACCCCGAAGCGAAGATCCCCACCACCCGAAACCGTTCATACCTCGGCACGATCCCCAGCGGCGTCAGCTCTCCCTGCGGACTCGTTACCAGCACCGTATCCCCAACCCCCGCCCCGATCGACTCCCCAAGATCCTTCCCGATCACGATCGGCGCAATCGCCCGCGCATTCGGATCGGTGCTATCGGCCACCGCATCCGGCTCCAGTTCCCGCGCGCTTCCATCCCTCACGGCCCCCAGCAGATCGCTCACGGTCCTCTCGTCCGCCGGCAGAATGCCCTTGATCAAAGCCCCGCCACTTCTAGCTCCACGCGAAATCAACACCTGCCCATACAGCCCAGGAGCCGCCGCCACCACACCCTTCACCCCACGCAGCCGCGCCAGCAGAGGCTGCCAGTCCCGCATGCCATCTCCCGCCACCTTCATCAGGTCCACATGCGCCGTCGACCCCACCAGCCGGTCCTGCAGATCCCGCCGCATGCCATTCGTGATCGCCAGCGCAATGATCAGCGACGCCACCCCCGCCGCCACTCCAAGCACCGAGATCCCCGTCACCACCCCGACGACGGCCTGCCGCCGCTTCGCCCGCAGGTACCGCGCCGCTATAAAGAGTTCGAATCGCACCGTGTCCCCAGCCTACAATGTTCGACTTGCCACTTAGTGAAGCGCAACGTGCGGCAGGTTCCAGCCTCGCGTCACCGCCACCATCCGAAGCGCGAAGCACAGCACGCCGCCCAGGATCATCGCCCACGACTTCGACCGTCCGAACTTCAGCCCCAGCACCACCACCGTCGCCCCGGCCAGCGCGGCTACCGCATAGATATCCGCTCGCAGCACGTTCGGAACCCGCGCCAGCATCAGGTCCCGCAGCGTCCCACCCCCCACCCCGGTCAGCACCCCCATCAGCGTCGCGAGCAGGCCCGGGATCCTGTACTCGAGCGCCTTGGTCGCTCCAGCCACGGCACACAGCGCAAGACCAGCCGCGTCCAGCCCGATCATCAGGTGGATGGGTGCCTCAACGAACAGCGGGCTGAAGCAGATCACCGCGCCGCCGCCCGCGAGCGCCGTAGCCCCGTAGCGCCAGTCGCAAATCGCCTTTGGAGGAACCGCCCCGATCAGCAGATCGCGGATCAGGCCGCCGCCAAGCGCGGTCGCGAACGCCAGCACCAGCACCCCGAACACATCCAGTTGTGCCCGCACCGCGGCCAGCGCACCCTCGACCGCGAACACGAACACCCCCGTCAAATCGAAGACCAGCAGCGCCCGGTCTGTCACGTCCGCCGGCCACCAGTCCCTCATCTTCAATGCACAACCACCTTTTCCGACGCCACATTCTCAAACCGGTCATACACCCGAATCGCAAGCACATGCTCCGCCGGATCCGTAACACCCGCCGAAGAACCCCCAGCCAGTAGGTCCACCGGAACCGTGAACCGGTAGCTCTCCTTCAGACCATCCGACAACTTACCCACCGGCTCGACATACTGCCACGGACCCGCATCGAGCGAATACTCCGCATGTCCGATAGGCGACGTCGCATCCACCGCTTCGAACGAAGCCTCGATCGTCACCCTGCCCCCAATCGGCCGCGCACCCGCCGCCGACACCGCAGCCTTCAGCACCGACACCACCGGAGCAGTCGTATCCACGACAAACACCCCGCTCACCCGCTCGCCCGTCATCGTCTCCTGGTCCGTGTGCGATGGCCCATCGCTCGCTACCACCTTCAGCACATACGGCCCATCGGGAAGAGTCACGGCGTCAAAGCTATAGAAGCGATCCGAGATCTTGTCCTTGATCAGCCTGAAATTCTTCTCTCCCACACCCCGGCACCACACCGCGAACATCATGTCGTCTCCGTTGTCGTCGTGGGCGCTCCACCGCACCGTCAGTGCAGTCCGGTCCTTCTGACCCGTCAGTGGACCCGTTCCTGCATCTCCCGTCGGAAGCGTGAATCCGGTTGCCATCCCGGTCGGCACGGGGGCAGGGAAGGCCACCTGCACGGTCGTGGACGCCGTCGCACCCGTCCCCGGAGCGATCCGCGCTCCCATCTGCACCGCAACATCGTCCACCACCGGCGCGACATTCCTTGGCAGATAGTTCAACCCGACCGCCTCGACTCCACTCTGCCTATTTCCCAAGTCGACCTTCCACTGCGCGTAGCGACCGTCCGGAACCTTACCCGCTCCTCCATCGAGCTTTATCCAGTCACTCCAACCCTCCACCGGGCTCGGAACATTGCCGACGCGGACAAACATCCCATAACCCGTCCCCTCAGCCCGAACCTCGGCACGCCCCCAATGCGTAAATCCACCCGCGTCGAAGACTTCGCTCGTGTACGTTGCCGTCTTTGCCACCCCACCCAGCCGGTAAAGCTTCCCACTGTTGCTCGTCCCGATCAGTAACCCGCCTCCAGCGACTGTCGCCAGCGCCGTTCCCTGCGAAGCCTCGAGATGGGCAATGTCCGCGTATCGTCCTGCCATCGCAAGATCCACCCGGTAGACGCGTCCGCGATTCCCCGTCGTCGCAATCAAGGCTCCGTCCCGAACCGCCAACCCATACACAACATCCTCCTTCAGGCTCAGCAGACGGGAAGGCGTGCCGTCGGCAGCAATCCGGTACAGCTCGCTCCCATCCGGAACGAGCGCACTTCCACTCACCGCGCCCGTAGAACTGGGCTGGACGAACGTCACCGTCACGCCCACCGCGCCCGTCACCGGCAATGGAGGCAGCGAAGTCCCCGTCTTGCTCCCGACGGCCGACACGTAGACATTCCCCGCCTCATCCTCGGCCAGCGCGGTCACCTCGCGCTGCGCCGCCGCATACATGGCAAAGGGCTTCGCTCCAGTCTGTCGCGGGTCCACCCGGTAGACGACTCCGCCGCCATCTGTTCCCGCCCACAGCATTCCTGTCCTGCTCATCAGCAGGCACCGGATATGCTGATCCGCCGTCTTGAACAGCAGCTCGGCCTTCCCACCGGTCACACGATACACCGCCGCAGGCGCCCCCGCCGCGACATAGACTTCGTCCCCTTTACCCACTGCAAGGTCCCAGAGATACTTCGACTTCTCCGCGGTAGCTGCCGGATCGAAGACCACCAGCGGTGGTCCGCCTTCCTTCGTCACCCGGTAAACCTTGCCATCCGGCGAGGTCGCGACATACACCGCCCCATCGCCGCCCACCCGCACCGACTGAACCCCAAGCTCCTTACCCTCGAAGATCTTCGTGGCTTTGCCGTCCACTCCAACCCGCATCACTGTCGCTGAACCGGAGACCGTTCCGCCCGTACCGAGATAAGCGTTTCCAGCCGCATCGCCAGCTACCGACCACACGTAATTGCCTGTCGTCGTGTAGATCAGAGACGTCGCCGGAGCGCTCTCCAGGCGCCCGTCGTTCCGGATCGCCACGCCATTCGTCGATCCGCGCTCGAGTTCCTCATACCGCCCAACCGTCCAGAGCTTCGTCCCTTGCGCCAGCGCGCTTCCGGAAGCCAAACCAAGTCCCACTAACCCTGCCGCAAGCACCGCGCACCGTCGCATCATCGTGACCCCGAGTCTAAACCCTGCCAAAATCTTGCTTCTCCCACAATAAAGACGGGCGAAGCCGAAGCCCCGCCCGCCCATCCTGCATCCCCGAAAGAATGTGTCTTTGCCGTTGCCTTTGCCCTTTGGGTTGCCGTTGCCCTTTGGTTGTCATTCCCGAAGGGAATCTGCGTTTGCCTTCCCGCCTAGTTCGTCAAAACCGCGCGATACCGCACCTGGTTTTTCTTCACCTTCGCGACTGCCTCGTTCGCAGCCGACATCGGGAATCGCTCCGTGATCGCCTTGATCCCATGCCGAGCCGCTACATCCAGCATCTCGTGCAGGTCGCGTGGGCTTCCCGTCGGGCTGCCGGAGATAGCCTTCTGTTGGAGAATCAGCGAGAAGGCCGAGATCGGCATCGGTGAAGGAGCCGCGCCTACCACGCACAACATGCCCTTCGGGCGAAGCGAAGCGATCAACCCGGCCCAATCCTGGTCCGCGCTCACCGTGCAGAGAAGGAAGTCGAAGCTTCCCGCTACCTTCTTCAGCGCGCCTGTATCCCGCGTATTGACGAAGTGGTGTGCTCCCAGCTTCTTCGCCTCCGCTTCCTTATCCTTCGAGGTCGAGAAGGCCGTCACCTCCGCGCCGAACGCACGCGCGAATTGCAACCCGATATGTCCGAGCCCGCCGATCCCGACAACGCCGACACGCGAAGAAGGCCGAACGCCGTGGTTCCGCAAGGGGCTATAAACCGTGATGCCGCCGCAGAGAAGCGGTGCCACGTTCTCGCTATCGAGCACAGCCGGAACCGGAATCGCAAACCGGCTGTTGACCCGCACATAGTCCGCGTAACCACCATGCCGCCCAACGCACGTCGGCTGGCTCTTCAGGCAGAGATGCTCCTCGCCCTGCCGGCACCACTCGCAAATCCCGCAGCTATCCGCCTGCCAGCCCACCCCGACCCGCTCACCCACGGTGCGGTCCTTGACACTCGAACCCACCGCTGTGATCGTCCCGACGATCTCGTGGCCCGGAATAAACGGGTATTTGCTGATACCCCAGTCGTTATCGATCAGGTGGATATCGCTGTGGCACACGCCACAGTGCGAGATTTTGATCGCAACGTCATTCGGCTTTAAATCACCGGCGTCGACCTTGAAGGGAAGCAGATGCGCGCCAGCCGCGTGGACGGCTAACCCATTGATATCATTCATGAAAGTCCCTGTTCCTTGGAGTCGCGCGATCTACCCGGCTGCGCGCCTGCATTCCTGATGCTACAACAGGAGAAGCCGAACTTCTCCCTTTCTTCGCTACCCATCTGGCAGAAATACGACAGAAGTATCAGCGAACCATCAGCGTCAGCACCTTCGATCCCGAAATAGCTTCCGGAACCTCCACCGAACCCGCCTCCGTAGCGCTCTCGCCCGTCAGTCGCATTTCGAGGCCATCCTTGAGCGGCTCCAATACGTTCGCCATCGAAAGCGGCACCGAGGCCATCGTGCTCGCAGGAAGCACCGCCTGCGCCGAATGTTCGAGCACCGTGACATACAGTCGATCGTTCGCATGCGACCGGTTGATCTGCGCCACCGTATCCGCCAACCCAAGCGGGTGCGGTGTCGTCGCGGTCGGCTGCAGCAGCCGGTCAAGCGTAGCCCCATCGCTGACCATCACCCTCAAGGGACCCGCCGTGGTTCCGGCCGGAACCTGCACCTGCATTCGCACCACACGCGTCTCCGCTTGGAAGGGCCGCACTGTTGTCTCCACTTCGACGGTCTCTCCCGCGCGAGCCTCCGTCCGTCCAAGCCTCGCGGTCTCGATCACCGCCGTCCGCCGCATCGGAACCGCTTCCACTTTTAGCCGGAGGCCCGTGATCACCGGCTGCTCCACCGCATTCTGATACACCCGGCTGAACCTCTCGCCCACGAACAGCGCCGCATTGATCGCCGCCGGGTTGAACTCGTTCTGCGCCATCTCCCCATCCATCGAGACCGGTGGCAACGCCTTCCCATCCATACCCGATACCGTCAGCTCACCCGACATGCGATAGCTGATCTCCGCCGCCGAGCTGTTCGTCCCCTGCAGCGCCTGGTATACCGAAACCAGCATCGTCGACGGCGTCAACTGCTTGTTATCCAGCACCTCGAAGTGTAATGTCCTGCTCTTGATCGAAGCCCCACCCGATCCCGCCACCTCGACCGTCACCGGAATCATCCGCGCCTTTGCCCCAAAGCGCCCAAGGATCGCCGAAGCCCGATCCTGCGTGAACGCCCCAACCGTCTCGGTCGCGTTCACAATCTTGAAGGCGTTCATCGGAGATGCCAGCGTCGCCAGCACATTCGCCTTCGTCATCGGGATATCGACCTGCCCATACTGTGTCAGCGGATGCCCACACGCCAGCAGTTGATTCGCATCCACATACGTCACCGTGCACGTCCCCGCAGCTGATAAATCCCCCCTTACCAGCACCGCGCTGACTGCCGACCCCGGCACCAGGGGCTCAGGCTGCTTGGCATCGCCATCCACCCCGCCCAATCCCGCCACCGGCGTCAGCCCCATCGCCTTGAACCGGTCCCCAAACCGGTCGATCGCCTCCTGCGAGAAGCCGCTGAACACCAGTGGTGTCTCCATCGGCTGCACCTGCATCCCGCCCGCATTCACCGGAGCCTTTGTTCCCGCCTCAGCCCCCGCACCCTGCCCATCCCGCACCTCGAACATCTGCTCGATCGGCGTGATCCCGGCAATCGGCTCCTTGCTGAACTGCCCGATCCGGTAGCTCACCGCCCCCAGCAGCCGCCCATCGACATATACCGGGCTGCCGCTCATCCCAGCCACAACGCCCGTATACTCTGGCTTCGTCCCCTTCAGCCTCGCCAGGATCATGTCCTGCCCCGGCCCGATCGCATCCTTGAGCACACCAAGAAGTTCAACGTCCATCGGCTCCGGGTTCACGCCTTCGAACACCGTGTACGCCACACCCATCATGCCGCGCTTCACATCCGCCAGCGGAAACACCGACATCCCCGCCGGAACCCCCGTCGGCCGCACCTCACCGTGCGGTGCCTGCGCTGAGACCGGCGAAGCACCCGCCCAACCGAAACAGCCGAGCGCGCAGCCCACCAGTAGCTCATGAAGCCAGGAATGTTTAATCACGTCTAAAAGATTAGCCCGTTTCCAGTCGTTCGACGCGTTGCCCCCGCTTATCTCTTGCCCCACCCGCAAACCGGAGTAAAGTTTCAGATGATGACCCCGACGACCCCGAAGATTCCCGACACCTCCAGGACCCCTCAGGCAGATACCCACCGCGATTCGAGCCTCTTCCCCGGCGCCGTCCATCTTCTCTCCGCGATCGGCCTCGGCCTCCTTCTCGCCGTCTCACCCATCCCCCGCGCCGGTGCGCAGCAGGGCGCTCCTCAAGCAACGGACCCCCAGAAGACAGCCCCTCCCAGCGCAGAACCCGAGCAGGGACCAACCACCGACGACGGCGGCATCGTCCTCCGCAAGAAAAAAGAACCCACCGAAGAACCCGAGCCGCCACCTGCTCCCGCCGAGCCCAAGGTCAAGAACCCCGACAACGCCACCTACTCCCTCCGCGTCGACGTGCCCATCGTCAACCTCGACGTCAACGTCATCCTCGACAAAACCCACCAGTTCATCCCCGGCCTGAAATCCGGAAACTTCCTCGTCCAGGAAGACGGCGTCGAGCAAAAGGTCGACAGCGTCCGCATCGTGCAGACCCCCATCACCGCCGTCATGCTCCTCGAATTCGCCGCCAACTCCTATTACTTCATCCGCGACATGCAGAACGCGTCCGAGAGCTTCTACCGGTCGCTCCGCCCCGAAGACTACATCGCCGTCATCACCTACGACCTCCGCACCCACATCGTCACCGACTTCACCAACAACAAGCAGACCGTCGGCCAGGCCATCCAGTCCCTCCAGATCCCCGGCTTCTCCGACACCAACATGTTCGACGCCCTCTACGAGACCCTCGACCGCGTCTCCCGCATCGAGGGCCGCAAGTACATCATCCTCATCGGAACCGGCCGCGACACCTTCTCCAAGCTCACCCTCGATAAGATCCTCGCCAAGGTCAAGGCCTCCCAGAACGTCACCATCTTCGCCATCGGCACCGGAGCCCTCGTTCGCGAACTCGCCGACTCCCGAGGTCGCATGGGAGGCATCCAGCGCATGGACTATCTCCAGGCCGAAAACCAGATGCGCACCTTCGCCAACATGACCGGCGGCCTCTACTTCAACCCGCTCTTCCAGGGCGCGCTCCCCGACATCTTCGCCCAGATCAACGACTCCATCCGCAACCAGTACCTCCTCACCTACAAGCCCACCAACAACAAGAACGACGGCACCTACCGCAAGATCAAGGTCACCCTCGTCGACCGCGAAGGCAAGCCCCTCCGCATGGCTGATGAAAAGGGTAAGCCCCTCAAGTACTCCGTTATCGCCCGCGATGGCTACAAGGCCAAGCAGGTCGTCGAATAGGGCGTTCGTACCTCCATTGACGCAGGTCGTCTACAACCTCCGGGTGTCGAAATGGTTCACGTGGCGACGTAGTCTGTGCGCATGACCCCCACGCTTCGTCAGCAAATAGACTTCGCCGTAGATAGCGCCGAGCAGAAACTCCAGACCAGGAAAGATCAGCCACAGCCCAATTCTCATCTCATCGAGAGCGAAGAGAGGGAGTTGAACGTTCTGAGGAAGAAGCAGACGCTGCTGGTCAAATAAGGCAAAGCAACCGGCACCGGAAGGGCTCACGGTAGGATCAGACAAGAGCCTCCGAAGCTCCCGCCTTCTTCCCATGCGCATCGCAAGCCTCCAGCCCTCGGTCACCCTCATCCTCGCGTCCCTTGGCCGTCTCGACGACCTTTGCGCTCACACGAAGTACTGCCTCGAAGCCCTCCCCGGACTCTCCGGCCATGCGGTCCTCAAGGACGCGTGGTCCGCCGACACCGCCGAACTCGAAGCCCTGCGCCCCGACCTCGTCATCGCCAGCATTCCTTACCGCCTCGAATCGCTGGCAGCGATCCTCAAGGCAGGCCTCCCCGTCCTCACCCTCGCACCCCACACCCTCGCCGATGTGGCCAACGACATCCGCCTCATCGCCTCCATCGTCCACGCCGATCCTGAGCCCCTCGTACACGCCTTCGAAGCCGCAATCGCCGATGTCCGCGCCCGCACCGCATCGTTGCCGAAGCCGCTCGTCTACTGCGAAGAGTGGGGCAAGCCCCTTATCCATTCCCAACACTGGGCGGCTGAACTCATCGAAGCCGCCGGCGGCCGTTTTCTCGGAGTCCCCGGCTTACACACCACGCCCGAAATCATCGCCGACGCGAAGCCCGACGTGCTTCTTTTCGCCTGGTGCGGAGCAGGGAATCGCGTGCCGCTCACCCGCGTTATCGATCAGCGCAACTGGCATTCCCTTGAAGCTGTGCGCCAGCGCCGCGTCTTCTGTATCCCGGACCGTCTCATCAACACACCCGCCCCAACGCTTCTCGAAGGCCTCGCGGATATAGCCCATTCATTGCACCCCGGTATCTTCTCAGCCGCTCCGGATTCCCAGATGATCCGGCTCGCGGACGCTGCAATCGCGGCAGGGCAGTAGTTCGCTTACCTACCTCGCCCGAGGCATCACGAGGTCGACATCTCGACCCGTCATCTGCTTGGTGAGCACAACGATCTGCCCGATATGCTGCTGCACATGTCCAACGACCTGGTAGATCGCCTCGAGCACAGTCACATCGATGTCCTGTGGATGAATCACCTGTGTCAGCCGCTCCGGCGCTACCGACGAGATCACGCTGCGCGCCTCCGCCATCGTCTCGGCAAACAGGCCGAGTAATTCCTCACGGGTCTTACCCCCGGTCGCCTGAAACTCCGCATCCCGCACCCGCACATCTGGAACGCCCGCTATTCCGTGCATGATCCATTGCCGGGCATTCCCGCACAGGTGCAGCACCAGGTTTCCGATGGCATTCTCGTGCGGTCCATGCTTCTCCCATATCTGCTCGTCGTTCAACCGGCCGAGACAGCCGGCTAGATGTTCCTGCATCGCGCTCAGCTTCCGGGTCGAATGGTCGAGGAATAACGCGCTAACCGAATCGCTCATTCGGGAATTTTAGCTTGATTATTTTGCGCTGATCTTACTTCTTCCTATACGCGTTCACAAAAGTATGTGTAGTCTGCCGACATACGAGGGCCGCAGGCTGCATCGCCCATGAAGACAGAGCAGAGAGAACAGACCAATCCCGGATTAGGGACAGGATATCTGCCTACGCTCGATGGATGGAGAGCAATCGCCATCCTCAGCGTCATCCTCTCCCACGACCGCATCGCTCACCTTGGGCGCTTCTCGAGTTCATGGTTCCGGGAGAGCGGCGGGAATCGCGGCGTCGAACTCTTCTTCGCCATCAGCGGTCTTCTGATCTGCTCGCGCCTCCTCCAGGAGGAGCGTCTGCGAGGAACGATCAGCCTGCGCGGCTTCTACATTCGTCGTCTCTGTCGCATCCAGCCGGCGGCCCTTCTCTTTCTCGCTATCGTCTCAATCCTCACGCTCCGGACAGTACTCACCCTTGCCCCCGGAGATCTTATCGCGTCGTTCCTGTTGGTCCGTAACTATCTTCCTCTCCACGCGGTCAACGACTCCTGGTACACCGGGCACTTCTGGTCTCTGTCCGTGGAAGAGCACTTCTATCTCCTCCTTCCCGCGTTCCTTTTGACGGTGGTGCGCTTCCGCCTCCTTATTCTGGGTTTGCTTGCTGTCGCCACCGAGTTATGGCGCGTCTTCGTCTATGGCCACCCTGCGCTGCAGTTCGGCCCGGTCTACACCTTCCATACGGACGTCGCCGTGGGAGCGATTCTCCTTGGTGCCTTCGCGGCTGTGCTGGTGGAACGTCCCGTATGGCGAGCCCGTTGCCTCCTCTGGCTTCGGCCTTCCGTGGCCATCGGCCTCTCCGCGCTCGTGTGGCTTCGTCTCGCCCTCCATCACAGTCGCATCGATCACGCAGCGCTGATCTTCACCCTGCCCATCCTGATCGTGAGCACCATGCTTCACCCCGAAAGCCTCCCGGGCCGCCTTCTCGAGTCCCGCCCCGTGCGTTTCGTCGGGCGCATCTCGTACAGCCTCTATCTCTGGCAGATGCTCTTCTTCACCTTCTACTACGCCCTGCAGCCTCCCGATTCCCGCATCCTCGCACTCGTCCAGCAGACGCCTCTTCGCTACGTTCTGGTCCTCGTCTTCGCCCTCGTCTCCTACTATCTCGTCGAGCGTCCCATGATCCGGCTTGGGCATCGCCTTGCCCGTCCCGCCCTGCCGGGCAGGGAAGTCCCCGGGTTGACTCCGCTCCCCTTCTTCTCGGAGCCGTCGTCCGGCCTGCTGACGGAAGAGACCGCCGGGAGGGCCGCATGACTTTCTGCCTTCACGCCTTCCCGGCCGTAGACCCCCCGCCGCCCCGTTCGCGTCCTTTCGCCTGGATGCGGTTCGCGCCCTGCCAGTCGTTTCTGCTTCGTCTCGTCGAGAGTCATCTGGCGAACGTCCAGCGTGTGCGCGGACTGCTCGAGAAGCTCCCGGCCTACCCTCGCCATCAGGTTCAGGACCTCTGGTTCGTCGAAGACCCTGCCAGTGACCTCGTCCTTCGTTACGGCATCGAGCCGGACACTCCCGTCCAGTACTTTATTCGGGTGGAAGATCAGCTCGACGACTTCCAGGCCCTTCACCTCGTGGCATCCGCCCCGATCGCTGAGCTGTGTGCCTCCATCCCGCGCGTGCCACCACCACCTCCAGGTTTCACCCCTCTCGCGGTAATAATCCTGCGAAAGCGTCTCGCAATGGAGGCCTCAAACGCGGATGGCAAGGACCCGAACGGCCAGTCCGTTGTCCACATTAGCCACACAACGCCCCACATCCTACCGTCACTTTCCAACCGGGAAGTAGGAGCATTTGCACAAAGCCACACCCTCAAAAGCCGATGCCACCCGGACATACAGCGAAGAGTCACCACAAAGCCCTGAAATCGCAGGTAAACCCCCAAGTTCTCCTTTAGACCCCTCCAATTGGTCCCACCAATACTTCAGTCATCAGCCGTGAAAGAGGGAGCGCGTAGAATCGTCTTCGGCGTCCCGGGTCGGCAAGCTGGACCTGCCGCCCGGAAAGGCACCACCATGAAGGCACTCGTCAAGAGCCGCGCCGAGCGCGGACTCTGGCTCGAAGAGGTTCCCGAGCCCGAAATTGGTATCAACGACGTCAAGATCCGCGTTCTCAAGACCGGAATCTGTGGCACAGACCTCCACATCTACGAGTGGGACGCCTGGGCCTCCAAGACCATCCCAATCGGCCTGACCATCGGCCACGAGTTTGTCGGCGAAGTCGTCGAGTTCGGCTCGAACGTCCCCGACCTCCACGTCGGCCAGATCGTCTCCGGCGAGGGCCACGTCGTCTGCGGACGATGCCGCAACTGCCTCGCCGGCCGCCGCCACCTCTGCGCCTTCACCGCCGGGGTCGGCGTCTCCCGCAACGGCTGCTTCGCCGAATACGTCGTCCTGCCCATGTCGAATATCTGGCAGCACGCCCACGGCATCCCCCTCGACATCGCCTCCATCTTTGACCCCTTTGGCAACGCCGTCCACACCGCTCTGGCCTTTCCGGTTCTCGGCGAAGATGTACTCGTTACCGGCGCAGGTCCCATCGGCATCATGGCCGCCGCAGTCGCAAGACACGCCGGAGCCCGCCACGTCGTCATCTCGGACCCGAACGAATACCGCCGCAATCTAGCCGAGAAGGTCGGCGTCACCCGCGCGATCAACCCGATCACGACAACCCTGAAAAGCACCGAAAAAGACCTGAATATGCACGAGGGATTCGACGTTGGCCTCGAAATGTCAGGAAATCCGCAGGCTTTCCGCGACATGATCGCCCATATGAGCCACGGCGCGAAGATTGCCATGCTCGGCATCCCGGCCGACCCCATCGCCATCGACTGGAACCAGGTCATCTTCAACCAGCTCACCCTCCGTGGCATCTACGGTCGCGAGATGTACGAGACCTGGTACAAGATGACGGTCATGCTCGAGTCTGGCCTCGACATCTCCGGAGTCATCACTCATCGGCTCAACTGGCGCGACTACGAAGAAGGCTTCGCCGCCATGCGTTCCGGCAACTCCGGCAAGGTCATCCTCGATTGGGCCGACGTGTCGTAAGCTGAAGAAATCAGGACGCGTAGTACCGTCCATCCCGTATCGTCAACTCCACGTTCGTCTGGAAGAGCTCCGAAAGCGTCTCCGCCTTCAGGAGCTCTTCCTTTGGTCCGTCCCCGACGATCCGGCCATCCTTCATTAGCAGGATTCGGCCGATCTCCGGGATGATATCCGGTAAGTGGTGCGTAATCAACAGGATCGTCGTGCCCTGCCTTGCCAGCACCCTCATCAGCTCATGCAGATCCTTCTGCGCCGCAAGATCGAGCGCATTGGATGGCTCATCCAGTAGAAGCGTTCCCGCCGACCCGGCCAGAGCACGCCCAATCATCACGCGTCTCTGTTGCCCTGCCGACATAGCTCCCACATATTTGCCCGCGATACTGGTCGCCCCAACGAGCTCGAGAACCTCGTCCGCCCGCGCCGCCATCTCCGGAGTGACTTTGAGATTCGGCCAAAGCGTCGAACTCGAGAAGAATCCCGTCAACACCGCATCTCGCCCGGTCGTCGACAGCATGGGTTTTCCCGGCAACTCCGCTGAAACCACGCCCAATCTCTTCTTCAACTCCGTAAGGTCCCACCGCTCCCGCCCGAAGATCGTAACGCTCGTCCCCTCCTGAACCAGCGGGTAGCACTCACACGTCAACGTCTTGATAAGCGTCGACTTCCCACACCCATTCGGACCAAGAAGCGCAATGTGCTCCCCCGGATACACCGAGAGGTTCAGATCATGAAGTACAGTGGTCGGACCACGCGCAACGTTCACGCGCCGCAAATCAACAAAAGGCGTCCCCTCAACTCCCACCAGCAGCATCCTCCAAGAATAGCCGAGAGACGCCGAGGGAAGCTAAGCCTTGCTTGCCGTTTTGCCACAATGGGAAAGCTCTGAATGTGTTTCTTCTCGTGCTGATGGACGCGGGTGTGAAAACATACTGTCAAAGAGATAAAGTAGGTACCTTGTGAAGGAACATCATTTAGTTACTATTGACTGGTGACCTTTAGCATCCTATCGAGCGGAGAGTGGGTTGCGAGTCGGATTACCTAGGCCAAAATCAGAGATGGTCTTTCCCGGTGCCTTAATGCAACAACGTATTTTGGCGATGCCGCATGTCACATTTCCGCGCCCCCGCAGCATCCCATCGGTCTGGTCTTTACTCGTGAACACCGCAAGCGGCCTAGTCTGCATTGGCGCTGCCATTACATTGCTGGGCTGGATCCAATCGCGGGATACCTTGGCTCAGATCGCCTCCGGTCATGGCCCTATGCGCTGGACGACTGCCTTGTCTATCCTTTTGCTCGGTCTGGCGATGCTTCTTAAGCGGAATCCGGAAACCGGAGGGGCTGCGGTAACTATCGCGGATATTCTTACTCTTCTCGCCGTAACCCTAGCCGGCATTAGCATGATTGAGTATGTAACCGGCCCACTGCCCCTGTACGAGCAATGGAACATGGCCAATATCGCCTCTGCCAGGCCGGGAAGCATTCCGGGCAGGATGTCCGTCGGCACAATTCTAGGCGTCACAATGTTGTCCGTCTGCCTCTTCGCACTTGATCGTGTTCCAAAACTCTGCACAGCTCTTCTGTCGTTTGGCATCATGCTCGCGCTCGCAGCTGTCTGTGGTTTTCTTTACAAAGCCCGCCAACTTGCGGGGGGCCGAATCCTGGACGCGATGTCGGTGCAGACCGCAATCTCCCTTCTCGCTCTCTACTCCGCAGCCTTTGCTTCACGACCTCTTCGCGAACCGATGCTCTCCCTCTTCGCTCCTGAACTCGGAGCGGAAGCTCGCATGGAACTCCTGATCGGCACTTGGGCGCTTCCGATTCTCATCGGTCTCATGGTCAAGCTCGGCTATCAGCGCGAGTGGTACGAAGTCCCGTTTGCGCTCGGACTCTTCGCTGTCGCTGTCGTCTCACTGCAGACCTTCCTCATCTGGCGCAGCGACTTTGCCCTTACCCGCCTGACGCGAAATAAACAGAAGCTCGAAGAGGTACTCCGAAAGAACGAAAAGCTTGCTGTCGCAGGTCGCCTCGCTGCCAGTATCTCTCACGAGATCAACAATCCGCTGGAGGCGATATCAAACTTGTTGTTTCTGATCCGGACGAGCGATGGACTCGAGGAACAGCACCGCTACGCCGATATGGCTACCGAAGAGCTGCGGCGAGTTTCGCAGATTACCACACAGACGCTGAGCTTCTATCGCGAGAGTACTCGCCCGGAACTGGCCGAAATCGTTCCGATCCTGGAATCCTCCGTTCAGTTGCTTCGGGGAAAGATCAAGTCTCTCGGCCTCCAGGTTGTGGAGGAATACACCGAACCGATTCCGCAGTTGGTTTGCTCTCCAGGCGAACTGCGCCAAGTTGTCGTGAATCTGATTTCAAACGCTCTCGACGCAACACCGCGCGACGGTCGCATCGTTGTCCGCGCGAGCCGTTCTCGCTCTTGGACGCGTGCGGGCACGAATGTGGTCCGGATCGCCATCGCCGATAGCGGAAGCGGCATGCCGCCCGAAGTACTGGCCCGCGTCTTTGAACCCTTTTACACGACCAAGGAGAAGACCGGAAATGGTCTTGGCCTGTGGGTCGCTGCCGACCTGGTCGAAAAGCAAGGCGGATGGATGAAGGTAAGAAGTATCACGTATGGGAGACACAAAGGTACGACCTTCGCGATCGTTTTGCCTCTAATCGAGGCCGGCTCTGATTTCTCTACGCCGTAGACTCCCGTCGGGTTTAGCGTAGGCTGGCACCAGATTCTGACGTTTTTTGTAGAAGTAAGGCTGCAGGAAGCTATATTCCTCGGCGGCCGGTCAAGTCGGTGGTTTGGAGCCGTGGTATCGCACAAAAGTAGCATCCGGTGATACCAAAGACCTCCGAGGAAGTTTCGAATCATCTTTATACTGATCCGAGCGAGGCTGCTGAGATGGCAGAGCAGCACGGGTCGACCGTTGTCTTGAAAGATTTTCTTACGCGCCGCATTCCACCGGTCCTTCGACTGGCTCGACTCGCTGTGTGCCTCGCCTGCCTCGCTGTTACCGCGCAACTTTTGAACCGGCAGAGCGTTGCCATGACCGGCGTTTCGCTCGTCTGGCTTTCAAACGGCTTTCTGATCGGCGTTCTCCTTGCATCGCGGCGTCCGCAGTGGCCCGCCTTTATTCTGCTTGGTCTATTTGTCGACGTCATGGTGAATATGGTCCTCGGCGATCCGCCTGGGCCAGCCCTCTATTTCGGGTTGTGCAATATGGTCGAGGTGGCACTCGGCGCCTTACTCATGTATCGCTTCGTCGCGGAGGATCCTGATCTGACTCAAGTAAGGCAGCTAGGCAGCCTTATGTTCGGCGCTCTATTCGCGTCATCTGTGGCCTCGGCTCTAGCGTCTACCTATATCAGCTTCCACGGCGGTCGCCCTTTCACACATTCCTTTCGGTTCTGGTTCGCCGCCGACGTGCTCGGAATCGCAACTATGACCCCGCTCTACATCTCATTCCACTTCCGGAAGCAGTTTTCGCGCAGATCCCCGCCAGAAACCATTCTGCTGTTTACCCTGCTCTGTGTCGTTGCACTCGGAGTATTTCGCATGACGAATTACCCGATGCTCTGGTTTGTCCTTCTCTTTCTCCTTCTGCTCGGCGTCCGTCTTGGCTTTACTGCTTCAGCTGCTGGCCTCCTGGCGGTTACCTTTATCGGAGGCTACCTCACCACCGAAGGTTTCGGTCCCCTTGGCCGGACCTTCATCGGTCCTCTCGAAGCACCTGTGCTCATATTTCAGACATTCGTTGCACTCTCGATGGTTGCGCTCTATACGACCGAAGCTGCCATGTCGGTCAATCAGCGTGTGATGAGCAAACTGTCCGCAAGCGAGAGCCGATTCCGCTCTCTCGCGGAGGCATCTCGGGACGTCATTGTGTTGACCGATATCCAGGGACGCCGTAAATATGTCTCGCCCGCTGTTACGGAGATGCTCGGCTGGCTGCCGGACGAACTCGTTGGACGGAACGATCTATCGACCGTCCATTCCGACGACGTCCCAAAGATGATCGAGATGGTAAGGGCGCTCCGAAATGGGGACCAGCCTTCACCCCTCGCGTACCAGGCGCTGAAGAAGGACGGCGAGTATCGCTGGCTTGAAAGCAACTCGCGCCTGCTCCTCGACGACGACACTGGCGAACCGAGCGGTTTTGTCTTTGTCGTTCGGGACATCTCGGATAGGCGTGCCGCCGAGGAAAAGATGCAGGAAGCTTTCCGTGCAGTGGAGCTACAGGCCATGCGCGACGGCCTCACTGGGGTTGCCAATCGCCGGCTTCTCGACCAGACCCTCCGATCGAACTGGCAGCGGGGAGCCCGGGACCACACTCCGCTTTCCCTTCTGCTCATCGACGTCGACCAGTTCAAGGCTTACAACGATCTCTACGGACATCTCGCCGGCGATGAGTGCCTGCGTAGAATAGCGGAGGCCATCCAGACGGTCCTCCGCCGTCCGCAGGATCTTCTCGCTCGCTACGGCGGCGAGGAGTTTGTTGCAGTCCTTCCAAGCACATCGGGCCCGGGAGCCGAACTGATCTCGGAGATCTTCCGGAAGACCATTGAAGATCTGGCAATCGCCCACGACGTGAGCCCCCACGGCGTAGTCACCGTGAGCCTCGGCTGTGCCACCGTGATCCCTAGTATCGATAAAGGTGAGAACAGCCTGATCCAGTCCGCTGACGCCGCTCTCTATCGCGCCAAGACGACCGGGCGCAATCGCACCCGCGTCGCTGGCGACGAGTTTGTCATCAACTAACTTTCACTATTAGCGCATGTTGTCGAGCAGCGAGCCTACAATTCCCCCGACTACTCCGCCTTCGACCCGATCCCTTTGCCGCTCCGCCGAAGGCATGTACTCCTGTAGTTGGTGTGCCAGCTTCGAGATCGGTAGTGTCTGAAGCCATACCCGTCCCGGTCCGGTTAGTGCGGCGAGAAAAAGTCCGTCGCCTCCGAAGATCATGTTTTTTATGCCTGGCACCCGTGTTATCTGGAAGGACACCGACGACTGAAACGCTCCAACGTGGCCCGGATGCACTCGCAGAGTCTCGCCTGGCCGAAGGTCTTTGATAATCAACTCACCCGACAACTCGAGCCAGGCTGTCCCATACCCCGAGATCTTTTGTAGCAAAAATCCATCCCCGCCGAAGATTCCCGCTCCAAGAGACTGTTGAAAGCCAACACCAATCTGGATCTGGTCCGTAGCGCATAGAAAGCCATGACGATGCACCAGGAATTCGTGACCCGGCGATACTTCGATCGGCACGATGTGTCCCGGCACCTTCGTCGCGAATGCAACCTCGCCCGGAGCGCCAATCGCCCGGTACTCTGTCATGAAGATCGTGCCTCCGCCGGCCACGCGCTTGATAACCCCGAAGAACCCGCCGCCTCCACCCATCTGGGTGTGCGTCGTCATCTGGATCGACTGCGTCATCCATGAAAGCTCCCCAGCCTCCGAGATAAGGGCATCATTGCCCGACAACGCGACCTCAAGGACGGGCATAGTGGTTCCGACAATCCGGCTCTGCATGGCTACTCCTGGGCGGTCCAGCCGCCTCATCCATCCATACGCACGCAACTGTCCTGCGGTTCCAGCCTGCGCAACCGAAGTATAACCGCCCTAACGGCTCGCGCGAGGCTCCCCGGACCAGACGGGAGACGTCAGCTCTACTCGCCACACGGGACCGCCTTCATAGAATTGTGCCTCGACCTTGACGATTGCCGGAGCCTCGCTCTGCATTACCCAGACGTGAGCATCTTCTGGCTGCTTCCCGATCAGCGGAGCCACCATACCTGTCAACCCGCCAAGCTCCGGATGCAGCCTATAGTTGACCGCCTTCCGCTTCACGCCAGCGGCAGTGAAGGCATCTTCTCCTTCCGGTGTGATCGAAAGATGAATCAGCCGTCCCTTGCCGGTTGGCGCAACATACGCAATCTTCGTCTCGGGGGTCGTCGGCAGGATATTCGCAACGACCGCGAACTGCAGCCCGTTGTATGTATCCGGAGGTAGATCGATATGCTCGACCGAGGTCTTTCCCGCGTCGTCCCGCATCGTCACAGTGCCATTGTGTTGGATCAGTACGTCCATTGGCTTTGGGTAAGCAGGTCCCTTCTGCACATGGCGATCGCTGATCAGCCGAAGGATCTTATGCTGGCTGAACACCGTCGTCTCATCGTCGAGCGATCCATCGCGAAAGTGAAACGTAAGACGGCTTGTCACACGGTCCCCATCCGAGACCTGGATCAGGTCGCCCGAGGCCAGGGTCTCCCCATTCATCGATCGCAATGTCAGAAACGCATGATGGGTCCCTTCCAGGTGTCGTGCCGGAACAACCTCGCCCGGTAACACTTGGGCACAAAGAACGAGGAGCGGGAGGAAAGAGATCGGAAGTGGTTTGATGAAAGGCTCCGCGGAGAGGGATCGATCAGGTTCTACAGGTCAAACGCGAAAGCGCCAGCAAGGTTGTGGTCTAACTCTTCCCCGTATGATGCGATCCAAACGTAACCCGCCCGAGCACTTCCATGATTCGCACCGCCGCCTTCATCGAAGCTCGCAGATCACCAGAGACCTTGCTCGTCCCGCCGATCCTTTTCCGATAGTCCACCGGAATCTCGCGAATCCTCAGGCCCTTCTGGATCGCCCGGATCTGCATCTCGAGGTTCCACCCGTAGGTAAGCTCCGCCATCCCGAGGCTCTCGAGCGATGTTCTCCGGATCGCCCGAAACGGCCCCATGTCCGTATACCGAAACCCGGATGTCAGTTTCACCAGAGTGCCTACCAGATGCCCCGCGAAGACCTGCGACCCAAGCATCGACCCTGGCTCCCGTTTGCCCTTCAGCCGGGTTCCCAGCACAAAATCCGCCTCATCCCGCTCTATCGGAGCCAGCAAGGCAGGCAGGCCAGCGATCACGTCTGACCCATCCCCGTCCATATAGACCAGAATGTCCGACCCCGGGAGAGCCGCGTTTGATCCCGCCAGGCAGGCGGCACCGTATCCTCGGGGCGATGAGATTACCCGGGCCCCGGCCTTTGCCGCGATCTCTCCGGTCCCATCCGTCGAACCGTTATCCACCACGATGCATTCGGCGATGAGATCCCATGGCATCTCCCCGACAACATGTCCGATGGACTCATGCTCATTCAGCGCCGGAATAATGATCGAAACTTGTGCCATCGAGGAAGCTTATAGACTCCATCGCAGGCCGCAGTTTGAGCAAGCCGGCGGAGGCGCGCTCGTCAGCAGCCCCTCGCGAAACCTCTGGTATTCCTCGCCGTTCCAGATGTCGCGCAGGCTGCTCTGCGTCGCATCCCCAAGGGTGAAGGCTCCATATCCCTTCATTGAAAACGGCGCTATACAGCATGGAAGCACGCGCCCGTTCGCCGTGATGTACATCAGCGACCACGGACGACGGCAAAGGCTCCACGGAGCGTCGTTCTGCTGCATCCGGATCGACTCACCCGGATCCACCGCGCCCGAAGCTGAGAACATTACGCCTAACTCCGCAGCCACATCCTCCGCTTCCTTGATCAGGGCTTCTTCCGCCGCAGTCGTATGTTCAAACAGGGCCGACTCCGCCCTTGCCAGTCCATTTGAACCCTCGTCGAAGAAGACCAGCCTCTGGAGATAGACTTCGGTGACCCCAACCTCATGCGCCAGCCGCACAAAGTTCGGAAGCTGGTCGACCGTCTCCCGCAGACCGGTCAGCCAGAGCGAGACCCGGGGCTTCGGCGCATTCATCTGCTTTTGCAGCGTCGTGAAGTTCTTCACGTTCTTCACGATCTTGTCGAAGAAGTCCTTCCCGCGCACCATCTGATACACCTCGGACTCCGCAGCGTCGAGCGACACGCGCAACTCATCGAGGCCGGCCTCGATGAGCGCCCGCCCATTCGTGTCGTTCAGCAGCGTGCCGTTCGTGTTGAACAGCACATAGATTCCGCGATCCTTCAGGTACTTCACCCTCTGCGCGATATCCTTCACCAGCATCGGCTCGCCTATGCCGTGTAATACCACGCGGGCAATCTTCGGATATTGGTCGATCAGCGACGTAAACATATCCCAGGGCATATCCGCCTCGGGCTCGAGCTCCTCATACGTCCTGGGACAAGTCACGCATAGCAGGTTGCACCGGTTCGTCGTCTCAAGATAAAGACACACCGGCTCCTGCTCCGCCACGCCGGTCAGCTCAGACTGCGACCCAGGTTTCTGAAAATACTTCCGCATCGCATTCTTCTCCTCCTCCGCTTTTTGCGCAGCAGGGGAGAGCGTCTCGCTCGTGTTCTCGTCCGACAGATCGGAGGGAGGAAGAATTGGAAGAAGTGTGCTCATAGGGAGGGCTCCGGGTGCATCGGGAAATCCTGGATCGTGTTGTTCGGATCCTGCATCGCGTCTTTCAAGGCGCCATGATCAGCCCTGACGGGTGTAGCCAGAAAGTTCGCTCTGTACGTAGGCCACGCTTTCAGCCCAAGATGAACAAAAGACGCGAGCAACGTCACGCCGTAGAGACGTTGGTTGAGTAGGAACATCTTTGGTCCGGGGTCCGCCAGCCACGTCGTATAGCCGTAGAAGAACCCCATAAGATAGGTTGCCATGGGAACGGTCGGCTGGAGACAGAAAAATGGAAACAGCCATGCGATGTACCACGCATAATGCGGTGAGAACAGAAACATGAGTGCCGCTGCGAGAGCAAAAGCCGGTCCGAGAAAGGAAGCCTCACCCGAGACGAAGTCGGCTGAGGTAATGCGGAAAGCGCCACTCCCTCCGGAATGGATCGCCTGCGACGAGGGCTCCGGCTGCCTACAGCAAGTGTTCCAGGCCCAAAGCGAGATCAGCGCAAACACCGCCGCTGCAAAGATCATGAAGGCCAGCGGCGGCAGATTATGCAGCCCGGGCAATCCCTGGCCCCACTCAAGCAGAAAATATCGCGCTCCCGTCTCGATCCCTTCTTCCTTTGCATACCCGCCAAGGAAGCCGAACACCAGCATCCCTACGCTCGAGTAGCATGCATACCCTAAGACGATCACCGCAGTCATCGTCACCGGCATCTTCCAATCGCCGCGCCGGTAGAGCGCAGGAAACAGGACGAGCGGGTACATCTTTGTGATCACCGCCAGCCCAAGAAACAGTCCCGTCAGCATCGGCCGCATGCGGAACCGGAACAGTATCGCGAGAACGATCAACGTGCAGGCCACGGCATCCAGGTGACCGTTCCCGCCGATCTCCCAGATGAGCAGTGGAGACCACCAGTAGAGGAGTACTTGTTCGCGCCGGTACCCAAGGTGCTTCAGGATCTTGACGAGTCCCCACACTGTTAGCCCTTCGCAGAGCACCATGAAGGTCTTCATACAGGTTGCGGACGCGCCGAAGAACGTGACGAGATAGAAGTAAGCCTGCGCTGCCGGAGGATAGATGGTGTGTGCGTATTCTCGCCTATTGATCAACGCATACACATCGCTGTTAGGTTCCCGCAGCGGCATTAGCGCGACATCACCCGGAACATAGCGGAAAGGATTGATGTGCGCGTGCTGTACAACTCCGTCCCAGACATATCGGTAGATATCCGAGGAAAAGATCGGATCGCCAAAGATCGCCACGAGTCGGCAACCCGCGCCCACAGCCAGGATGATGGGGAACGTAAACCGGTCGACAGGACGCGTCATTGCCAGCCAGCAGGAGGCAAGAAACAAGACGGCCATCGAAGACGAGCAGCCTGAGTATCCGATCCAGAAGTTATCGAACTCGAACCACGTCTGCCGCGTGAAGCTGAAGAGTGCGATGCCGACCAGCAGGAGCGCAATGTTTGTGTGCCACGGGCGTGCGTGGGACCAGTGCTTTGGGGCTGGGGTTGCTGTCACCGCACCGGCTCCTCAAGCTCTGCCGCGATTGTCTGCTGTGCCGCGAGATCGTCCGCGCTTCGCAAATCCCTCAGGAACTCGCGGGTATGCGAAGCCGCATATCCCGGGATTGATGTAAACGCCGGAGGCGTGTCTTCGAGCAGTTCCAAGCCAAGGATGGCAAGCGTTGCGCCATCGTCGACGTCGTACCAAGTAGGCAACAAGACAAGTTCGAGTCCGGCTCCTTTGACGCGTTCGCACGTCTCCTCACAGACGGTCGAGGTCGACCACGTGATCCTCTCGAACGGCTCGGGATGAGCCTTCTTCAACCCAATCAGGTAATATCCGCCATCGTGCGACGGGCCGAGCACAACTCTGTCTCCAGGCTTTGCTAACTCTGCCACAGCCTGCTCGAACGCCGCCGCGGGAACTGTGGGTGAATCCGAATCGATCAGGCAGACCGCGCCATATCCGCAGGCGAGGATGTCTTCGGCGGCGGCAAGCAGCCTCTCTCCGAACGCATCACCCCGCTGCGCGATAAGCGCGAACGAAGGCGGGAGAATGCCTTCAAACAGGCTCTCGTCGCCAACTGGCGTGTAGGAGATCAATCCTGCGGCTGCACCCTGAGCCGCAACCGTAGCGATGTTCTCCGTGGTGTCCTTGAGGAAGCAGACGTTCAGTGCCGCGGACTGCGCGAGCGTCAGCGGAGGCGAGAGGCGCGTCTTCACCTTGCCTGGTCTGGGAGCTTTGGCCATGACGGCCAGGGCGCACTGAGCTTTCCGCTCGCTCGTTGCGGTCGAGTGATCGTCATCAGATTTCAGGATCGTGTAAGGCATGAACTCCTAGGCGACGCTGTGTTCGCGGACTCTGTCAGCGGTTTCGGAGCCTGCATTCGGGCTCTTCTGGCATACGGCGTACTGATACCAGCCGTCGTATTGCAGATCGACGGATTCCCAGGGCTGTGAGTGGATGAGGGAGGAGAACTCGGGGCGGGGCATTACGTATGCCTGGAGTGGTTCGCGGTAGCTTGCTCCAGGGCTTGAGGTGAGCTTCGAGAGAAGCCACATGCAACTTAGCGGAATGCGGGTGCGGAAGCCAGAGGTTGGTTCGGCGATAAAACATCGGCCACCGGGACGGAGTACGCGATGGATCTCGGAGAGGACTGCTTCGCGTCCAGGAACGATGAGGAAGAGGCGCGAAACTACGATCGCGTCGACGTTGCCGATCGAGGCTGGAAGGGCGCAGGCATCGCCTACGCGGAAGTCGGCGTTTACCAGACGGCGCTTCGCGGCTCTCAGCTTCGCTCTCAGGAGCAAAGGCTCCGAGAGGTCAATTCCTGTTGTCTGGACCTGGGGGAACTCGGTTGCGAGTCGGCAGGAGTAGAAGCCTGGTCCGCAGCCTAGTTCGACAACGTGTGTTCCTGGTGCTGGTTCGGCGGAAGGGAAGAGCGATCCTGCGATTTCGTCCGTGTGGTCTCGGAAGAGGTACTCGCGACACAGGGCGTAGAACCATGCGCACCGTTCAAAGAGACTGTCTGGCTGCGGTTGTGCGAACTCCTCGCCGGACATCTCGGTATCGACTGTGCTCATGAGTCCCTTGTTTAATTGTGCTGCTCGCACTCATGATAGCGGACGTCGTTCGCTGGAGAGTGCCTTTTTTCTCCTGAGGGGTGTTCCTCTACGGATAACCAGAAACTCTTTTTGATGCCATGCGATATCTAAAATTTGGGCGCGAGAGACGTGGCCTGCAGCTTTACGAGCTCGTCCTGGCGGAGCTTCGGAGGGCCGAGGACAGCGATCTTTGGCAGGGGGCCGCGGACCATTGTCACCTCGTCGCAGGCGTAGAGGCGCGGGCAGTTCTGGCAATCCTTGTAGATCTTGTCGGGAATCGAGGTCCGGTCGGCTACGCGGAAGCCGAAGTGGAAGAAAAAGTCGGGGATGCGGGTGAAGAGGCAGACCGCGACGACGCCCTGCTCTTCGGCTTCTTCGAGTAATGCGCGGAGGAGACGGCCGCCTGCTCCCTGGCCCTTTGCCTCGGGCTTTACGACGATGGAGCGGACTTCGGCCAGATGTGGTCCGTAGAGATGCAGGGCTCCGCAGCCGAGAAAGACTCCGGATTCGGACTCGGCGACGGCGAAGTCGCGGACGTTTTCGCAGATTTCGGCGTAGTTGCGACGCAAGAGCGTACCGTCGTGCGAGAGGGAGTTGACCAGTTCGAAGATGTTCACCGCATCCTGGAGCTTCGCCTTGCGCACGGTCGCGCCGCCGACGCGGGGCCGCGACGACGAGGTCGAGTCACTCACGGGCTGCAGTTGCGTGAACGATGCCATCGGACTAGTTTATTCCTTCCAGCCGCGCCCTTGCAGCCTGAACCGCCTCAGTTACCCGATTTCGGGCGGTACCGCCGATTACGTCGTGGCAGTCGAGGGTCGCCTCGAGGGTGATGGAGGCATAGAAGTCCTCGCCGAACTCATCTCCGAAGGCCTTCAGCTCGTCGAGTGTGAGTTGTCCGAGTTCGCGACCGGTTTCCAGACCGAAGCGAACGGCGTTTCCGATCTTCTCGTGCGCCTTGCGGAAGGGGACGCCTTTGTTCGAGAGATAGGTTGCGGCGGCCATGGCGTTCAGATAGCCGGAGTCGGCTGCCGTCTTCATGCGGTCGGCGCGGAATTTCAGGGCACGGGTGAAGTCGGGAAGAACGGAGAGCATGCCGGCGAGCGTGTCGGCAGCGTCGAAGACGGGTTCCTGGCCTTCCTGGAGGTCCTTGTTGTAAGCGAGGGGCAGGCCCTTGATGAGCATCGCTAATGCGGTCGCGGAGCCGACCAAGCGAGCGGACTTTCCGCGGATCAACTCGGTCAGATCGGGGTTCTTCTTCTGGGGCATGGCGCTTGAGCCGGTGGAGAAGGCTTCGGGTAGGTCGAGGAAGCCGAACTCGGCGGTGGCGTGAAGGGTCAGCTCTTCGGCGAAGCGGGAGATGTGGAGACCGAGAACGGTTGCGGCTTGCGTGAACTCGAGGGCGAAGTCGCGGTCGGAGGTGGCGTCCATGCTGTTGGGCGTTGGTGCGTCGAAGCCTAGTTCGCGGGCCGCGATGGTGCGGTCGAGGGCGAGGGTTGCTCCTGCGATGGCTCCGGAACCAAGCGGGCAGAGATTCATGCGCTTGCGGGCGTCGCGGAAGCGGCTTGCGTCGCGTTCGAGCATGCTGACGTAGGCGAGAAGCCAGTGGGCGATGAGGACGGGTTCGGCGCGCTGGAGGTGCGTGTAGGACGGCATGACGGATTCGCCGGACTGCTCGGCGAGGGCTACGAGGGCTGAGATCCAGTGGTGCAGGCCTTCGAGGGTTGCGTCGATCGCGTCGCGGACGAAGAGGCGCATGTCGGTTGCGATCTGCTCGTTGCGGCTGCGTCCGGTATGGAGTTTCAGGGCGAGATTGCCGACGAACTTCGTGAGCTGGAGTTCGGTGAAGTGGTGGATGTCTTCGGCTTCCGGAGCGGAGGCGACCACCTTCGGGCCGTCGAGTTCGATTTCGGCGAGGACGCGGTCGAGGCCTTCGAGCATCGTTTGCAGTTCGGTGGAGTCGAGGATGCCGGCGGCAGCGATCGCGTGGGCGTGCGCTTTCGAGGCGGCTACCTCCTGAGGGAGAAGACGCCAGTCGAAGGGGAACGAGCGCTGCCACTCTTCGAAGCGCTTGTTCAGCGGTTCGCCGAAGCGACCGGACCACATCTTTGTTGCATTCTCTTGCGACATCTTCTTAGCTCCAGTTGCTGCGCCATGCGAGGGATACCCCCCTCCCCACTGACGGGGTGTAAGTTGTTTCTTTTCATGCGGTTGCGTGGGTTCTTGTGCTGTAAATATAAGATAACAAAGGGGTTACATGCTAAATATCAGTAAGAAAAAGGGTTATGGGTAAAAGACGCGATTGCCTTTCAACATGACAACCATGGGGCAAGTGCAAGGCCTCCTTGCCTTGGCGTTTCTTATTCCTCTGCTTTAATTGTAGAGGACTCACCATAACTAAAAGGACACCGACTTTTCCGTTTTGAATCAATGGGATAGGCCATTTTGGGGCTTGACAAAATTTTTGGGTGAACTCGTTGTTTGAGAGACAACTGCAAACGCAGATTCCCTTCGGGAATGACAGCAAGAAAGGCAAGGGCAAAGGCAAGGGCGAAGGCAGACGCAGATTCCCTTCGGGAATGACAACAAGAAAGGCAAAGGCACGAGCGAAGGGCGAAGGCAGACGCGGGTTCCTTTGGGAATGACAACACGAGACGTGAGGGCAACGATATGACTCTAGCTGGGTAGGAGTTCTTCCCAGGTTGGGTTTACGGATTCGATGAGAGCAATCTTCTGCGCGCGGGTCCAGTGCTTAAGTTCTTTCTCGCGAGCGATTGCGTTGACGACATATTGGTAGAACTCGTAATACACGACGCGCCCTACCTTGTATCGGGCGGTGTGGGTTCCTGGCTCTCGTTCGCGATGTTGTGCAGCTCGGCTCCGGAGGTTGGTGGTGACGCCGATGTAGAGGGTGTGCGAGCGGTTGGAGAGGATGTAGACCCAGAAGTGATACTCTCGGCTCGCCATGGCTGGAGAGTATCACCTGGGTGGACGGGTTCGTGGCGAAAGGAAAGGCAAAACAAACGCAGATTCCCTTCGGGAATGACAACAAGAAAGACAAGGGCAAAGGCGAAGGCAGACGCGGGTTCCCTTCGGGAATGACAGCAAGAAAGGCCAAAGCAACGACATGAGCCGAGGAGCGTTAGTTTTCTTTTGTGGCGCTATTGAGCTGGGGCATCTCGGTGCCTTTGCTTAGGGTGAGGAGGCCGGTCTGGGCGTAGGTTAAGAGCTTGGCGCGGGTGTCGGTGATGTCGAGGTTGCGCATGGTGAGCTGGCCGATGCGGTCGCGGGGGGAGAAGGTGGATTCGCCCTTTTCCATGGTGAGGCGCTCGGGCTGGAAGGTGAGGTTGGGTGAGTCGGTGTTGAGGATGGAGTAGTCGTTGCCGCGACGGAGTTCGAGGGTGACGGAGCCGGTTACGGGCTTGGCGACCCAGCGCTGGGCGGCTTCGCGGAGCATGATGGCCTGGGGGTCGAACCAGCGGCCCTGGTAGACGAGACGGCCCAGCTTGCGTCCGCTGTCGCGGTACTGCTCGATGGTGTCCTCGTTGTGGATGCCGGTGATGAGGCGCTCGTAGGCGATGAACAGGAGGGCGAGGCCGGGGGACTCGTAGATGCCGCGGCTCTTGGCTTCGATGATGCGGTTTTCAATCTGGTCGCTCATGCCGAGGCCGTGACGGCCACCGATGCGGTTGGCTTCTAACATCAGTTCGACGGGGTCGGGGTATTCCGTTCCGTTGAGGGCGACGGGGAAGCCTTCTTCGAAGCGAATGGTGATTTCTTCGCGCTTGACCTCGACGTCATCCTTCCAAAAGGCAGTGCCCATGATGGGGACGACGATCTTCATGCTGCTGGTGAGGAGTTCGAGGTCCTTGGCTTCGTGGGTTGCGCCGAGGATGTTGGAGTCGGTGGAGTAGGCTTTTTCGGCGGACATCTTGTAGCCGAAGCCTGCCTTCGTCATGAAGGCGGACATCTCGGCGCGACCGCCTAGCTCGTCGATGAAGGCGGCGTCGAGCCAGGGCTTGTAGACCTTGAGGTCGGGGTTGACGAGGAGGCCGTAGCGGTAGAAGCGCTCGATGTCGTTGCCCTTGAAGGTTGAGCCGTCTCCCCAGATGTTGACGTCGTCTTCCTTCATGGCGGTGACGAGCATGGTGCCGGTGACGGCGCGGCCGATGGGGGTGGTGTTGAAGTAGGTGACGCCGGCGGTGGTGATGTGGAAGGCGCCGGACTGGAGGGCGGCGATGCCTTCTCGGACGAGAGGGCCGCGGCAGTCGATGAGTCGGGCTTTTTCGGCTCCGTACTCGATGGCCTTGCGGGGGATCTCGTCGTAGTCGGCTTCGTCGGGCTGGCCGAGGTTGGCGGTGTAGGCGTAGGGGATGGCACCCTTCTGCTTCATCCAGTGGAGGGCGGCGGAGGTGTCGAGGCCGCCGGAGAAGGCTATGCCTACTTTTTGGTTGAGGGGTAGGGATTCTAGGATTACGGACATAGAACAAGGACCTCTTGATTCAGTGAAAGGATCGACGAATAACGGCTATTTCCCGGGGCGCAGCCCCTCAGGGCTTAGTTGACGCATGATGGTCCGGCAGCGTGGTGAACTTCTCCCACATCAAGGCAACGTGTTCGGATGGTAACCACCCGGCAGGTATCCGGTTTTCTGGTGGCGCTTCAGTAGGTGGCTGGAATAAGAGATCGACAGCCTCTGCAAGCGGTCGGTTCCCACTGTCAAGAGATCCGTTTATTTCCTTCCGGAAAAATGCGTTGTAACCCTCGGTTTTCGCAATGGTAGCCGGAGATTGCTTCAGTAGACGGTTATGAAGGACGGTGTCTAACCATGCGAGAATCAGGTCTGTCGCGTCTTCGTTGCAAAAGTGATTGGCATCGTTCTGTGTGGCGAACAGCCAAGGTGCGCCTAACTGCCAGTACCTGGAAAAGTGAGCATATGCCACTTCCGTTCCAACTATCTTGTCCTGGGCTCCGACCAGGATAAGCTCGGGAACCTTCAAGGCCTGTCCCGACAGATTGATTGTGTCCAGGTTCAGAGGCGGAACTTGACCGGCGTGGGAGAGGATTACCGCTGCAATCCGGTCTGGCGCAAAAGTAGGAAACCTACCTGCCAGCGCACCCGCTCCGGAGAAGCCAAGGAGGATAAGTGGGGCAGTTCTTAGTTCCGGATGGTTTGCCTGCTGTGACAGTTGGTCTATCGCCGTGAATAAGGCTCTGCCCAAACCCTTTTCCGGTTCGACATCTATTTCCTCATGATCCTTCGACGCGCAACCATTGGGCATAAACATTGCAAGGTCATGTTTTGTCGCGAAGGCCGCAAGCTCGGCTTCCTCATAGAAATGTTGAAGCTCAGGTCCTCGCTCGAACACTACGAATAAAGCGCTGATTGTCTTAGTTTCCGACGGAACTTTCATATCGTATTCGCACGGCTTCGCGATGTCCTCTCCAGCTTTGGGAGCAACCGTCGTGTGAAACGATTTGACCGTACCTTGAGCTAACCCTTGACTGGAGACGATCGTTATTACGCACCAAATCATGATTACAGGACGTGCAACTCGCCACATAAGGCGGAGCCGGTTGGCCGCAAACAATTCACCCTCCTTCTGCGAAATAAATAACAGCGGGCCTAACTACACGGTGGCGCGTTTGCGGGCCTGGATGCCGCGGTCGCGGGAGTTGGAGATACGCTTGGCTCCGCCTAGCAACATCAGGAGGATTGCCTTCTGGGCGTGCATGCGGTTTTCGGCCTGGTCGAAGACTACGGACTGGGGGCCGTCGAGGACGGCGTCGGTTACTTCGGCGTTGCGGTGGGCCGGTAGGCAGTGCATGAAGGCGGCGTGGGGTTGCGCGTGGGACATGAGGGCTTCGTTGACCTGGTAGGGCTTGAAGATGGGGGCGCGCTTGGTGGCTTCGTGCTCGAAGCCCATGCTGGTGCAGACGTCGGTGTAGACGGCGTCGGCCCCGGTGACGGCCTTGATGGGGTCGTTGGTGAGGGTGATGCTTCCGCCGGTCTGCTCGGCGATCTCGATGGCCTTGTGGATGATGTCGAGCTTGGGGGCGAAGCCCTTGGGGGTGGCGATGGTGCAGTGGGTGCCGAGCTGGGCGGCAGTGAGCATGAGGGAGTGGCAGACGTTGTTGCCGTCGCCGACGTAGGTGAAGTGAAGGCCCTGGGCGGAGCCGAAGCGCTCTTCGAGGGTGAAGAAGTCGGCGATGGCCTGGCAGGGGTGCTCGAGGTCGGAGAGGGCGTTGATGACGGGAATGCGCGAGACGGCGGCCATCTCGGTGATGGTGTCGTGGGAGTAGGTGCGGAGGACCATGACGGCCATCCAGCGCTCGAGGTTGCGGGCCATGTCGGCGAGGGACTCGCGTTCGCCGAGGGGGGACTGGGTCTGGTCGACGAAGATGGCGTTGCCGCCGAGGGTGTTGATGGCGGCTTCGAAGGTGACGCGGGTGCGGAGGCTGGCCTTCTCGAAGAACATGACCATCTGGCGCGCGTCGAGGGCGTGGCGGAAGTCTTCGGGGTGGTTCTTGACGGCGTGGGCGAGCTCCATGATGGCGGCCATCTCCTGCACGGAGAGGTCGGCGATGGAGCAGAGGTCGCGGCCGTTGAGGCGTTTGGTGGCCTCGGAGAAGGCTACGTCGGACTGGATGCCGAGGGTGGCGGTGGCTTTGGGGGCGGTCTCTTCCGCGCCTTCAGGCTTGTTGATGGTTACGGTCTTGCTACCCATGGGTGTGTCCTCCTACCGGCTTCTGTCCGGCAAGCGATGTCATGTCTGTCAGGATTTCGTCCAACGCCTTGATCGCGATGTCGACGTGCTCGCGGGTGAGGATGTAGGGCGGTAGAAAACGGAGGACCGTATCGCTTGTCCGGTTGAGGATGATGCGATGCTCCATCATGCGATTTGCGATGTGTCTTGCAGCTTCGTCGGATTCGATCTCGACGCCGATCATGAGGCCGAGGCCGCGGACTTCGCGGATGGCATCGTGTTTGGACGCGAGACGCTCGAGTTCGTTGCGGAAGTAAGTGCCGGTCTCGGTGATGTGATCGAGGAGCGCGGTCTTCTGCATGGTGTCGATGACGGCGATGGCTACGGCACAGGCTAGGGGGCCTCCGCCGAAGGTGGTGCCGTGCATGCCGGGGGTGAAGGCGCGGGCGGCTTCGTCGGTGGCGAGCATGGCTCCCATGGGGATGCCGCCGGCGAGGGGCTTGGCGACGGTGGTGATGTCTGGCAGGATGCCGAAGTGCTGATAGCCGAACCACTTTCCGGTGCGTCCGAAGCCGCACTGGATCTCGTCGGCGAGGAGGAGGGCGCCGGTGGAGTCGCAGAGCTCGCGGGCGGCGGCGAAGAACTCTTTGGACACGGGGTGGATGCCGCCCTCGCCCTGGATGGGCTCGATGCAGATGGCGCAGATGTCGGAGGAGAACTTTTCGCGGAGATCGGCGATGTCGTTGAAGCGGACGAACTCGACGCCGGGCATGACGGGGGCGAAGGGCTCGCGGTACTTGTACTTGTGGGTAGTCGCGACGGAGCCGATGGTGCGGCCGTGGAAGCTGTGCTCGAGGGCCAGGAAGCGGGTGCCGATGTTTTTGCCCTCCGAGCGAAGTAACTCGGCGTGGGCGCGGGCGAGCTTGAGCGCGGCCTCCCAGGCTTCGGTGCCGCTGTTGCAGAAGAAGACGCGATCGAGGCCGCTCCTCTCGGTGAGGCGCATGGCGAGGTCGGCCGTGCCCTCGTGGTAGAAGAGGTTCGAGGTGTGCAGGAGCTTGCGGCTCTGGGTCTCGATGGCAGCGGTGATGGCGGGATGGTTGTAGCCGAGGGCTGAGACGCCGATGCCGGAGAGAAGGTCGAGGTAGTCGACTCCGTTTTCGTCACGAAGATAGACGCCTTCGCCTGAGACGAAGAGGTAGGGGTTGCGTTCGTAGGTCTGGAGCAAGAGTTTCCGCTCCAAAGTCTGAACCGCCTGGAGCTTGCGCTCCGGGGCCTGGATCGATTCGAGATTCATGCGACCATAACCTCCGTTCCATCATTGACGCGGGACGACAGAAGATCGGGCAGGACAGATGCCGACTCTGCCGGTAGGATGCGCACGCGCTTGACGCCGTGGGTGAGGGCGTCGCGGCAGGCGTTGAGCTTGGGCAGCATGCCGCCGGAGACGACGGCGGCTTTTTCCATTTCGGGGATTTGCGCGAGGGTGAGCCAGCGCATGACCTTGCCGTCGGCGCCTTTGACGCCGGGGACGTCGGTGAGGAAGACGAGGGCGTCGGCCCTGGTGGCGACGGCGCAGGCGGAGGCCATCTCGTCGGCGTTGATGTTGTAATACTCGCCGTCGAAGCCCAGGGCGATGGAGGAGATGACGGGCACGGCTCCCATGGCCCAGATGGCGTCGAGCCAGCGTGGGTCGGTGGCGGCGATTTCGCCGACGAAGCCGAGGTCGGGGGTGGTCTTCTTTTTGCGGGCGCGGAAGACGTGGCCGTCACCGCCGGAGAGGCCCATGGCAGACTGGCCGTGGGTGCCGAGGGCGGCTACTAACGACTTGTTGACGCGGCCGGCGAGGACCATGAGAGCGGCATCGCGGGTTTCGGCATCGGTGACGCGGAGGCCGGAGATGAACTCACTCTTCTTACCCATCTGGGCGAGGGTCTTGGTGAGCTGCACGCCGCCTCCGTGGACGACGGCGACCTGATTGCCATCCTTGACGAGGTCGGCGATGGCCTGTCCGCAGGCGTGCAGGAGCGTGGGATTTTCGAGGGCCGCTCCGCCCAACTTGACGACGTATTTCATAGGAGTCCCTCCGACTCGTTCCAGCCAACCATGAGGTTCATGTTCTGTACTGCCTGTCCCGCCGCACCCTTCAAGAGGTTATCAAGGCAGGAGACGATGACGAGACGCTTGCCATCCTTTGCCAGTTGAAAACCGATGTCGCAGAAGTTGGTGCGGACGATGTGTTGGATTTGTGGCAGGCCGGGAGTGGCATGGATGCGAACCATGCTGCGGCCTGCGTAAAAGGTACGGAAAGCGGTCTCGATCTGTTCCGGCGTGCCTGGGGTTGCGAGGCGGGCGTAGATGGTCGAGAGGATGCCTCTGGGAATAGGCAAGAGGTGCGGGGTGAACTGGATCTGGTCTTCGGTGAGATGGAGTTGCTCGAGCAGTTCGCCGGTGTGGCGATGACTGAAGACTCCGTAGGCCGAGAGGTTGTCGGCGGCGTACATGAAATGCGTCTTGGCGGTGGCGGCTTTGCCTGCCCCGCTGACGCCGGACTTCGAGTCGCAGATGATCCCGTGGGTGAGGTCGAGCAGGCCTGCCTTTACGAGGGGGGCCAGAGCGAGGATGACGGAGGTGGAGTAGCAGCCGGGGTTGGCGACGAGGCGTGCGCCGGCGATGGCTTCGGCGTGGAGTTCGGGTGCGCCGAAGACGGCTTCGGTCTGGATCTTCGCGGCTTCTTCGGGGTTGGCGTCGGTGAGCTTGTAGACGTCGCGGTTCTTTGCTTCCTGCAAGCGCCAGGCTCCGCTGAGGTCGACAACGCGGATGTTGCGGGCGAGAGCTTCCGGGACCCACTCGCGGGATTGCTCGTGGGGGGTGGCGAGGAAGAGGAGATTGATGCCCTTTTCGGTGAGGAGATCCCAGGAGAAGGGGTGGATCGGGTCGCCGAGACCGTCGGCGGTTGCGAGCTGGGGCTGCAGGTCGCCGAGGTGGAGGTTGGTTTCGGAGCGGCCGAGGAGCAGGGGATTCGTTGTCAGCTTCGGATGGTGAAGCAGGAGACGTACGAGTTCGCCGCCGGAGTAGCCGCTGACGCCCATGACGGCGACACGTGGTTCCTTTTCCAGCAGTTGGTTGGACTGGGTTGCGGTGGTGATGGTGTCAGCCAATGAATCCTTCAATCCTTCCCCGGAGAGCGCTTGCCCGTTTCTCATCGGGGCAGATGATCAGTACGGTATCGTCGCCGGCGATCGTGCCGACGACCTCGGGCCAGTCTTCATAATCGATGCCGGCAGCGATGGGTTGGGCTCCTCCGGTGGTGGTGACGACGACGACGAGGTTCTGGGCCTGGCGGGCCTCGAGGCCGAAGCCTTTGAGGACCTCATAAATATCCGGTGAGGCGTCCTCGCCGGAGGTTGCGACGCTGGGCAGGCGGTACCCGTTCGAACCCTTCGAAAGATGCAATTCGCGGATGTCCCGTGAGAGCGTGGCCTGGGTGACGTGATGGCCGAGAGCGGCGAGTTTCCTGCGCAGATCGTCCTGATTGGCGATATTGCCTGCGCTGAGGATCTCCCGGATTGCCGAATGCCGCTGCTGCTTCATGGTAGAGTCTGTCGAGTTCCCCCACGAGCCAGATCCGAAGAGCAGGTCCCTGTCGCGAGTGCATAAAAATACATAACCATGTATAAATATACACGAACCCTCCGTCAAGTCGATGGGGGGACGATCCCAACACAAGGGCTTCGAAGACGCAATACGTCTATCGAAGTATAGTGAAGCATGGACTGGTTAACAGCAGATGATCGGGTAGATTCCGCCGTCGTGGACGCGGTGCGTCCGACGGGTGTACGTACGCTTCTGGACCCACGGTTCGACCATGATTCGTGCGGCGTTGGTTTTGTGGCTTCGGTGGATGCGGTGGCCACGCATACGATTCTGCAGCAGGCGGCTACGGCGCTTGCACGTCTTGCGCATCGCGGCGCGGTGGCGGCGGATGGGAAGAGCAGCGACGGCGTTGGACTGATGACGTCGATCCCGTCCGATTACTTGTTGAAGGCATGCGGAAAGACGCTGGAAGACGGCCACCTGCTTGGCGTGGGGATGTTGTTTCTGCCCGCGGATGCGAAGGGCGAAGAAGAGCTTCTGGAGCGATGTCTCGTCTCGCAGGATCTGAAGGTGCTTTGTTGGCGCGATGTGCCGACGAACCCGGGGAGCCTGGGTGAGATCGCGCTCTCGACGATGCCGGTGATCCGGCAGGTACTGATCGTGGATGCTCCTGGTGGGGAAGCCTCGACGATGGAACACAGGCTGTACCTTGCGCGGAAGCAGTTTGAGCGGATGCATGAGAACGGTGAGGTGACCGGATATCTCTGTTCGCTTTCGTGTAAGACGCTTGTCTATAAGGCCATGTGTTCCGGGACGCTGCTTCCGGAGTTTTACCCTGATCTTGCTTCTCCCGAGTACATCACCCCCTTCACAGTTTTCCATCAGCGCTATGCGACGAATACGTCGCCGACGTGGCATCGCGCGCAGCCGGGCCGGATGATGGCGCACAATGGCGAGATCAATACAGTTTGGGGTAACCGGGCGCGTATGGCGGCTCGGGATGCGACGCTTCCTGTCGAGTGCAAGCCTGTGCTGACGAAGGGTGGCACAGATTCGACGAGCCTCGATGAGGCCGTTGAGCTGCTCTCGCGCAACGGACGGACGACTGCCGAGGCGATCCGGATGCTTCTGCCTCCGGCGACGATTGGGCATCAGCCTTCTACGTTCCTGCGGTACAACACGGATTGCGCGGAGCCGTGGGATGGTCCGGCGGCGATTGCATTCAGCGATGGGCGGCTTGTGGGTGCGGCGCTCGACCGGAATGGGCTGCGTCCCTGCCGGTTCGCGATCACGAGCGATGGGCTTGTGGTGGCTGGTTCCGAGGCCGGGCTGGTGGATCTGGATCCGGAGAAGGTGACACATAGTGGGAGGCTTGGGCCGGGGCAGATGATCGTCGTCGATCTCGCTGAGCACAAGGTGTACGAGGATGAGGCGCTGCTGGCGCTGTTCGATGCGGGCACGGTCTATACGGATATGTCGGTCGAGACGCCGCTTGAGGCGGTTGCGGCTGCCGAGACGGATGCGGCTACGCTTCTGACCCTGCAGCGTGGGTTCGGATATACGCGGGAAGACGTCAAGATGATCCTGCAGCCGATGGCCGCGGAGGGTAAGGACGCCGTCTGGTCGATGGGCGACGATACGCCGCTGGCCTTCCTGGCACGCGCTCCGCGGCCGATTTATGCCTATTTTCGGCAGCGCTTTGCGCAGGTAACGAACCCCGCGATCGATCCATTACGCGAGGCTTGTGTTGTGTCGCTGCATACGCGGCTTGGACCGTGGCCCCATCTGCTGGATAAGAATGCGCCCATTCCGGGGCTTTCGCTTTCTTCTCCGTTCCTTTCGACTGGGCAGGTGAATGCGTTGCGTGAGGGGAAGTATGGGCACGTTGAGGATCTGAAGCTGGCGGAGCTGGCCTGCACGATTCCTGCGGGGACTACGCTGGTGGCGGCGCTCGATGCGATCTGCGATCGGGCGGTGGAGCTGGTGCGGAACGGGGCGAAGATTCTTCTGCTTTCCGACCGTTTGGCTACTTCCGAGGCGGTTCCTGTGCCGATGGCGATGGCTACCGGTGCGGTTCACCAGGCGCTTGTGGCGGCTGGGCTGCGGACGCTTGCGGGGCTTGCGGTCGAGGCGGGGGATTGCCGCGATATTCACCATGCGGCGGTGCTGATCGGGTATGGAGCGGGCGCGGTTTGTCCGTGGCTTGCGCTCGAGACGGGCATGGCTCTGACGCCTGCGGGCGGGGACCGTGCGGCGAGCGAGTACAAGATGCTGAAGTCGCTCGACGCCGGGCTGGCGAAGGTGATGTCGAAGATGGGGATTTCGGTTGTCGACAGCTATCGCGGGGCGCATCTTTTCGACATTCTTGGGCTGCACCAGAGCGTTGTGGACCGGTGCTTTGTGAATACGCCTGCTCCGCTTTCGGGGATCGGGTTCGAGGAGCTTGAGTCGCATCTGCGGGCTACGTGGCAGCCTGCTCCGGTTGCTGCGGCTGCTCCGGCTTCGACGGAACTGCCTGATTATGGATGGGTTCGGTTCCGGAAGACCGAGATGGCGGAGCCGCATGCGTGGCAGCCGGCGACGGTGAAGTCGCTGCAGTCGGTGGTTGGAAGCGCGCGTGGCGTGGCGTTCCCGACGGACCAGGCTGGGGCTTTTGCGATTTACACGAAGGGTGTGGAGAGCCGGGAGCCTTCGGTGCTGCGCGATCTGCTGGAGATTCGTCCGGCGGGGACGGAGCTTTCGCTCGATGAGATCGAGCCTTTGACTGCGATTACGAAGCGGTTTGTTGCGAGCGCTATGTCGCTTGGATCGCTTAGTCCCGAGGCTCATCAGACGATTACCGCCGCGATGAATATGCTTGGCGGGCGGTCGAATACGGGTGAAGGCGGCGAGGACCGGGATGTGTACCGGATGCGTCCGGCGCTAGTTCCTGCGGGTTCGGGCGATGGAGCTTCTCGGACGGCTTCACAGGCTGGCGGGGTTGCGGTGGCGGAGCGGCCGGTTGAGGCTCCTGCGGTGCATGTGTCGCTGAACAACAAGATTAAGCAGGTGGCTTCCGGCCGGTTCGGCGTTACGGCTGAGTACCTGGCGCACGCGGAAGAGATCGAGATCAAGGTGGCGCAGGGGGCGAAGCCTGGCGAAGGCGGGCAGCTTCCGGGGCATAAAGTCAGTGGATTGATAGCGCGGCTGCGACATGCTCAACCAGGGGTTTCACTTATTTCTCCTCCGCCACACCACGATATCTATTCGATTGAGGATCTGGCGCAGTTGATCTACGACCTGAAGCGGGTGAATCCGCGCGCGGCTGTCGGGGTGAAGCTGGTGTCGAGCAGGGGTGTGGGGACGGTTGCGGCGGGTGTCGCGAAGGCCTATGCGGACTTTATCGTGATCGCCGGAAATACCGGCGGGACGGGGGCGGCGGCGCTTTCGAGCATCAAGTATGCCGGGAATCCCTGGGAGCTTGGGCTTTCGGAGGCGCAGCAGGTGCTGATGCATAACGGCATGCGCAGCCGGGTGCGGCTCAGGACGGATGGCGGGCTGGCGACGGCGCATGATGTGCTGGTTGCGGCTTTGCTGGGCGCGGATGAGTATGCGTTCGGGACGTCGGTGCTCGTGGTGCTTGGGTGCGACATGGCTCGGCAGTGCCACTTGAATACTTGTCCCACGGGCATTGCTACGCAGAAGCCGGAGTTGCGGGCGAAGTTCCGCGGCAAGCCGGAGCATGTGGTGCAGTTCTTTGAGCAGTTGGCGGCAGATGTGCGGCACCTGCTGGCCCGCTATAGTTTGCCTTCGCTTGAGGCGGCAATTGGACGGACAGATCTGCTGGAGCAGGTGCGGTTTGATGGGAATCTCGACCTTCAGCCGATGCTCGAGCGGGTGACGGACGGGCCACGGACCTGGATGGGTGGGCGGAACGATCGCCCGGATCCTACTCCTCCGCTGGATGAGGCCTGGGTTGCGCCCGCGGTTGAGGCGCTCTATAAGAACGAACCCTATGTTGTAACGTCCAAGGTCGACAATGGGGATCGCTCGATTGGAGCACGGCTGGCAGGAGAGTATGCTCACCATCTTGTTGAAGATGAGGGACTTACGCCAGATGCTACGTTCCACCTGGAGGGGATCGCGGGGCAGTCGTTTGGGGCGTTCGCGGTGACGGGAATGTCGCTGCAGTTGGATGGGCAGGCGAATGACTTTGTTGGCAAGGGACTGTCGGGCGGAGAGATTGTTATCCGTGCGCAGGGGCTTGCGGCGAAGAATAGCGGGCAGCACGTTATTTTGGGAAATGTGGCACTTTACGGGGGAACTGCTGGCTCTTTATACGCTGCTGGACGGGCGGGGGAGAGGTTTGCAGTTCGTAATTCGGGGGTTACGGCTGTGGTTGAGGGGGTTGGCGACCATGGATGTGAGTACATGACGGGCGGGACCGTTGCGGTGCTTGGGCGGGCCGGGATGAACTTCGGGGCGGGTATGACCGGGGGAGTCGCCTGGGTGTTCGACGAGGATGGTTCGTTTGTGAAGGATGAGCGCTATCACGTTGATTTTATGACACCTGCGGGCTTCGCGGCGTGTGAGCCGGAGGCGCAGGAGGAACTGCATTCGCTGCTTACGACGCATGCGGAGAAAGCTTCGAGCATGCTGGCTTCGACGATGCTGGAGGAGTGGCCGAAACGGGTTGAGGGCTTCGTAAGACTGACGCCAAAACCGCAAATTTAAGCAGGTTTCGCACGGTAGCTTGCTGGTGATTTGTGGACAGGATGTGGGCCAATGTGTGGCTGGCTGGACAGTGGGACGCCCTTTGGGGTGTCCTGCTGTCCGGCCTTTCGTTTTGAGGGCGCACGTCGAATGCATAGTTATGCGTCGTGTTGGCTTTCGTTGTTTGGTTTGGATAGAGTGACGTGATCGGGCCAAGGCTCGGGGCGGAAGTGAGGATGACGCTGAGAACGACGAGTGCGAGTGCGGGTGGGCGGGGGAGCGATGGCGGGGGGAAGGCTCCGGGCTCGGAGAAGTATCAACGCATCCTGGATGCGGCGGTGGAGGTGATCGCGGAGAACGGATACTTCAACTCGCCGGTGAGCGCGATCGCGGCGAAGGCCGGCGTGGCGGATGGGACGATCTATCTCTACTTCAAGAGCAAGGACGAGGTGCTGCGGACGGCGATCGATGCGGTGTTCGCGAAGTTCTACGCGATGGTCGAGGAGGAGTTCAAGCATCGGACGGGGCCTCGGGAGCAGTTGGAGTTCATTGCGCAGGTGCACCTGGAGAGCCATGAGAATCGGAGCGTGGCGATCCTGATGCAGACGGAGATGCGGCAGTCGGCGAAGTTCATCGCGGAGTTTTCGCATCGGCATTTGGTGAAGTACATCTCCGTGGTGCGGGAGGTGGTGCGGCGGGGGCAGAAGCAGGGGATCTTTCGGAGCGATGTGTCGGATGGGCTGGTGGCGCATTGTTTGTTTGGGGCGATCGACGAGCTGCTGAGCTCGGCGGTGTTTACAGGGCGGGCGTATGATGCCAAAGCGACGGCGGCACAGGTGATCGACGTGCTGCTACATGGGATAACTGCCGGGGAGGCGCATGTTTGATCTGAAGACGGTGAATGATGTTTTTGCCAAGGTGAGCTCGCGTGGGGAGAAGGTTGCGATGCTCTGGCAGGACCTTTCGGTGAAGGATGGGGGCGAGGCGTGGAAGCCGATTACGTCCGCCGAGGTGTATGGACGGGTGAGGGCGCTGGCGGATGTGCTGCGGGGATGGGGCGTCGGTAAGGGCGACCGGGTGGTCCTGCTGAGCGAGAACCGGTGGGAGTGGATCGTAACGGATTTTGCTACGCTTGCGATCGGGGCGGTGGACGTTCCGCTGTATGCGACGCTGACTCCGGAGCAGATTGGGTATATGCTGCGGGACTCCGAGGCGAAGGTGATCTTCGTTTCGTCGAAGGAGCAGTACGAGAAGATCGCGGCGGCGGGGGAGTTGCCTGCGTTGGCCCATGTCGTGGTGATGGACGATGGGGAATTTGCAGGGGCCGAGAAGTTCTCCGACTTGATGAAAGATGCGGGAGCCAAGCAGGGGGTGGATGCTGCTTTCGACACGCTGGCCAGGAGTGCCGCGGGTGAGGATCTGGCTACGCTGATTTATACGTCGGGGACTACCGGTGAGCCGAAGGGCGTGATGCTGACGCACTGGAACCTGGCTAGCAATGTGAATGTGTCGACGCATCCGATGGGATTTACGGACAGGGACAGTTGTATCTCGTTTCTGCCGCTGAGCCATGTGACGGCTCGGCATACGGACTATGCGTTTATGTGCAGTGGGGTAAGGATCGCCTATCTGACGAAGTTCGATCTGCTGCCGTCGGCTATGAAGGTGGTGCATCCTACTATCTTTCTTGGCGTGCCGCGGGTGTACGAGAAGATCCGGCAGGGGGTTGAGGGCAAGTCGGCGCACTCGCCGGTGAAGAAAGGGATTCTGAAGTGGGCGCTTGGGGTGGGGAAGACGCACAGGGAGGAGACGCTGAAGGGGAAGGCGGCTTCGGGGTTGATGTGGGGGACGGCGCATAAGCTGGTGTACTCGAAGATTCGCGAGGCGTTTGGCGGGTGCGTGCATACGTGGATCTCGGGTGGGGCTCCGCTGGGGATGGATACGGCGGGATGGTTCGCGGATGCGGGGATCCGGATTATGGAGGGGTATGGGTTGACGGAGACGTCGCCGGTGATTGCTGTCAACTATCCGTCGGCGCATAGCATCGGGACGGTTGGGCAGCCTTTGAAGAATGTGGAATGCCGGTTTGCTTCGGATGGGGAACTAGAGGTTCGTGGGCCTTCGGTGTTCAAGGGGTATTGGAAGAAGGAGAAGGAGACCGCCGAGGCTTTCTCCGAGGATGGTTGGTTCAAGACGGGGGATATCGGGAAGATCGATGAGGGTGGATTTCTCTCGATTACGGACCGGAAGAAGGAGTTACTGAAGACGAGTGGAGGGAAGCTGATTGCGCCGCAGCCGATCGAGAATAAGTTGAAGGCTAATACCGTAATTAGTAATGCCGCGCTTGTCGGGGACAAGCATAAGTTTGCCTGTGTGCTGATCTCGCCTAATTTTGCTGCTCTGGAAGGGTGGGCTAAGGGGCAGGGAGTTACTACTACTGATCGGGCGGCTTTGGTGAAGGATCCTAAGGTGGTGGCGATGTATCAGGGGATCGTGGACCAGGTGAATGCGACGGTGGCGCACTTCGAGACGATGAAGCGGATGGCGGTGGTGGGGGATGAGTGGTCGGTGGAGGCGGGGGAGTTGACGCCGAGTATGAAGATGAAGAGACGGGTGATTGAGAAGAAGTATGAGCGGGAGATTGGGGAGTTTTATCGGGATGAGGGCAGTGCGAAGGCGGAGTAGCATGCGTGGACTTCGCCCGAATTCTTCCGACAAGCCGACTTATCGTTACAGAGGCCATCGTAGGTATACCCGCAACGAAATCCAGCTGAGGTTCAGATGCAAATTACGTTCGACCGAAAAACGGTAAATACTTGCCTACAGCAAAAGTTTGTCCTCCCGACATACCAGAGGGATTACAAGCACCTCGAGGATCTCCTAAACGATGTCCAAGAAGCATTCCTCTCGGCGCGAAAGCCGGGCGACGGAAGACGGGACGTTCTAGGGTACGAACCTTATTTTCTCGGCACGATAATTACGACTCCAGTCGAAAAGGGTGGCAAGGCCATCGTAGATGGTCAGCAGCGGATAACGACGTTAAGCATGCTCCTGTGCTGGGCTCAACGCTTCTCGCGCAAGGCACCCGATTCCGGCATCTCATCGCTAGAACAACCGATCAGGAGGCGGGTCGCAGGTGAAAGTGAGTTCAATTTAGATATGGATGCACCTCGGAAAAAGCTCTTCGAGTTGCTCATCGACGGTCCGCTTGACATCGACGATTTAGCAGCCGACGTGGATTCAATTCCGAACAAAGATTCTGGAACGCTGCAACTCTGGGAGCTCTTTCAAAAAATTGATGTCCTAATGGCGAACGAAATCATCGACACTGCATTACTACCGCAATTCTTTGACTATCTAACCGAATGCGTCTACCTCTTTGAAATCGGTGTCCCGCGAGAGCAGGACGGTCATAAGGTTTTCGTGACCATGAATGATCGGGGCCTGAAGCTCAGCCCGATAGATCTGCTGAAGGGGTTTTTGCTATCTAGCATCCATAACGACGGAGACAACCGTAAGGCTCATGAGATCTGGACCAAGTCCATGAAAAACTTAAGGATTTGGGCAGTGACGAAGACTCTAACTTCTTCAAGACATGGATTCGATCTAAATATGCCAAAACCATCCGCGGCAAGAAGAGCGGCGCTTCTCCGGGAGACTTTGAGGTAGTTGGCGATAGTTATCATAGGTGGCTTATGGATCGCAAAGAGGAAGTACCCCTCTCCAACAGTGACGATTTTTCAAATTTAATTACGGAATCATTGCCCTACTACGTAGACTTATACGTTCAGATAAAGCTTGCGGAGCGCACCGCAACCGACGACCTGCCACACGTTTATTACAACGGAGCGCGGGGTCTAACGCTTCAAGCCATGGTGATACTGAGTTCTGTCAGAAAAGACGATACTCAAACGGTTGCAGCGAAGAAAATTAGAGCGATTAGCTTCTACTTGGATTATCTCGCTACCGTTCGCATACTGAACGGCAAAGAGAACACATATGACAACATTCGCGACATCATTTTCGACATTGCCAAGCAAGTACGGGACCTGCCGCTAGCCGATCTGAAATCTAAACTCCATCAGCTTATCGTCGCCGAAAAAGACCAGTTAGACTCAATCAAGCTTGCTACTTATGACAAATTAAAGCGCCAAGATCTACTTCATCTCCTGTCGCGCCTGACCGATGAACTTGAAGACTGTATGGAATTAGGAACATCAGTCGGCTTTGCCGCATACATTGACAGAACGAAGAATGACAAAACGTTTGACGTGGAGCATCTCTTGCCGAACGCTTTTGAGAAGGTCAATGAAGAGCTCAAAGCCGCGAGCCAATCGCCCTTTGCATCCAAATCAGAATTTGAGATTGTTCGAAATTCGATAGGCGGCCTCATCCTGCTTCCACGCGGAAGAAATCGTTCTATGAAGGACATGGATTACACGGTCAAGCTGGCCCGGTATTCTAATGAGAATATTCTCGCTCAGACTCTCACTCCGTCTTTCTATCTGAACCAGCCCAACTGGACAAAGTTTTCGCAGACGAGCGGAATATTCTCTGACCATATCCCGATTGCGAACGCGGCGGCAATCGCACTCCGGAGCGAGTTCTACTTTGCTCTTGCTAAGCAAATTTGGAGTGTTGACCAGCTGGATGAATGCTTCAACTAATGGCTAGAGGAGCTTCGTCGGCAAGGCTTTGATGACTTCAAGGCCAATGCGCTCACCGAGCAAGAATTTGAGCTGATCTCAGAGCATCAGTACTGATAAACGCCGTTCTCTTCAGTGATCGCGCAGATTCAAGTACAACTGCAAATGCAAGGAAACAGCAGATTCCCTTCGGGAGTGACAACCAAGAGACAACTGCAACGCAGTCGCAGGCTAGTTTCCCAAGCGCTTCACGTCGCCGTCCTTCAGCGGTTCCTTCATAAGAAGGCCGAATCTGCGATAGTAGTTGGCGGAGACTTGACCGATGATGCGTTGCGCTTTGCTTGGAGTTTTGTCAGTTGCTTCGATAGCGTTAGGGCAGGAGAACCCTGCGGCTAAGATTACGGCGAATCATGCGGTGACTGAGGCGGATGGGACGGTGCGGATGATGCGGGTGGTGCCTTTGCCGCAGGGGCTTAGTGCGGAGGCTAGGGCGTGGTTGAGTCGGCCTTTGGCGGTGGATGCGAATGTGCCTTCTACGATTAAGCAGAGGCGGGCGATGCTGGATGTCTCGCAGGCTCGGCATCGGGATGAGTTGCTGACGATGTTTGCGGTGTCGGTGAAGGATGGCGTGGTGGCGGGGTGCGGGTGCGCGAGGTGATGCCGTCGGGGGTGAAGCATACGGACCGGGCGCTGATCTGCCTGCATGGGGGTGGGTTCAATGCGGATTCGGGGTCTTATTCGGAGTCGATTCCGGTGGTGGGGCTGACGGGGGTAAGGGTGGTGAGCGTGCTATACCGGATGGCTCCGGAGCTTTGAACGGGAGTTGGCGCGGCGACGTTGAGGGGAGGAAAGGAGCGTTGCGAGTGGACGGAACGGGGTCGATCCCCGCTCTGTTAGAGGAGTTTGTAGCGGTGGCTGTGGGTGGCCAGGCCGTAGGTTGGGTTGGTGAGGAAGTCCTGTCCCCAGGGGGTCAGGTTGGGGAAGGTGCCGTCGGTGCTTAGCTGGCGGTCGGAGTTTTTGTCGGGGCCCCAGGACCAGGCTAGCCAGCCTATCTCGTGATGGAAGGCGGCGGCGAGGAGGGCCTGGTAGGTGAAGCCGTTGGGGGCGGGTGGGTTGGGGTCGGTGCGGTTTTCGTCGAGGGAGAAGTAGGTGTCGTCGGTGTCGCCGTCCTGGATGTTGGACATCTCGCCGAAGAGGATGGGGAGGCCGGCGGTGACGCATTGGTTGATGAAGCTGAGGCCGTCGTAGCCGGCCCAGTAGGCGTGGGCGCTGAGGAGGATGTTGTGCTGGGGGTCGGCGGCGATGAGCTGGGCGCCGACGGTGAGGAAGATGTCGAGTGAGGAGCCGCAGTCGGTGGCGTCGATCATGAGGGGGACGTTGAGGCCGGCGGCGCGGATGCTGGTGATGGCGGTGGTGTAGTCGGCGAGCCAGGTGTCGAGGACGGTGGGGTCGTCGCCGGTCCAGTGGTAGAAGCCGACCTCGTTGGCGATGTTGATGATGAGATAGCGGGCGTGCTTTTGCAGGACGGCTACGACGTCGGGGTTGGTCCACCAGGCGACGAGGAGGGGGTTGAGCTGGGAGGTGTCGGCCGCGCAGGTGAGGTCGGCGAGCATGAGGATGGGGACCATCTCGGCGGCGGCGCAGCGGTGGAGGAAGGTGTCGAGGTCGGCGAGGGAGTAGGGCGGACGGGCGGCCTGGCCGTAGTCGACGTACCACTGGATACGGACGGCGTTGGCGTTGGATTGGGCGACGGCGTCGAGGTAGTCGGAGCCGGGGAAGTTCCAGTCGTCGAGGAGGGGGAGATCGATGCCGCGAAGGATGAGCTTGGTGCCGAAGCGGGTGTGCAGGAAACGGCCGGAGACGTAGAGGTTTGGATGGGTGGGCATGGTTGGTCCTGATTACTCCGTGGTCATCGTGGGGTCGCCACCATGAGCTAACGCATGGGTGGGCTTACTGGATGGTGATATTTTTCGGGATTTCGTTACGGGTGCCGATAGCAGCGGCTCAGCTTGCGGGGATCCAGTGGGCCTCTTCTTGTGGGGATAGGTCGATGGCTGTCGTTGGCTTGCCGTTTCGTTTGTAGTGCGTGGTTGCTTTGCCGAGGGCGGATAGATCGACCTTGAAGCGGCGATGTTTGGTGGAGAGGTTTTTGATGGTGAAGCCGGTTGCGTCGTAGGTGTAGCGGAGGGCGTACTCGGGAGTGTTGAATTCGATGCTGCCGTAGGTGGTGAGGTGGGGGGCGATGGAGACGTCGGCGTCGGCGGGGATGGTGAGGCCCAGGTACTTTGCGATGAGGACGGCGGAGTAGACGTTGGGGTACTCGTAGTACTGCTCGGCGCCGTGGGCGTTCTTGCCGTCGATGTAGTAGACGTAGTCCATATCGTAGCGTTCGCCCATGAAGTAGTTATCCCTGGCGGCTTCGGCGGCTACGGTTTTTAGCTGGGTAAGGAGTAAGTCGTTCTGGTTGAGGGACTGGCGGTAAGCGGCATCCCAATACCAGTAGCGGCCGGCGGCGCTGAGGTCGTAGGGGCCGCCGTCGCCTATCTCGGAGTGATCGTAGGCGGCTATGTTGGCGGAGAGGAAGCTGGGGAAGCGTTCGAACTGGGTGGCGTTTTGTTCGATGAGTTTGTTGATGGCTGCGGTTTGGGCTTGGGTCGCGTAGCCGAAGGCGACAGGCAGGACGTTGGGGAGGAGCTGGGTGTGGTCGTGGACCTTGCTGTTGCGGTCGACCCAGTCGATGAAGCGCTGGTTCTTTTCGTCCCAGTAACCCATGGGTAGGGGCTCGATGAGGACTTTGGCTATCTTCCTGGAGATATCGGTGTAGTTAGCCGACTGAGCTGTTCGACCTAAGACAGTTTCCATGCGGGATAGTAAGTCGAAGGTGTAGGCGGCAAAGGCCTGGGCTTCGGTTTCGCGGCCGTCTTTCATGACCTGATCTTCGTAGTAGACGTCGGACCAGACGCGGCCGTACTGGTCGATGCTGGCCTGGGTCCAGGCGGCGGCTTTCTCTAGGTTGGCGATGTTGGCGCGGAGCCAGGCGATGTCTTTGCGGGACTCGTAGTAGTGCCAGGATTCTTCAAGGACTTCGATGTTCCCGGTGAGGGGGAACATGGCGGCGTTCACGTGGTTGTCCATGCTGTTGCGTCGGATGTGGTATTCGCGGCGGCCGTCGGGCTGGACGGAGGTGGGAGCGCGGGAGAGGTGTTCGGGGTCGTCGTTCATGAGCTTGAACTGGAGCTCGATCATGCGGCGGACGATGTCGAGGTCAGCCTCGGAGCCGACGGCGAGGCGGCCCTTGATCTGGAACTCGTGGTCGACGGCGGGATAGGAGCCGGCGTAGGAGCTTATCTTGAGGGTGCTGAGGACGTAGCCGCTGCTGTAGGGGAAGTGGGCGGCCATGGTCTTCTCGACGACGGACGGGAGCATGGTGCCCCAGTAGAAGCCGGCGAGGGCGTCTTCGAGTTCGGGGCCGGAGTCGATCTTGAAGGAGAAGCGGTTGCCGAAGGGGTCGCTGTGGGGTCGGGCTTCGGCTTTGTGGATGGTGATGGTGTCGGTGTTGAGGAGGACCTTGAGGCCGGTGCCGGTTTTGGTGGCGCTGGCGGTGCCGCTTGGGAGGTCGAGGTTCCAGGATCGGACGTTGGAATCGGACTTAGCGTCCAGGGGGAGAATCCAGAGGGAGTGGTTGGCTTCTATGTTCGCGCCGGGAGCGCTGATGGGGAGGATCCACCACTGATTGTCTTCGCGGGTGACGCCTACTCCCTGGCAGGTGGTGAAGAGTAGTTCGACTGGGGCGGCGTGGTCTTTGCGGGTGAGGCGAAGGTGGTCGCCTGAGGAGGTTAGGGTGCCGTTCTGGATCGATTGGAGGATGCCCCCGGTTGTGGTTGCCTTGTCGGCTTGGGAATGGAGGAAGGTGGGGAGTGCGAGGAAGAGGAGTGCGGCTATGAGCTTTTTCATCTGGTCGAGATCATTCTTGTGGATGTGGATCGATGTTGCAAGTTGCTGCAATTGGAGGGTGCGGGCTGCTTCTTCCAAGGTGGGGCTTCGCATCACAGGAACCAGGGCAGAGGGAACGTCGGGCTATGGAGTCAGTTGAGGTTGTTGTCGATCCGGTTCAGTCGGCGAGGGATGCGGGGCTGCGGTATGTGTACGACAGCCGACCGGGGATCGGGAGGAAGAAGGCGGCGAAGGGGTTTCGCTATGTTGGGACCGGCGGGATGCCGGTAAGGGATAAGGAGACGCTGGGGCGGATCAAATCGCTTGCGATTCCTCCGGCGTGGGAGGATGTGTGGATCTGCTCGTCGGCGAACGGGCATCTGCAGGCCACGGGGAGGGATGCCAAGGGGCGAAAGCAGAGCCGGTATCATCCGCGGTGGCGAGAGGTTCGGGATGAAGCGAAGTACGAGAGGATGATGGCGTTCGGGAAGGCGCTTCCGGCGATTCGGGCGCGGGTGGACCATGATTTGAAGCTGCCGGGATTGCCGCGTTTGAAGGTGCTGGCTACGATCGTGCGGCTGCTGGAGACTACGTTTATCCGGGTGGGGAACGAGGAGTATGCGCGGGAGAACAAGTCTTACGGGTTGACTACGATGCGGAACAAGCATGTGAATGTCGATGGATCGACGGTGACGTTTGCTTTCTCGGGCAAGAGCGGGGTGAAGCATTCTATCGACGTGAATGACCGGCGGCTGGCGAAGATCGTGAAGAGGTGCCTAGATGTTCCGGGGTATGAGCTGTTTCAGTATGTCGACCACGATGGGATGAGGCACTCGCTCGATTCGGGGGATGTGAATGAGTATCTACGGGAGATATCGGGGGAGCACTTTACGGCGAAGGATTTTCGGACCTGGGCAGGGACGGTGTTGGCTTGCATGATGCTGCGGGAGTTCGAGGCGTTTGAGACGGAGAGGCAGGCCAAGACGAACGTGGTGCGGGCGATTGAGTCGGTCGCGGAGAAGCTGGGGAATACGCCTTCGGTTTGCCGGAAGTGCTATGTGCATCCGGCGGTGCTGGAGTGCTATTTGAGTGGGTCGATGCGGGAGACGGTGAAGCAGAGGGTGGAACAGGAGATAGAGAAGCATGAGCTAAGGCAGGAAGAAGTGGCGGTGATGGGGTTGTTGCAGGAGCGGCTGGGTTAGTTGGGAGTCTGGGCGTTGCGAATGGAGGCGGTGAGGGATTCGAGGCGAGGGGCGTCGACGTCGCTGATGGCGGTGAACTCGAGGTCGGCGGAGGTGAAGGAGCGGAGATGGAAGCCTGAGCGCTCTTCGGCGGCTTGCATGGGATGGCTGGCGGTTTCTTTCTCCTGAACGAAGACGGAGACGTGATGCTTGCCGATGCTGTAGAGAAGTTGGGCGACGGGACGGTGCTCGAGGTAGGTGAGGTTGGCTCCGTCGAGTGTGGCGCCCTCGGGGAGGATCTCGGGCAGGTTGAAGGTGAAGGGGATCTTTCCCTGGAACCATGGCTTGACGGTGTGACGATCTGTGGAGATGACCTGCGGAGGAGCGGTGGAGGCGAGGGCGTTGATGTGTTGATCGCAGACTTCGGAGAGGAGTGCGTTGCTTTGGGTGCGCTGCGTCGTCCTGTACTGGAAGGAGCCGACGAGTACGGAGACGAGCAAGACGGCGGCGGCTGTGGCCCAGGCGAACCAGGCGGAGGTGCTCGATGGGGAAGTGCGGAGGTGTGGGCGCTCGGTGGGGGTGCTGAGGAGGCGTTCGCTGAGACCTGTAGGCGTGGGGTAGCGTTGGCCTGCTCTTGCGGTCGCTGATTTAAGAAGCATTTGTGTGAGGGCGGCGCTGGTGCAGGTGGGGCATTCCGCAAGATGCTTATGGACTTCGATTGCCTGATCGGGTGTGAGGGCGGAGTCGGTCAGGGAGTTGAGTTCGGTTTCGGTGAGGTGTCTGCTCATGCTCTTGCCCCCTTTGCTGCGGATGTGGCTTGCAGGGTGGTTCTGAGGGCAAGTCTCGCTCGCGACAGCCGCGACATCACGGTTCCGATCGGGATCTCCAACACGGTTGCTATCTCCTTGTACTTCATCTCTTCCACATCGCAGAGCAGGATGACTTCGAGCAGAGGCGGAGGCAGAGCTTCCATGGCGGCTTCGACAGCGGCTCGGTCGCTGAGACGGAGGAGAAGGATTTCGGGGGTTTCGCGATCGATCGCGGCTTCGGGGTAGAGCCCTTGCGCTTCGCTGAGTTCGTCTTCGAGGGCGACGGTGCGGCGGGCGGCGAGGCCGGTGCGCGAGGTGAGGTAGGTATTGCGCAGGATGCGAAAGATCCAGGCTTTGAAGTTGGTTCCGGACTCGAATCCAGAGAAGCCGCGAAGGGCCTTGAGATAGCTCTCCTGTACGAGGTCTTCGGCGTCGGACGGATTGCGGGCGAGCCAGGAGGCGTGGTTGTAGAGGGCGGGAAGCAGGGGAGTCACGAGGTCCTCAAAGCCTGAGGGCCTGGGCTTGTTGACAGTGGCTTCGCGTCTCCATGGCAGAAGGGTCATGAGCTGCGGGTCTTCTTCCTCCGGTTCATGGATAAGAACGAGATTGTGGCGATTTTATTCCGTGGATTTATTTCGGAATAAATTGCGGTGCGCGTGGTTCTGGTCTGCGGAGGATTTATCCGATGAAGAAACACGGTACACCCGCAGACATGGCGACTCAACCGGACGAGACGATGGCGCAGGATGGCATCGATCGTCGTAACTTTCTTTCGTGCATGGCATGGGCGGGCACGGGGCTGATCTGGACGATGGCCGGTGGCGTTCCGGCTTCGAAGATGTTCGCCGCGACG